>JAMCSO010000025.1:0-753 GCA_023379075.1 Candidatus Martarchaeota archaeon | reverse complement strand
AATGCCTCAGCTGCTATGTAAAAACATTCCTCAACATTCCTCGGAGAAACGACAATTCTTGGGAACTCTCCCTGCGATGCGTGCATTATAAATAATAAATCTGCCTGTTCTGTCTTTGTCGGCAATCCCGTGCTCGGCCCTGTTCTCTGTGCTTCGAACACCACCAATGGCACTTCGAGCATTGCTGTGAAACCGAGAGCTTCAACCATCAGAGAGAATCCTCCTCCGCTGGTTCCACATGCAGATCTTACCCCCGCGAAAGATCCTCCTATCGCCGTATTGATTGCTGCAAGCTCATCTTCTGTCTGCTTTGCCAGCACTCCCTTATCTTGATGTGCAGCAAACCATTGTAATATTGTGCTCGCAGGAGTCATTGGATAACCTGCATATAGCTTACATCCTGCTGCATAAGAGCCCATTGAAAGTGCGGTATTTCCATCTAGCGTAAATCTTGTCTTTCCATCTCCCCTGATTGGATGGAACGTTTCTACGCCCTCATAATTATATCCTGTCCTAGCTGCATTTACATTATTGCTGACAATGGCTTCTCCTTTCCTAAGGAACATACTTTTTGCGACTTCATCAAATGCCTCTATATTTACTCCTATTATCTTCAGTATCGCACCTATAGCAACAACATTTCTCATTATGGGATCTCCGCTTATTTTTACAGCAGTATCAAGCAGAGGTATCCCTATAAGCCTGTATCCTTGGTTTTTTATCGAGTCAACATTGACCTTAGAAGGATCGTAG
>JAMCSO010000024.1 GCA_023379075.1 Candidatus Martarchaeota archaeon | reverse complement strand
TTCTCCCTCAGGAACATATGCATATATGACTTCGTCTTCTGGAAAGAATATAACTATAGTAAATACAGGGACCTTGACAACCAATAGTGTAGACAGTTCGGTCAGTGTAATCAGACCTCAAGGAATTTTTCTTGAGAGCGGCCTTCCTTCAAATTCAATGTGGAATGTGACCTACAATGGCGTGACTGGTTTCCAGAGCGTAGGCACTTGGTCAAGCGCAACTTCATATCCTATAACAGATGAATTTCCTGGTTGCGTCGCAAATAATGGCTATATATATTGCGTTGGCGGTGATGAAAATACAGTGACACCCGTAAATACTGTTTATTATGCAAATATACTCTCAACAAATGCTCTTGGGCAATGGGTTACAACAAATCCATATCCATTGTCTGCGGTTGGGGGAGCAAATTGCGTTACTTCCGGATCTTACATCTATTGTGTAGGCGGTCTGGAAGGAACGGCTGCTGTGCCTACCAATGCAGTTTACTATGGCACACTCTCTTCTTCTGGAGTCTCTTCTTGGACAGAGACAACCCCATATCCAACACCAATCTTCCTGGACAGCTGCGATACATATAATAGCTATATATACTGCGTCGGGGGAAACACAACAACTTCCTCCGGATATGATACAAATTCAGTGTACTACGCACAACTTAGCTCTACCGGTGTTGGAGCATGGTCCTCTACAACACCATATCCAACAAATGTTGAGGTCACAAGCTGTTCTACATATAATGGATATTTATATTGTGTCGGCGGCTTTAATGGCCTCCCAAACTCTAAGAGAATAGCTAACGTATATTTTGCGCAGATATCAAGCTCCGGTGTCGGTTCTTGGCAGAGTGGTAGCAATTTTCCCTACAATATAGATCAGCACAGATGTTCAGCCTTTAGTGGTTATCTATACTGCATAGGTGGTGATATTGGGAATACATACCCTTACAACGGAGTATACATGACTTCAATATCATCTTCAGGCACAGGTCCATGGATAGCGTCAACTCCATATCCTTTCGGTATAGAAAATCCGGGTGGCTGTGTGGTATACAATAGCAACATCTACTGTATAACTGGAAGGTCAAACGGAAACCCAATGGATAATGTTTCCTACTCTGAATTATTTCCAATTAATACTGTAAGCATACTAGCAGGCTCTGGAAATCTGGCATTTACCGTATCAAACCAATTGGTATCTAGTGTTAATTACGTCCCTGCTCAACCATCAGGCTCATCAATTGCTGGAAATACAACTTCAATAACCTTCTCCCCTTCTCCATCCTTATCAATTCAGTACTCTCCTGAGCTTTATGGCCAAAACGACCTTATAACTGCTATAACTGTTCCGACAGACGGAGTCAAACTTTTGGTAGATGGAATATCAGAAGCGAGCTCTACTGGCACTATAACCTATAATGCAAATACTCTGGCAGTAGGGTCACACACCATTCAGGCAGAAGATACAAATTCAGGAAAGTACTCACAGTTACTAACTCTCAATGTCTCGAGATCTGTGAGTTCAATATATTGCACAGCAGGAGAAAACTCGTCGTTAAGCATAATCAATCGCACTTATTCCGGCATACTATCAAATTCTGGAGTTAACAATTTTAGCATGGATCCTAATTATCCCATACCTTCGGAATTCCATACATGTGTCTCAAATTCAGGATATATTTATTGCCTTGGAGGAAAAGATGCCGCAGGAAGTTTCCTCAATGCAACATATTCTGCACCCCTTTACTACAATAGCACAGGATCATGGAAGACCTCAACACCCTACCCAATAAATGCTGTAGTAAAAGGCGGCTGCGTTGCTTACAACAATTATATTTACTGTTCCGGAGGAAAAGATGCCGCAGGGACTTATCTAAATTCTTCATACTTCGCCTCTCTGTCATCAGGAGATATCAGTACATGGACAGCTACTACAGCATACCCAACCAATACTGATTTCAATAATTGTGCAACTTCGGGAGGTTACATATACTGCACCAGGGGGGAGGGAACAGGGAACATTTATCTATCAGGATCACATTATGCTTCGTTATCAAGCAGCGGAATTGGCTCATGGAGTACAACAACTGCATATCCAACAAACTCCGCATTTGGGAGCTGTGTAACATCAAATAATTATATCTATTGCCTTGGCGGTTCAATTGCCGGTGTTATAACAAGCTCTGCATATTACGCACAACTCTCTTCGTCAGGGATAGGCACCTGGAATCCGACAACAGCCTATCCTTCAAATATCGAATTTACCTCATGTGTTGCCTCTGGCAATTATATATTCTGTACGGGTGGTTCTACTCCCGGCGGCACCTTCCTGAACAATACTTACTACGCACAACTCTCTTCGTCAGGAATAGGCGCATGGAAAAATACTGCGAGATATCCAACGCCTACCGAACTGGAAGAGTGCGTTGCCCAACAGTTTGAATCTTCAAGTTTTGCTGAGAATGGTCTTCCATCATCTTCCTTATGGAATGTTACTTACAGCAGCATTACCTCAAAGTCCACATCAAATACAATTACGCTAGTAACAGTCCCTGGAGATTACTCTTACACGATACCAAATCAGATAGTAAGCAGCAACAAGTATACTCCTTCCCCTTCATTGGGTTCTGCAGTGGCTGGAAATACAACTTCAATAACCTTTACAGAAATATTGCCATTAAAATCCATCTCTTTTTCTTCATCAAATTCGTTGATAGAAGAGACCCAGTACCAGACGTTGAATGCTGTTGTGAGCGGTGGGGTAACTCCTTACACTTACAATTTCTTGGTTTACAACGCAATAGGGTCACTTGTAACCAATGCGCTGTACTCAACCTCGTCGACTTCAAACACATTTACTTATTCTCAACTTGCTTCATGGGGAATCGGAAAGTTCACGGCAAATGTAATAATAACTGACAGCGAGTCTCCAACTGTATCGGTCTCAAACTCCTTAAGCTATGGTTCCAACACTTTCCTAATCGCACCAACCCCATTTTCCTCTCCAAATACCATAGGACAGGGATCAGATTCAATTCTTACGGAGAATGTTCCATCAACTGGGACTTCTCCATACACTTATCAATGGCTGGAAGAACCTCCCGGCTCAACCTCCTATTCGGCAATATCTGGCGCTACTTCAAATACATATACCTTCGCTACTTCCGGATCTACAGCAGCAGGTATTTATAATTTCTCAATACAGGTTACAGACAGTGCAACAACAAAGGTCACTTCCATATCCTCTCCGACATCTGTCAATGTGACTGCAGTCACATGCACAATCTCTCTTACCCCAACTTCCATAAACTTCGGTCAGGTGCTTCCAGATCAGAACTACACTACCTCAAAATATATTAGTGATACGAACGGTGGTGGAATAGGGGCTTACCTGTACATATATGGTAGCAACTGGATAAATGCAACAAATACTCTGAACAGTTTCTATGTCTCAAATACTGTATGGAATCCCTCCTCTCTTAGCAGCTACGGTGGAAATGAACTTTCTTTGACATCTACCAATACATTAATCCTGATTCAAGGCGGAAAGACCTCAAATGTATTTATTGGTGCATCTGTGCCTTCGGGACAGGCGGCGGCACTTTACTCGCAAAGACTTACAATAACAAATGCCTGCTAAACATATCTAAAAATACTGCGTAGTTAACAGTTACTTTACTTGGCAAATCACAACAATCTTTTTAAGCTTTTCTGTTTCATATATGAATCGAAAGGTGTTCAAATGGCAGAGAGAAAAGAGAAAAATGTTATAACAATAGATCCATCGTTATGGATGGATAGACAACTTCATCTAAATGAAAGGAGAGCTGGATGGAGTATATTTAGGGCTATATACTGGGGAATTTACTTCATAATATTTGGTTCCTTGCTGATATACTATTCTACATTGGGTCTTACTGTGCCATTATTTTTTGGTATAGTGATATTCATATTCGCAATAATGCTGATAATATTTGGCTTTGTAGAGGCAATGCACAACAAGCTAATGAAGAAATACGCCTGAATCAAGTTCGGGCCTTTTTCCATTATTTTGTTTTTTTAAACCTCCTATTTTTTAATACTTAATCAACATTAAGATATCTCAGCTGGTTTAATGCTTACAATACCCAATATCTACAGACACAAAAATGCAAAGTACCTCATACTTCTTCCGCTGGCATTGTTTGTGATCTCATTATTCTTATCTCGTTACTTAGTGCTGGATCCAACGCTTGTTGGTGGAGCAACAATAGTTCTTCAATCAAATTCTACGATAGCGCCACAGCAGATAGCTTCTTCAATAAGCAGTGCTATACATGGATCATCGCCAACAGTGGAAGCTGGTTCTGGGACAATACAGATAACGATGGATCTGAATACAAGCCTGGCTGCCGCAGAGACCCGTCTTAACGGAGTTGGTTCCTGGGAATCTAATTATTCCAACTACTTCCTGAACTTCACCTCTTATCAGATAGCTTTGCAAGCAGATCCATCCAACAGCACAGCGGCATCTGCTTTAAACACCTCAAAGGCCGGAATGTCTAAATCATTGGCAAACATGCAGTCATCGTTCTCTGCAGAGATGTCTTCGTTAAAGCCATTCGGAGTTCTTCCAAACGCTTCTGTAAATGTAAGCAACGTATCTTCAATACTACAGGCAGCGCAGGATGCATATTCGAAGGCCCAGATAATTTACCAAAACCAGGTCATGTCAACAGTAAACTCCATAGTGCCATATTCGTCGTACTCCTTTGAGTATATAGGACCTGAACTAAGCAGCTACTTCCTGAGCCAGCTCCAGAGTATAATAATAATAGCCTTCATACTTGTCTCAATAGTGGTATTGTTCATATTCAGGTCTCCAATACCATCGTTCGCAGTAGTCTTCGGCGCAGCCAACGATATAATCGTTGCTATAGGCGCGATGGCCTTGTTTGGAATCCCACTGGGAATAACAAGCATAGGCGGACTACTAATGCTTATAGGCTATTCAATAGATACAGATGTTCTCACTGCGATAAGAATACTGAAAAGAAGCGGAGGAACTCCTGAAGACAGGGCTTACGAATCAATGAAGACAGGGTTGACTATGACTGCAACAGCCATAGTCGCATTTGCAGTACTCTTTGTCGTATCAATTATAATATATGTACCAACATATTATGAGATATCCAGCGTTGTTCTTTTTGGTCTGATAGCAGATATATTTACTACGTGGTTCGGAAACGCCTCAATAATTCTCTGGCATAAAAAGAGAAAGGAAGGGATATAATGGCCATAATAGATTACTTAAAGGATCACAGGATACTGCTTCTATTGCTATTAGTACTAATTCTGGCTGTGCTGGATATCATTCATGGGATACATCTTGGAACAGAGTTCATCGGTGGCACGGATATTCCAATAACTCTAGAACACAGCGTAAGCTCTGCTGAGATGAGCAGCATCGTAAGCACATTGCAGCAAAGGCTCTCAAAGTTCGGTCTGGGCGAAGTAAACATACAACCAATAGGCAATTCCCAGATCCAGGTAGTGATACCGAGGGCATCACAATCAGAGATAGAAAGCACGATTAGTATAATAGAGAGTCAGGGAATATTCCAGGGTGTAATTGATGGCAAGGTAGCTCTAACTGGTCAATCCCTAGTCAGTGGTAGCATAGGTGGTACAACCAATCAGAATGCAAGCACTACGGACTGGAGCGTAAGTTTCTATATAACACAAGGCGCTGCACAAAGCTTTTCCAAAGCAGCATTCGGACAAGGAGGTAAACCAATATACATGTTCCTTGACAGGCCATCGGCAGCAGTTCTTATACTAAACTCATCAATACTTAACATATCCCCAGCAGTAGGCATAACTTCAGCAGATAGGCTTAGTGCAATCCAGAACGCAACGCTTCTAGGGGCCCAAACGATACCTATAAAGATATCAAGCCCTTCATATTCAAACTTCAACTCAATTCTCTCGTATCTCGAAGCAAGCAGAAGCAAGTACAGCACAGTCCTGCTTGAAAGCAGCGCGCCAACATGGGTCTCAGAGAACATCATTGCTTTGAACTACACAATAACTTACATTACGCCTGCCAACATGACTCCACAGTATTATATAACTTCTAACCTCCAGAATCCCCTTTCTCCAGGAGGTATAGTCCTTACTTCATGGCCTGCAATTGGCCTTCTCGATGCGCCATTGCTGAGTCAATCTCTAGGCAATGGTTCTATAAGCCAAGGATACACAATAACAGGATCTATTGCATCTAACCTTACGGGAACTGCAGCATTAGCTGCCGCACAGGCCCAGGAGAAAGATATTGAAAGCGTTCTCAGCGGCGGAGCTCTTCCCGTCCATGTTATAGTCGGCATTCCTTACACTACGCCGCCAACTCTTGGTCAGCACTTCGAGTTTGTAAGCATCATAGCTCTTCTTACTGCAGTGGTTGCCGTAGCATTCGTAATCATGATAAGATATAAGAAGATATTCCTGATAGGACCGATACTCCTTACAACTCTCTCAGAGCTATTCATAGTGCTTTCAATAATAGGGCTTGCAGGAAACATAGATCTTGCAACGATAGCGGGGATGATAGCAGTGGTTGGTACCGGAGTCGATGCACAGATAATAATATCGGATGAAATTCTTGGAAAGCACAAGGAGGATCATCAGAACACCAGGATAAAGCTTAACAGCGCATTCTATGTGATATGGGTTGATGCAATACTATTGGTTATAGCAATGCTTCCGCTCTTCTTCTCAACATCCCTCTTCTCAGTGACTGGATTCTCTGAATCTACAATCTTCGGCGCGCTCCTAGGTGCTTTCATAACAAGGCCTGCATACGGTTCCATATTAAGTAGGCACTTCAGCTCCAAGGAAAGCAATAAATAGGAGAATCTACCTTATGAAATAGGTAAGATTTTGGAGGTTTAGTCATACAGAGCATGATTAGTTATGGTGAAATATTGTCCTACATGCAACAGGTCAAGCCAGGACTTCAGGTTTTATGGCCAGTTCTGTGAGGTCTGTTCTATAAAGAAAATGGAGGAATCGCTTCCAAAGCGCATCGAGATTAAGGAGTGCAGGTCATGTCTCAAAATAAGGTCAAGGCACGATTTTCTGCCAAAGAATGTAGAGAGCCTCGAGCAGATTCTCAAAGAGCGCTTCGGTGGCTATGATCTTGAGCTCCTATTTGCAGATGAATCAAAGGCTGTGGTAAAAATAACAGAGCATACTCCAGATGGACCTCTCAGTGTTGAGAAAGAGCTAGAGCTAGTAATTGGTAAGACCACATGTGAGAACTGCGCAAGGAAGGCAGGTGGCTATTATGAAGCAATAATCCAGCTGCGCGGCAGGCAGGAAAAGATGGATAAATTCATAGAGAAGACTAAAAAATTCTTCGAAAGCCACAATGCATTTGTCGCAAAAGTAAAGGAAGCGGATAACGGATTTGATATCTACCTTAGTGACAAGAAGCTGGCCAGGTCATTTATCTCAGGGATGGGCCTGGTTCCAAACACATCATACACATTATACGGAATGAAAAACGGGAAGAGGCTTTATAGAAACACCTATGCGGTGCGCATATAAAAGGTTATTTCAATGGATCAAATAAAGGCAGGCGTTGTTGCAATAGCAGCACTCTTAATCTTAGTTGGCAGCAACCTCCATGCCCTAAACTTATTCAGCACATATAGCGGCTCTTCAGCGCCATGCAAGCAGCTTAATGAGACCTTCTTCTCATGCATGGATGGAAAGAGTGTGACGATATCCTTCTCAATATACGATAACTACAACCCATATTATGGCAACTTCACTGCGGTATGGCAGAATGGCGTAAACTTCACAACTCCTATAAACATATATGGTGGAGCCTGCACAGTCCCAAGCTATTCTACAGTAGTGTGCTTCACAAGCATAGGCTCAATACCCATGACTTCTGGCAACGGAACGGTAAACAGAACATTAAGCATATTATTCAGGTCTGACAACTTCCCCGAGGTCGAGTTCGTTAAGAACCTTACTGTAACCATAAGACATAATATGACATCGCAGGAAAGCGAGTATGTAGGCATGTACAACAAGATGCTATCAAACTACTCAGATATGAATGAGAGCTACAACTACTTCTGCGATAATTACAACATATGCGATCTTCAACTGCGCTCCAACCTGACGGCGTTTGGCAATGTCCTATCAAATGTGAGCATAGAACTCGATAACTTCTCGCTTTCTCAAGCTTACTCTAACGAAACTACTGCACAGCAGATTGAATCAGGAACCGATGCCTTATTCTCAAACTTCTCTGGCTCTTCAAATAGGATCCTAAACAATATTTATGCAGCAAAAGCAAATACCGCAGCAGGAGAGAATCTTTACAATTACAATCTCACAATATTATCTAACTGCAGCTACAGCAACTTTACTGCGTACTCATCAACAATTAACGGCAGCATAGCATACCTTTCAAATTATCCAATATACAATACACTATCAGGATCTGCGAAATACCTGAATCTGACAGAATCTGTGCTATCAAAGGAGAAGAGCCTGATAGCATCTTGCCTTGCAACTACCGAAGCGAGGAAGAAGGAAAGCGCTGCAAACGCATCATCCACATCAACCGCAATAAAGTACGCACAGTATGGTGGTCCTATCGCTGCCATAATTGTGGCGCTATATGCGGCAATAAAGATCAAGAACGAGAGGGAGATGCGGAAGATAAGGGAAAGATAATTACTTATCTTCCAATCTCGCCTCTTCTATGGTGTAGATTCCAGTAATTCCATTCCATGATCTCGAAGCCTTGACTACATGTATCTTCTTTGAGAAGAGCGGCGCATCAAGCACGAAGCTCTCAGCCTCTCCGCCCTCGAATAGCATATTTATCCCATGCTTCCTGTTAAGAGCTTCAAGCCTCTTTATGATATCTTTATCTATTCTCCTTCCAAGGAATGTCTCGTCAAGGCCTTCAGCAGAGACTGCAGTTATTATTACTTCGTAACTCCTGGCAAGCTCCTCCAGCTCTTCAAACGGGTCTATGTGCCACAATGGAGCTATATGTTCTATCCCCAGTTCAATTGCCATGCTATTGATCCTGTCTGCCTGATATTTGCTGTAGGTAGCACCTGTTATAAGTGTCTTGACATTATTTTCCTCAAGTACCTTTCTCAGATCTGCAAGCTCCTTTTCCTTCTCCCCTTTTGTGGAATAAAATACGTGCCTTTTTCCAATGCTGAAGGCCTGAAGTTCGGTAAACCTAGAATTTGGGTAATGGAACATGTAGCTATTCTTGTTCTCTGAAAGCATGGTTATGAGAAGCTCTACACTTATTCCCATCTCATGGGCCTTATGCAGCGCCAGTGTGGAATCCTTCCCTCCGCTGAACAAGCATGCTCTCATATCCCATCACTGTCTGGCATTACTTCCCTTCTCTCTTAGCTATCTTCTTCTTGACATGCTTGAGCGCAGAGAACATATCCCTGTCTATCTCATCAAGCCTCATCGCTATGTACTTTGCCTCTGATTTCATGTTAGGTATAACAACATAATCAAGAGCATTTACCCTTCTCTTCGTCTTCTCAACCTCAAGCACTATTCTCCTGAGCCCCTGCTCCCTCTGCGCTACCTCAATAACTGTGCTGATCACCTTGGAGAAAGAGTTCTGGATATCATCAACTGCTATGCTCTTCGAGAGCATCTCATAATCGAAGCTTCTTCCGCTCTCATTTCCCCTGTATATCTCAGGTATCTTGACCCCCATGATATTCTTCACAGAAACACCTATTCTCGGGGCCTCGCTGACATGAAGCGCTGTCTCTTCAAGCTCAAAGTTTCCCACATAAGTAGATGCTATAGTCACTGTCTTGTAAGCCCTGTCCATTATTGAGAGCAGATAAGCCCTATCATTCTTCGATTGTTTGAGAAGTTTCAGGAATTCGAGGACAAGAACCTCTCTCTTCTTCTTAAGGATGCTATGTCCTTTCCTAGCTATGACCATTCTCTTCTTTGTATTGATCAGATTTATCCTTGTGGGGTTTTGC
>JAMCSO010000023.1 GCA_023379075.1 Candidatus Martarchaeota archaeon | reverse complement strand
ATGACATTCCTTTTCTATAGACCACAGATTGTAACCTTCTCTCCAATATTGCTTCTGTCTTGATGACTAGTATATCATCAAGACTCGCATCATTTCTTATTATATTGTATTTCGCAAGCCTTGAAATTATATTCTTTCCGGTCTCTTCGCTTGCCCGCCCAGAAAGCACAGCTCTCACGTTTCTCCTTACCCGTCTCAGCTCGCTAGCCGCCTTCCAGAGTTCCTTGAGATTTCTAAGACCATAAGAATCTCTGAGTTTATGCTCATTATCTATTCTTATCTTATCCCACATCATCTTTGGCTTTTCATATTTCTTCCTGATTCTTTTTGGGGATCCCATTCACTCACATCTTATTTTCCAGGGGCACTGCTGCTTCCAGGACTGCTTCCGGGACTGCCTCCAGCACCTTTCTTCGCTGGCTGCAGGCTCTTTTTCACGACACCCACGGTGCTTCCAGTTCTGCCAGTAGATCTTGTCTTCTGACCCCTGACCTTTTGACCATACTGGTGCCTAAAGCCCCTGTAAGTCTGTATTTTAATATCGTTTTCTATGTCCTGCTTGACTTTTACAATCAAATCTGTTCCTGAAAGATGCACATCTACTCCAGAGTCCATCTCCTTTCTTCTGTTCAATAAATATGAAGGAACTTTGACTTTTAAAGGATCTTTCAGTATGCCCTCAAGCTTTGAGAGCTGCTCTTCTGAGAGAGTCCCTATTTTAGTATCTCTGCTTATGTTGAGTGTCTTCTCGGCTCCTATGGCAAGGGCGTTTGCCATATTGTGGCCTACACCCTTTATTTGCATCAATGCATGAGGTATGTTGTATCTTCCGCTGATATCCCTACCAGCCATTCTAACTATGCCTTCCTCTCCTCCTTTAACTTTTCCTTGTTGTTTTGATTCTTGAGCCATTAAACCACATTGAGCGCCAGGGCTGGGATACTCAGCATAATGCTTTTGAACCCAGGAGGCCGTGAGGCCATGCGCTTGCAGGAAGTAATTTCCAGGCGCACGCGTTACCGGATTCCGCCACCCTGGCAGCTGTTAAACATTTATCGGCTTGTTATTTTAACCTTTGCCAAGCCACCAAATATAGCAAATATAGATATATTCCATAGTATAATATATAAAGCTTGCTTTTATATCTGCAGCAGATCATTCTTTAGCTCAATGCTCAGAAGAGGAGCTGTTATTCTTTTTCTTTCCTGCGTTCCGGTTTCACGGAAGGAAATGCTATAACTTCTTTTATTGAAGAGTTGTTTGTGAGTATCATGGTTAATCGGTCGATTGATAGGCCGAGTCCTGCTGTCGGAGGCATGCCATATTCTATCGATTCCAGAAAATCTTCGTCAGATGGAGGAACCTCTGAATCGCCCATTCTTCGCTCTTTGTCCTGATCCTCGAATTTCTTTCTCTGTTCTATAGGATCTGTAAGTTCGGAGTAGCAATTGCCTGCTTCCCTTCCAGCTATGAATATCTCAAAGCGTTCGCTTAGTCTTGCATCGTCTCGCTTGTCTTTTGCAAGGGGGCACATGTATGAAGGGAAGTCAATTACAAAGGTTGGATTGATTAGATCTGGCTTTATATATTTGTCAAATAGAGCATCGGCAACATGATATGCATTCTTCATTGCTATGTCAAGATGCTCTGATCGTGCAATTTCCCTGGCTTCGTCATCAGATAATTCAGAGATATCGATGCCCGTCTTCCTCTTGAGCTCGTCGACCCATCTTACTCTCTTGAACGGCTTCTTGAAATCTATCTCGTATTCCAGGTAAGGTATTCTTTCAGAACTGAAAAGTTTTACGACGAGTCCGTTGATCAGCTCTTCGGCAAGCTCCATGTAATAGTTGTAATCCCTGTATGCCTCATATAATTCTACCTGGGTAAACTCAGGATTATGCGTAGAGTCTATGTCCTCATTCCTGAAGTCCTTCGATACTTCGTAGACTTTCTCAAAACCGCCGATTATTAGACGCTTCAGGTAAAGCTCGTCTGCGACCCTAAGGTAAAAGTCAGACTCTAGGGCATTATGGTGGGTTATGAAAGGCTTTGCATTGGCCCCCCCGTATGTCGGCTGGAGTATTGGCGTCTCAAACTCCAGATAATCACGCCCGTCCAGAAAGTCGCGCACATATTTCAGGATTTTTGCGCGTGTAATAAAAAACTTCCTAGCGTCATGGTTTACCATAAAATCGAGATACCTCTTTCTGTATCGTGTTTCGGTGTTGCTGAGGCCATGGAACTTTTCGGGAAGAGTCCTTAGAGATTTTGCAAGCATTGAGATGGTTTTTGCTTCTATGCTTATCTCTCCCCTCTTGGTTTTAGTAACCTTCCCATTAACCCCTATTATATCTCCTGCATCCATTATCTCTATAAGATTTAGGGAATTTTCGTCTGTCACACCGGAAAGAGCCATGACCTGTATTTTGCCTGTGATATCAACAAGGTCTATGAAGTATAATTTCCCCATTCTTCTGAGCCTTAAGGCCCTTCCTGCGACCCAAACAGTCTTTCCCTCGAAAGCCGCATAATCTTCCACGATCTCGTTTGCATGATTCTTTTGGCTGTATGTATATGGATAAGGATTTATTCCCATCCCTCTAAGCTTTTCTAGCTTTTCTATTCTAGATTCCTCAGTCATTTTCTTACCGAAAGCAGGACTAAATCCAGTTTTATGCCTATTGATTAATTGCGAAGAAAGATAATAAACCTTCGTTTATGAAAAACGCTTGAAAGTGAGTAATGCATAATAATCTTTTATGCAAATTTACTTTGGTGATAGAATGACATTCACAAGCGATCTCTCGACAGGTGATTTTTGGCTTCTTGTAGATGTTGGTTACAAGCCAATATCGGTAGTAATGGGAAATTCAGTATATAGCATGGGAATGGTAGGCGGATTCGCTAGCGGATTGAAGGGAATGACTAAGGGAGAGATACCACAGCTCACTGAACTCATGTACAATGCAAGGGAGATGGCTTTGGGGAGAATGAAGGCTGAAGCAGAGAAACTTGGCGCTGATGGAGTTATAGGAGTTAAGCTCTCGATAGAGTATATGAAAGGCGGTGAGTGGATGGAAATCACAGCTATCGGCACTGCTATCAAGTACGAAGGAAGGCAGAATTCCGGTGGAAAAGCCCCGACTATCGTGCTGCCTTTGACAGGGAGCAAGGAGAAAAGCAATGTGTAGCAGAGTGATTTGTTGCCGATAAGCGGTTCGGAGATAGAGAGGTTAAAGCAACATGAGCATGTAGATGAGCATGATATCAATGAGGATGGTATATACATAAGTAGCCATAACTTTGTCTCGCTCTCGGCTTTGATGGATCTGAGAGTCATCAAAATTAAAGACCTCAGAAAAATGTTGCTTGGAGTCCCGCAGACATTGGTGCTTTCTGCCTTTCTTTTCGTGTTTTTTTATCTGTTTAGCTTAAAGACAAATATCTGGTTGTGGATTGTAGGAGCAGCCTTATTCTATCTGCTGTTCTCTGTAGCAAGCGCTTTCCAGTCAGATATCAAAAGATATTTTGCTGGATTGGACAATGGAAATAAAATGAAGGAAGCTGTTCTTTCAGCGACTAGCATGCAACCCCTTGTTTATATATTGGGCATGGTATTGCTTTACGTATTTGCGGTGGCATTATACATCCCAGGCTATATATCATATTTGCTGCTGCTGATAGTTTTTGCTTCTTTCGCCATCCTGCACCTTGCAATGCTTAGGTACTCTTTTGCTCCAATGATTTTATACTCAAAGAAAACCACAGATAGAAGCAAGGCACTTAATAATAGCTGGCACCTCCTGACTAACAGCACGCTTGGATTAGCACTAATAAATTTTATATGTTTCCTTGTTCCAGGCTTGCTTGCTGTGGATTATGCATTCTTCAATGGCCTTGTTCCATTTATAATGTTCTTTATCGCTGAGTTGATTTTTGGGTTTGTATGGAGTGCTGTGGGGGGCTTGATCTACAAAAAGATCAGAGAAGGAGCTGCATTCGGATATCAAATAAATTAGACGGGCCCGGTGGGATTTGAACCCACGACTTAAAGGTTAAAAGCCTTCCACTCTGGCCAAGCTGAGTTACGGACCCTTATTAAAGAATTAAATTATTACTAATTTTGATGTGATATTTATTTATAGTGTGCTGTCGCAAGCTCCTGCTTACCTCCGCACTGCTGAGCTGAAGTCTGCAAAGAGAAGATCCATATTTCCAGAAAAGTCGGTTCCATAGACTCTTGGCTGTCTCAGATAAAATCTATTTGTCTTTGGTGGCGCTGCAAGGTAGCCTTCGCCATTGATCCTGCATCTTTCAAGCACAAGGTTGCTCACAGTAAGGCCCATTGATACTATGACAACATCTGTCAACGAGGAATCGGTTATAGTAAGACCGGTTCCAGAGAGCTTGGTTCTTTTAAGTTTGGAGTTTCTGATGCCTCCAGCCAATATCAGAGAATCTTCTCCAATAACAGAGTTAGCTATACAAGCATCTCCCAAGATCATTGCTCCTGAAGATATTGTGCTGCCATCTTCCACAATCGCTTTTCCTCCAACGACAGCGTTCCTGTATAAATTGGATCTGCCTACAGAAGCCCCATCCATGACTATAGCTGTGGCTGCAATATATGCATGATCGCTTATACTCACTGTGGAGTTAAGCTCACGCCAGCCGCCCTTTTGATCAGAGAAGGTTAATGCAACCTTAGGGCTGTTTATATGCCTTTGGAAGGTTCTCTCATTTGCTTTTGAATGTGGATTGGATTTGAAGCTAATGCATATAGAGCCAAAAGAGCCCAGCTCTGCAGAACGCAACACCCTTATAAGAGGATCTGTACCGATTACGGAAACCTTTCCTGGAAAAGGTTTAAGTTCCACATTACTGCGCACCTGCTCCATGGCCCTCATCTCATAAATAACTGTCGTTACATGGTACTAGTTGCAGTATCTCAATTTTCAATTCTTTAGCCTTTCCTAGTCTGCTTGGAATACGGCTTCTGGTTTCGTAGATACTATACTTACTAGACCCTTACCCTTCGGCCCGTGCTGGATCTTCTGATATCGAATATGCTCTGCCTTCTGAGAACTTCGGCTGAGTCCCACACCAGACTGTCTGAGAATTCCCTCAGTTTCACATGTAATGAACTTAGTTGTAGCCTTCCGGCATGTTCCGAGAGTTTAGATATTAGCGTAGCATACTGATTCTTTATGCTCTTATATGCGAAGGTATCTGGGCTTATTTGCGATTGGTTGACTTTCATTGCTTCTTCAGATGCAAAGTAAATAAAGTCAGATTTTAGTTCCCTGAGTTGGATAGGATCCTTGATAGGGCCAATATTTAAAATATTAATATACTCATCCAGGGCTTTGGCAGCTGTAGTGAAATCAAGACGACTTAATGCGGATATGTAAGTATTTGTATAATACTCTCTCCTCAGGGACTCTGCCTTTCGCTCCTGGCTTCCTGCGAGGTCTGCATCCCCTAATTCTGAGTTGTGCCTTGATGCTCTTTCCAAAAGAGTGGCTGCTTGGAGGTTATAATCTTGGCCTTGTGCTAGGATAGTATCTGCATATGCCTGAGTAGATATTACAACATATCTCTTTATCCGATCCCGCTCTTCTGTAGATAGCCTTCCTTTTTGGACAAGATCATCTGTAAATGCAGTTGCAGCTTCAAGAAAAGCACTTGCACCATAAAAATTTCTACGACTCACTTCCATCCTCTCCCTAGATAAGTATGAATCAAGCGTTCTTGAATCCTCTGCACTTATTTCTGGTGTCTTTGATCTGGAAGCTTCGCTGCGCAGTTGTTCATCGTACTGCATGCGCTTAGTCTCATCGCTAAGCACTTCGTACGCCATGCGTGCTTCCTTGAACTTCCCAACGGCGTACGTAGCCTTGTTTCTGTCCGGATGATACTCAGAAGCAAGTTTCCTGAATGCCGTCTTTATCTCAGGATTTGTCGCGTTCTCACTAACTCCAAGTACTTCATAATAATTAGACACTTCATAATAATTAGACATGAGATTATATTTGGATTTTTTGATATTTAAACGTTCTTGATTACATTATGTAAACCAAATATGTGAAATTCCACATTGCAAGCGATTGTTATCTTCCTGGCAGCAAGATTGAATCCCTTAACTATCTCCATTTATTTGGTGATCTTGATCTGATCTTTGATGGTGTTGATAGTAGCAGCATCAAATCAGCAGAGCATAAGAAGGCTTGTCTATCTCAGAAGCCAATATTTGACTGTATAGTTACATGATAAACATGGTAATATTATAGTAATATATTATCAATTGTGGCATAGAACCCATACCTTTTAAGGTTGGATATAAGCCACCGTGAGGCATATAAATTTGGATCGTGTAATAAATATTGTGGTCATGATGCCACCGATAAGAGTATCTTCAACAAAGACATCCATAAACTTCCAGGTTTGTTGAAGTCCACAGGCTTTAGTCGTGGGAGATGTCACATTTAGATTTGCAGGTATTATTGCAAACAGAATTTGAATGCTTATCTCTCAGTTTTTTGGAAGAGGTATTTGCATATCTTTAAAATTGCAAATCTTTAAATAGGTATTCTACTTAGTTTTATAACATGGTGTTATGAATGGGAATAAGCAGTGGCAATAGGCCAGACTCTACAATAATTAATACGGATCAGAAAGTTGCAGGCGTTCCTTCTCTCCAGATAGCTGCGGAGCAGCCTGTAGACCCATTGTATGCCCCTTATTACAGGACAATGCAGGAAACAGAGTCGATGCCTGTTCTTGAGAGGACGAAGACCGTCTGTCCAGAGTGCAAGCTCATAGTCGACGGCACTATATACAAAGACAACGAGAATGTCATGATCAGAAAGTTTTGCCCAGAGCACGGATGGACTGTTGAGAAATACTGGGAAGATTATGACATGTACATAAAGATGAAGAATTACAATTATTATGGAAGAGGCTTTGACAACCCAAATTATGTTAACAAGGGAGAAAACTGCCCATTCGATTGCGGGATATGTGAAAGGCAGAGTCCCTGAGGAGAGAG
>JAMCSO010000022.1:1455-7209 GCA_023379075.1 Candidatus Martarchaeota archaeon | reverse complement strand
GGATACCGCGTTATCCCTCCTGTTGCAGAGCAGGAGTTTTACTGCACCAACAAAATTACGCGTCCTACCTCCAGTTTTCCCAAAGATGCCAGATATCAGGCCATAATCCATCTCTATTTTATCTATTATAGGTATACTACCTATGGGTAGTGTTACGTTCTTCATATAATCAATGAGAATACGTAACCTACCTTATAGATTTTTAAGAAGTGGCGAAGTCAAGTATCCAAATAAGAGATGCCATAGGAGAAGTCCGGTGGAGACAGTGAACTTTGTAGAGAAGACCAAATATGGGGATGAACTCGCCAGTAAGAAGGGTGAATGAAAAAAGAGCAGAGATCGAAGGACATTGCTTACAACATATACCGATACATGAAGGTCAGCAGTAATAAGTTGTTTGCGTCGATGGCGTGTTTTCTGCACTTTTACTATCTAGTCGAATATCTCCAAAGACTTCATGAAAGAATCTCTATATAGCCTTGTTTGATCATTTTATGCGTTTTTTTACTGTGGCATACCACCAATATGCTGCTATGATAATGCATATGAAAATTATTAGGAGTGCGATATCTGTATAACTACCTTGCTGTGATGTGTTTTGTTTTGTCGTTGTTTGTGGAGCTATAGAATTTACGGGTATCGTCGTCTCGACAGAGGTTGCTGTATTATTTGAGGAAGTAGTTGATGGGGTAGTTGAGGAAGTGGATACGGTGCTTGCATTGTAAAACAAGCCAACAATAGGATCTCCTGGTATCTGGAGTGAGATACTACATGAAGTTGCATTAATAGTAAATGCTGTTGCCATCTCAAAGGTGTTGTTAATGTAGAAGAATGGTGTTATCCTTGTGGCATTTAATGAGCACATATATGGAATAGATAAATTGAGAGGTATTGGGCTGCTTATATTGAATAATGAGAGAATAATATAATTACCCAGGTTTTGCGGAAGCGGCTCAGGAAGACGAATTCTGCTAACAGATATGTTTGTCTTTGAGGCATTATTCCCAGATGTCAATTGTATGGTTGAGGAGTTTAGGCTAAGAGTTATTATTGAACATTTATCAATCCCGAATATCAGGGTGTTTGAGGCAGAAGAGAGATTCGTTTTTGTATAAGAACATTTTGATGGTTGGGGCTGGGCTGGCAGGTTGTGTTGTGAGTATATTATTGTGTAGTTCCCTCCAAAAGAAGTATAATTTGTGTTGCATGGGATCCCGATGCCGCCACCATAAAGTATGCCATTGTACTTAAACATCGCATTGTATGAATCAAAGAAGCAGCTAAAAGTAAAATTGAGGTATCCTTCTCCGTAAAGGATTGTACTTATTGGCAGTTGACTCTGGTAATATGAATCAGAGGAAATAACGCGCCCGTTCTTAATGTAGGATAGCTTTATTACTGCTGAGCTGGAGTTTATTGATTTATTTATATTATCATTCAGGTAAAAAGATGTACTCGGAAGCGGAGCTGGCGATGTTGTAGTCTGGCTTGGAGTATACGGTTGCGCAGTGCTATAAGCGCTTAGTGTAGTTACTCCGGTATTTAGTATTACAACATTTGAAGCAGGCCCATTTGCGATGTAAGCTATGCTACCATCAGGAGAGAAAGAGACACCCAGCGGTGTAGAAAAGCCCGAATTTAGCGAGCCAACAACAGTATTTGTGGCTGTGTTTATTACAAGATCTGCATTTTCCCCGTTTGAGGTAGGGTATGTTGGTACATACAGATAAGTTCCAGAAGGAGCTATTCCTATCCCCTGGAGGCCGCCAGTGCTATAAGGGATACTATTTACCACAGTGTTGGTTGATGTATTGACGATCAATATTCCTTCTGTTCCGCCGTTATTGATTATATATGCATGGCTACCATCAGGAGAGAAAGCAATGCCGAATGGGCTGTTGAAGCTTCCGGAGACCGAGCCCGTAACAGTGTTTGTTGCAGTATTAATTATTACAACATTGTTTGACCTGTAGTTTGAGATATAAGCATAATTTCCAGATGGTGAGAAAGCAACTCCTTCTGGACCATCAAGACCAGAAACCACAGTGCCTACAGAAGCATTTGTTGTTGTATTGATTATTAGAGCATTATTGCCATTAAAGTTAGTAACATAAGCGTAAGTGCCTGATGGAGCGATAGCAACATAATGGGGATCCAGAAAGCCGCCGCTTATTGTATGCACAACTGTGTTGGTAGCAAGGTCTGCTATGGCAAGAGTCCCATTTCCCTTATTCACAATATATGCATATTTTCCTTCCCTAGGTATCGCAATTCCGAAAGGAACATTAAGACCAGTTGTTATGGCACCGGTGATAGATGGATTAAGGGCGTTGTCAGTTACAAACGCGCAATAATAAGTTTTTGCTTTTGGCAATACATAATCAAATTGGACAGAGTGGGAAGAGATGCCGATTATCTGTTGGATTAATGTTGAGCTTTGGTTGCAGTTCACGCTGTTTGATGAATATAGGCTTGCACCAAAAGTTGGGGTTCCGCCAGACCAAGTCAGGTTAAAAGTTATTGGAGAGCCGTTAAATGATGGATTTGAAGGGCTCATTGTCAACGAGCTGAATGCAGGATTTATGATTATATTTACAGTGGAAGATAGCATATCTGTTGGTGTTGTTGCAGAATCAGTTGTAGTGTAGCAATAAAAAGTATTGGAAGATGGAGAGAAGGTATATGTTGATGATACTGCTCCAGAAACAATATTGTCTGAGGAGCATGTAGAAGACGTGCCTGCACGCCATTGATAAGAATAGGGAGGAGTGCCTCCTGAAGAATTTGAGGTGATAGTAATTGATTGACCTTTATCGAAAGTAAAGAAGCTTGATAGTGGGGATCCTGGAATGAGTGCTGGATTTATTGTCAAGACTTTTGATAGTAGAATTGTGTTTGAGCCATCTGTTGCAAAGCCATAAATGTTCCAATTTCCATATATTGTATTGCTGCCAGTAGATACATTGTACATTATACCATTGAAAGTGAAAATGACCTTGTTTGTTGATATGGCATTTACAGTCAACTGAAGCAGACCGTTGTTTGTTTCTATGGTTGGCAAGGCCTGCATTGTGGTTTCTGGGATATTCTGTATGATGTTTGCTGTTCCGGCCCCGGGTTGCCCGTCGTTAGTAACATAAATAGTATTCCCTTTGGGGTTAATTGCAATATCATATGGCGTTGTTCCTAATGGAATTGTTTGTATGATTGTGTTTGTTGCAGTATCTATCACAACAACGTTTGATGCAGAATAATCAGAAACATATGCGAGGGTTCCTGAGGGATTTAGAGCTATTGATATTGGATTAAGTCCAACATTTATTGTTGTGAGTGTGAGATTTTCTACCGTGTTGATTACACTTACAGTGCCAGAGGCCTGGTTTGTCACATATGCCAGAGTACCAGAGGGATTGAAGGCAACGCCTAATGGTCGAGTACCAACCAATATTGTATTAACCACAGTGTTTGTTGCAGTATTTATAACAGTGATGGTGTTTCCACTATTGTTAGTAACGTAAGCAAGAGTTCCTGAGGGATTTAGAGCTATTCCATCAGGAGATGAACCAACAGGAATCGTAGCTATAATTGAATTGGTAGACGTATCTATAACATTCACTGCTCCTGCACCATCATAATTTGTCACGTAAGCAAGAGTTCCTGAGGGATTAAAGGCAACACCATTAAGATAAGTACCTGCAGTTAATGTAAATATAACACTGTTTGTAGCTGTTGATAACACACTTACAGTTCCAGAGCCCTGGTTTGTCACATATGCCAGAGTACCCGAGGGATTGAAGGCAACATATTCTGGTTCTATTCCTACAGGTACTGTATCCACAACAGTATTTGTGGCCGTGTTTATAACGCTGATAGTATTTCCGCCATAGTTGGCAGCATATGCAAAGGCCCCTGACGGACTGAATGCTATTCCTTGAGGATATGTTCCCAGAGATATGGTACTTGATAATTCACTGCCGATCTGATTGGAGCTGAACCATGTCCATTCTCCAGAATAATGCTGAGAGCCGTTGCTTATTACAGTATTTGCAACAGATATCTGGCCAAGATCAATTGTGCTATTAGTAAGCGTGATCGTATTTGGATTTGCAGATAATGAGAAGGCGAGACAGAGATTCGTAAGAAGTGTGATAAAGAGAATTGAAATTAGCGTTGTTCGATAATATAATAAGTTCTCCATCTTATCAAAGCATAAGTAGAATACCAACTTATAAAAATCTGTGTGCATGTTATATTGACGAATTGAGGGATAGGGACAATGAAAAGAGACAGGATTGAGATATTCAAGAAAAGATGGTACATAGCCTTCTCTCTTTCGCTCATGTTTATTGGAACAACACTTATCACGAATTTCTGGGGGATAGCTGATTATCATTTCATATTGCCAAATGCTGCAACAGCAATAATCAGTATATTTATTCTGAGGGCGATTTACAAAGGATGGGGCAATACGTCCATTGCAAAAATGAAAAAAGTAAATAGGAACATTGTTGCGTTGCTTCTTCTAGGAGTTGGATCACAAATAATTGATATAATGCTGACGCTTGGCACTAATGAGATACTTATAGCCTCGTACATAACATTCGGGCTGATTATGGCAGTAATTAATATGTTTGTGTGAATTCAATGGTTAAACTGAAAAGAATATTGTCTGAATCCGCAAAGGTAAGGCTCTGGCTGTTCTTCTCTTTCATAATATTATTAAGCAATGCAGGATCGCTCAACCAAGATATAGGTAATGCCAAGACAGTTATTCCAGCAGTTGATGATGCGATGATAATTGTCCTCTGCTTCGCCATAATAATCATTGCGATCGCTTTCGACAGCAGAAAAGTTGAGAAGAGGAAGCAGAGGGACAATTTGATATTAGTATCACTTATGCTTCTCCTCTTAGTCTATTTAATAGATATAGAGATAAGAGGAGGCAACATCATGGGAGCTGCTGCTGGAGACACTGCAGGAATAGTGATGGTAATCCAGATGATAGCAAATAGGTTCCTGTAAGTTGTTTGGCACTTAAGTTAGGCAAGATTTATTTATCTTCCAGAAATATGTTAACATATGAATAATCAAAGAGAGCTCGAACGATTTAGGGGCCGTATATATGTTACTTTCTCGCTATCCTTATTATTCATCGCAGCGACCATATTCAGCAGATTCTGGGGAGCTTCATATAGCTTACCTGCGGTGATCTCAGATATTGGAACAGCCGTAGTCTCGGCAGTTCTTATGTATGAGGTGTATAAGTCATGGGGATGCAAGACATCAATAGCGATTAGAAAGAAAACAAAGAGAATACTTTTGCTGCTGATATTAGCCATAAGCACACAGGTTCCAGCCCTTTTCCTTATGTCTAAGCGTAGCGGCCTGCTTACTGTAGCTTATATAATGTTTGGGTTGATATTGGCTGTAATTAATATGTTTTTGTAGGTGAACTAACTGAAAAAGATAGGCATACTGCCAGAATCCGCAAGAATAAGAATGTGGCTCTTCTTTTCATTCATCATAGTGCTAAGCAATTTAATAGATATTAATGATACAATCGCAACATCTGATATTGCATTGAGGACTATCGATGAGATTGCCAACATAGTAATATTCTTGGCAATATCCGGCGCGGTGGTCGGCCTAAGCAAGAAAAGCACAATAAAGGCGAGGGATATGATTGTATTCATATTGCTCTCGGCATCTTTTATAATTTACATTGCAGACTTCCGGGGTCTGCGCAGCGCATGC
>JAMCSO010000022.1:470-1445 GCA_023379075.1 Candidatus Martarchaeota archaeon | reverse complement strand
TTCGAATAATGGTGTTGCAGATGATCGTTAATATATTCTTATGAGATTGGAATTTAATGACGACATATTTCTCGGGATTGCTATGTGAGCGTTCTCTTTTTTTAATACATGTTGGGCTTTGCTAGTACCTCTGATCCTACAAACCAATCAAAATGTATATAAATATTTCTCAACAAACAATACTTTGGTGCGTTTATGGCCAACATGAGCTATTAGAGGCTTATGTTTTGAGAGCGTATTTTGCTTGATGAAAAACGTAACATTTAGCCCAGCTTTTTTGGGCTTTATGAAAGTCCTATTGGCAAGGCCATGAACTGATATGAGATTGCATATTTGCAATTGATTTGAGGAGAAGCAAGCTTGAAGAAATTTAAGCCACCTAGTGGATGGCTTGGCTCTAGTCGCTGCGATGGCCGTGGCAAGCTGCGAAAAGCCTGGGGTAGCCGCATGTCAGGCTTTGAACCCAGGATTGCCGAACTGCATCATGTATAATGGTGCATGCAGACGCGGGGAATTGAAACGGCTCAGTACCCGTAGGAGAAGAAAGCATAAGCGATGTCGTTAGTAACACGAGTGAAAGCGACACAGGGCAAACTGAATCCTGCGACGCAAGTCGCATGAGATGTGGTGCAGCTTTTAGACTTATACCATGAACTGAATGTTTTGGAAAGAATAGCCATAGAGAGTGACAGCCTCGTAAGTGTAATGGTATGAGTTGTGCTGTGTATGAGTAACTCGGCTTAAGTGTGTCGAGTGAAAACGGGAGCATTAAATCCCAACCCTAAATATTGACTAGAGACCGATAGCGAACAAGTAGTGCGAACGAAAGCTGAAAAGAACCCACACGCGTGGGATTGAAAAGATCTGAAACTAGGTGGTTACAAGAAGGCATGGCATGAAAGGAATGAAGAAATGACCAGTGTCATGCCCTTCTTCTCGAAGCAAGAGCCAGGGAGTGTATTGGAAGTGGCGAGC
>JAMCSO010000022.1:0-460 GCA_023379075.1 Candidatus Martarchaeota archaeon | reverse complement strand
CCGGATATGAAAATGTCTAAGTCACTTCTATACGACCCGAAGCCATTGTGATCTACTCGCGGCCAGGACGAAGTCGAGTTTACGCTTGATGGAGGTCCGCTACCTGTCATGGTATATCCTGTTGGGTGAGCTGCGAGTAGGGGCGATAGACCTATCGAACATGGCAATAGCGGGTTCCCTCCGAAGTATCTTCAGGATAGCTCCGGGCGAGTTTGCGCATGAGGTAGAGCGACCGATTAGGGGGCTCGGGACCGAAAGGTTCCACTCTCTTGTCAAACTCCGAATGCATGCGCTGCGCAGACCCCGGAAGTCGGAGGTGTTGGGTAAGCTAGCACCTCGAGATTTGAATGTGAGAGACTCTTGTTAAGGTCCCAAAATTCTGATTAAGTGTTTTGAAGGACGGCATTTTCTTAGACAGTCGGGAGGTAGGCTCAGAAGCAGCCATCCTTTAAAAAACGCG
>JAMCSO010000021.1 GCA_023379075.1 Candidatus Martarchaeota archaeon | reverse complement strand
TCGCCTTTAATCCTTGCCCTTCCTTAACTTCTCCTTTCCTTCGAGTTCGCCTATCTCCTTCTGTTCAGTTTCTATCTCTTCCTCTTCCTGATATATAAAGAATATCGAGACTATCACTGTCAGGACTGCAAGAAATGCGGAAATCTTCGCTAGAAGATCGTTCGAGTCAAGAAGTGATATCAATGCTATTATTACAACTACCAGCCCAAGAAACGCCAGAATGTACTCTTTTTGTTTTCCCATCATACAACATACCTTTTTGTATCTGGCTTGCCATATATCTTGGTTATATTTAGCAACCTAAACTTATTAAAGCTAACTCAACTCACGCAAGATAGAACGAATCTCTCTTCTTCTCGCTGACCTCCCCGCTCTCCGCAAGGAAGTAAAGCACAGCCCTTGCTCCTTCTTCGGATATGCCTGCATCTCTGGAGAGATCCTCAATTCTTGTCTTTCCCTCCCTCATCTTGGCAACGAGCTTTGGCCCGTTCTTTTCTATGAAAGACCTCAGCGCTATGTAATATTTCTTATTGAAAGCCCTTGTCCCAAGCACAAAGCCCCTCCTTATGCTCTCTTCGAGCTTTGTCGATAAGAGAGAGGCTTCGCTCTCGCTTCCTAGAACCACAAAACCGTCCTTCTCCAAAGCCCTCACATTATCATCATCTATATTGGAAATGAGATTGCTTATCTCGTTTCTCTCCCTTTTCTCCACCTTCTCCAGAGCCCTTTCCTGCTTCTGCTGCTTCCTCATAAGGAATTTATTGTAAATGTCATTTGATATGCTATAAAGCTCGGAATTTCCTTTTGAGAAAAGGTTGACGACCTTTTTTTCCTCCAACTCATGCAGTATCTTTCTCTCGTCCTGATTAAGTCTCCTATTGACATTCTCCCTCGTTCTCTCATTGTATCTAAGCTCGTCCATCTTCTTCAATACATTGATCTCTTCCTGAGAAAGCATTATCTCTTTGCGAGACTTCTGTATAGTATCCTTAGCTTCCCTAATTGAAGGATTACCTTCCTTCCCTGAGGCGAGCATCTTTGCTATGTCTGATTTCTTTGCGAAGATGAATGTCTCTCCTCCGAGGCTGAAGAAATCGACTTCGTCATCTTCATGCAGCCCAAGCTTCTCAACAACCTCCCTTGAAAGGTATACCGCAAGTTTGTTGTTCTGCTTATAAACTCTCACCACTGACCCCCAAATTTTTTAAATATAGCAATCTACTATTAATTATGATGCATGAAAGCTTAAAAGAGTTTGTAGGGAGCACCAAGTCCTATCTAAACAGAGAGGAATCGATGGCTGTAGAGATGAATGCATACGCTCTTGGCATCACCAGATCACAGCTCATGGAGAGCGCAGGCGCTTTATCTGCAGAGTTTATAAGAGCCAGAACTCAGAAAGGAAAGAGCATACTTGTTGCATGCGGTCCTGGAAATAATGGAGGAGATGGCTTTGTGCTTGCGAGACATCTCTCCTGCGATTATGATGTATTGGTATTTCTCGTTGCAGGAGAGCCGTCCAAGCCCGAGGCGCTATCCAACTTCAGACTTCTGGAGAAATCCGGGATAAATGTGGTAAGAGAGAGCAAGGAAGGATTGGCCCTGATCAAAAGGTCTGATGCAGTAGTAGATGCGATATTCGGGATCGGTTTCCACGGATCACCAGATATACGATCGCGTGCGGCCATATCTCAGATAAACAACTCTCAAGCTACAATATTCTCAATCGATATTCCGTCAGGGATGGACATATCATCAAATGACGATAGGCATTCAGTAAAGGCAGATTACACACTAACATTCCATAAGAAAAAAATATTCATAAATGAAAGCAGGAACTCGGGCAAGGTCTCCATAATCAACATAGGCATTCCAGACTACGCAGAGCTCCTGACAGGCCCTGGCGATGTCTACCTGGCAACAGCAGAAAGAAGGGTGGGCGTTGAAAAGAGAGAGAATGGCAGGGCATTGATAATCGGAGGAAGCTCCGGATACCACGGTGCGCCTTCACTCGCTTCAGGCGCTGCTTTGAATGTTATCTCGGCACTCAGGGTAGGGAGTGGCTATGTCATAGTCGAAGTTCCAGACTCTATCCTCAATCTTGTTCGCGCAGTCTCTCCCAATCTCATAGCGAGAAGTTGCGGCTCAGAGAGGATATCTTTTACCGAAGAGATAAAATCAGAGATTAGGAAGGCTGATGTGATAGCCTTAGGGATGGGGATAGGCAGGGATGACGACTCAATGCTGAACGCCTCAATGATAATACAATACGCATCTTCGCTTGGAAAAAACCTGATAGTGGATGCTGATGCCATACACGCGCTAAAGCATGTAAGAGCAAAGCTTACGAAGAGCATCCTGATAACTCCTCACCATAGAGAGTTCCTAGCACTTACTGGCAAGGATACCAGCAAGATGGGCCTGAAAGAAAGGATCAAAGTTGTCATGGCAGAAGCAGAAAGGCTAAACATTAATATACTCCTCAAGGGCCATGAAACGATAATAAGCAATGGCAAGCTCCTGAAAGTTAACATAAGCGAGAGCTCTGCATTGGCCACTATGGGTACTGGGGATGTCCTCTCTGGAATAATCTCCGGTTATCTCTCAAAGCGAGACGATCCATTTAATGCCGCAGCCGCAGGCGCATATTTACATTCAAGGATAGGGGACACGCTCGCGGCTTCAAAAGGCACACACATAATAGCTATGGATGTTGTCGAGTCAATACCGAAAGTAATAAGAGATTTTGATAAGAATGTTGAATGATCATTATGTCTAGTCCCAGCAAAGATGCCAAAGCCGAGTTTGCCCAACTCATACAATTTTCCATAAAGGAATCATACCCAGATGCTCATATTAGCGACGAAGAGATCTTCTTATCCATGGCAGAGCCAAGGACGGAGCATGGCGATATCAGTTCCTCAATATCATTCAGGCTCTCGAGATCCGAGAAGAAGAGTCCGAAGGAGATCGCAGAGGTTCTTGCATCCAAATTCAGGGAAGGATATTTAATAAAGAAGCCATCCGCAATAAATGGCTACCTCAATGTGTTTATAGACGAGGCCGCATACGCTAAGCTTGTGATAAGTGCTATCAGGAAAGAAGGCGACGATTATGGAAAGAGCGATCTCGGTAAGGGAAAGAAGATAATCGTTGAATCTCCAAGCGTGAATCCAAACAAGCCATGGCTTGTCAGCCATCTCAAGAATGCGCTTATTGGCGACGCAATATCGAATGCACTCTCTTCCTGCGGTTACTCTGTCCAGCGCATAAATTATATAGATGATTTGGGGCTTCAGGTTGCCGAAAGCCTATGGGGATTCAGGAATCTAAACAACAAACCCGATAAGAAATTCGATCTATGGCTCGGAGAACAATACGTGAAAGTGAATGCGGAGATAACTAAGGAAAAGTCGATAGAGGATGATGTCAAGGAGCTAAACAAGCTAATGGAAGAGGACACCGCCGAGGCAAAGGAAGCAAGAGAGCTTGCAGAGCGCTGTGTAATAGCCCAATATGAGACTTCATTCTCTTACAGAATATATCATGATCTGTTGATATGGGAGAGCGATATCCTCAGATCCAAGCTTCTCGGGAAGGCTCTCAGTGTGCTGAGAGAGAAGGGGATAACAGAGCTTCCTCTTGAAGGTAAGTTTGCCGGCTGCACAGTGATAAACTTAGAGAAGGCGAAGAACATATCCAAGGAGTTTGAGAATCCGGAAGAAAAGATCAAGGTTCTTGTGAGAAGCAATGGCGTTGCAACATATGTGGCCAAGGACCTTGCCTTCGATATGTGGAAATTCGGAATAATAGACGCTGACTTTCAATATGCATGGTTCATGAAAGAGCCTAATGGGAAGGAGCTTTACACCACAAGCCACGAAGGCACATCGATGGATTTTGGGAAGGCAGAAAAGATCATTAACATAATAGGCTCTTCACAGAGATTCCCGCAGATGATACTCAAGGCAATATTAGAGCTTATGGGAAGGGAGGATCTCTCGAAGAACAGGATACACATATCTTATGGGGAGATAGGCATTGAACAGGGAACACTCAGCGGAAGGAAGGGCGGGTGGCTTGGAGACGAGAGGAATTATACTGCAGACGATCTTCTCGCAGAGGCGAGATCAAGGTCTCTTGAGATCATAAACAAGAACGAGAAGTTTTCTGAGAAGGGAAACAAGGAGGAGATAGCAGAAGCGGTCTCTCTTGGC
>JAMCSO010000020.1:364-3590 GCA_023379075.1 Candidatus Martarchaeota archaeon | reverse complement strand
GCGAATATCCCGAGAGTTTCTTTAACCTCTTTCTTTCTATTATTGAATAGATTCCCTTCTCGCTTTGGGGAAGCTCTCTTATTATTTCCTCTGCTCCCAATCGAGTAATAGAGCCTGACGAAAATAGCGAGAATATCTTTATCAGAATGTCATAATGTAAGGATTCAATGTTGATACCGCTCCTCTTCATCTCCTTGAACCTTTCTAATATGATTGAAGCCACTGTTGCAGGTCTCGCCCCTGTCTTCTCAACAATCTCATTGTATAGTTGGAGATCTCTTGACCAAAGCATCTGCTCTGCAAGCTGCTCATTCTTGATCTCCTTGATGAGCCTGGATCTGATTGCATCCGGATCCACCTTATTGCTCTTTATTGTTTCATATTCCTTCTTATTTACTTCAACTGGAATGGCATCGGTCTCGGGGTACATCCTGGATCCCCCTGGTATCGGCCTCAGGAATCTTGTTATTCCTGCCCTTGAATCAACACCGCGTGTTTCTGAGGGCACGCCAATCAAAGAGTATTCTGCACGCTCCTTTGCGAGCTCTGCAGCGTATTTGCAGACATTCTCCTTTGCAGCTATCAGTATGAAAGCATCATCTTCCTTTATATCAAGCTTCTTTCTTATAGCCTGGAGCTCTTCTGGTCTGAATCTGTAAGAATCTAAATTCTCATCACTATGGATCAGGCCCTTAACCCCAGCCATCTTTGCGTAATCGCTTATCTCGCTGCCAAGCCTTCTTCCGGGATTAACCTCTCTTCCCAGAAAACCCTTAAATCCCTCAAGCCTGAAGCCCAGCACCATGGCTCCGGATTCTATGCTCTCTTTTATTATCTTCGCATCGCTGTCCTGAAATATCTCGGTGAGGGCCTTTGGTTCGTGGACTCTTGCAGCTTTTCTCGAAAGGCTCTCTCTTATCTCAATTAGCGTGAGTTGTCTTTCTATCTCTCTGTCTATTATCTCATCCATCGTATCTACTTCCTGGAATCCTTTGAGTTCAATCCTTGTTCCTCCTTTTATTGAGATGTTGACATCCTGCCTTATCGAGCCTATGCCTCTCTGGACCCTTCCTGTAAGCCTCAATATTAATCCTATACGCATGGCGAGCTCCTTCGCTTCCGAGGGAGTTGATATTGTAGCATCGGTATCTATCTCAACCAAAGGTATTCCGAGACGATCTAGATTATAATTCACCACATCGCTGCCTGATGATTCTATGCCGCTTGATTCTTCCTCAAGAAAGATCGTCGGTATGTTGATATATCTTCCATTTATTAGCAACTTTCCATCGGTTGCAACAAGCATGCTCCTCTGAAATGCACTGGGATCGCTTCCATCCACGACCTCCTTTCTCATCGGCTCTATCTCGTCAGGAATCATGGCATTCAGTGATGAGGCTATAAGCAATGCTATCCCAAGAGCCTCTTCACTAAGGTTCATTGGGGGCTCTTCATCAAGATCAACAAGGCATGAGCTCTTCCTGAAAATATTATAGATGAATCTTCTCTTCTTTCTGCTCTCAAATGCAGTTGAGACATCAAGCACTCCGAGCTCTCCGACCACAGCTCTTTGGACTCTCTCAACTTCTCCGATCTTCGCATCTTCAGCCATGGAGGCAGAGCACCTGCAGAATAGTTTGTGAGAAGTTGCAAGTCGCTGATGGATCTCAAGGCCGCATTTGAAACCAAGCTTTTCGTAATAATCAGGATTCTTCATAAAAATCACTCGAACCAGTCATACTCGCTTCTCTCAGTTATCTCTCCCCTGAGATTTTTGTCGAGCAATTCCCTTGCCTCTTCAGGCTTATGATTACCTAGAAGGAATCCAAGCTTGACAAATGCCACTTCCGGAAGCATATCATTGCAGTATACTACCCCCGCATTGCTCAGTATCCTCGCTGTTGCATATACCCTTGGATTCGTCCTCCCATATATGCATTGGGAAGTCATTCCTATGATCATGCCCTCTGAGATTGCTTTCTTTATGCTCTCGAGCCATGAATATTCCTTGTGCTGCGTAAGCACTGCAGTGTGGCCCATCCCTGTTCCTTCCAGTATTATGCCTTTGTATCCCTTTTCCGCATAAAAATCAAGTATTGTCGGATCTGAATTTGGAGTTATCTTTATGAGTGCAACTTTAGGCTCGTAGCCAGTAAGTGCAACAACTTTCTTTGACTCTTCTACCTTCTTGGCATAATCACTGATATAGCTTATCCTTCCATCATGGCTTACTGAAGCTATGGGGCTGTTGTTTATCGGCTTGAAGACATCCCTCTTTGTGGTGTGCATCTTCCTTGCCTTTGTGCCCCTTATGAAAGAGCATGCATCATCTGACGAGCTTTGGTGCATGCATATTCCAACCTCAGCTATATCGCTCTCTGAAGCGATCCTTGCAGAGCATATTAAATTCATGAAGGCATCGCTTGAGCCCCTGTCAGGGCTTCTCTGCGCTCCAGTAAATACTACTGGCCCATTTAGATTCTGTAACATGAAGCTTATTGCTGCAGAAGCATAATGCATCGTATCCGTGCCTATTGTAATTATGACGCCGCTTGCGCCGCCATTGAAAGAATCGGCAATCTTCTCAGCTATTATCTTCCATTCCTTATAAGTCATATCTTCGCTGAATATGCGCATAACTTCTGTGAAGTCGATATCTGCAATATCAGCAAGTTCTGGAATCTCTCCGATAAGCTCTGAAGAGCTTACAAGGACATTCACCCCGCCAGTTAAATAGTCGGTCTTGCTCCCTATTGTGCCTCCAGTATAAAGAATCTTGACTTTTGGAAGATGAGTGGGAAGCTTTTCTTTATATGTTTTTTTTGCAGTGGAAGCCTTATTCCCATTTTCTTCAATCTTCTCTACCTTAGTTCCCTCAAAGCGAATTCCTATGTTATAACCGTCCTTCCGCTTTATGACAAGTATGCCATTATCGCCAATCTCTGGTCTTGGCATAAGGATTCCTTCTTCAACAGCATTTCCGGAAGCCACCCTTATTTTGTCGCCAGTCTTTACTCCAAGGCGAGCGAGTTCCTTCTCTATTTTCTCTGAATACATGCAGATCAATTATATTAGATAAGATAAACTTAAGACCTTATCCGTGGTTAGGTATCAAGGAGCAACGATCTAACAAATTCTGCTATTTTGGCTTCTGCTTTGCTATAATCTTTATTAATTACATTTATTATTGCACTGCCAACTACTGCTATGTCTGCATGCAGACATA
>JAMCSO010000020.1:0-286 GCA_023379075.1 Candidatus Martarchaeota archaeon | reverse complement strand
ATGCTATAATCTTTATTAATTACATTTATTATTGCACTGCCAACTACTGCTATGTCTGCATGCTTAGACAAAGACAGGATATGCTCCCTGCTGGATATCCCAAATCCAACAGCTATAGGCACATTAATCTCTCTTTTAACGCTATTTAGATATGATACGGTCTTCGGATCCATCTCGTTCCTGACTCCAGTTATACCTTGCCTTGCAGTACAGTAGATAAATCCTTTTGCAACTCTTGAGTTTTTTCTAATTCGCTCTAGAGTAGAGGCAGGAGATATAACCCTAA
>JAMCSO010000019.1:8883-14925 GCA_023379075.1 Candidatus Martarchaeota archaeon | reverse complement strand
TTCCTAGATATAAATAATGATTCCCTTGACCTTTCTTAGCTTTTCCTCAAGTTCCGTGCTGCCTTCCTTGTCATCATGCACAAAGAGAACCTTTATCACCTTTATTCCAAAGGCGATCTCTTCTACCTGAATGCCCTTTGGCTTTAGTTTCGCCTCTATCTCTTTCTTAGCCGCATCCTCATTTCCCGGTTCGGGATAAACTTTGAATACTGTTGCTACACTTCCCATTATGGTCCCTCAAATCCGCATTTGCTCTTATATTTAATATGGGTCTCTCTGCAGTTATAGCATCTTATGATCTCTTCTTCACATGCAGGACACTTGAACTTAACGTACTGGTTCGAAAGCTTTCCGCAAGATATACATACTTTTCCTGGAAGTGTTTCCATTAAAACCACTAGTGAATAACCTTATTGATAAAAGGAATCATTATTTATATCTAGGAAAAGATATAAAAATATATGGCGCATTCAGCTCTTCTTTATGCTCCTGCCTTTTCTGAAATCCTTGTATGAGATTAAGGCAAATCCAGCATTATTCTCATCGAACTTCGCCCCAAGGGCTTTGATTACTGCTTCCATTTTCTGGATTGTGGGCTCTTCCCCTGAAGCTGCTATAAAGTATATTGTCGGTATATAAATGAATCCTGCGTTGACATAATTCAGTGACGATAGATAATCAAGCATCTCCTGATCTGGCTTGATCCCTATTGAGCTTACTATTGCAGAGATGTCTTTTCTTACAATAGGATCTCTGATATCTGTCTCCTTTCCCATGAACGCGAGCACACCAAGAGCTGAGATATATGGGATAAATCCTCGCTCAACGTGTTCCTGTATACTTTTGCTCTCAAAGGTTCGGTCTAGCTCGTCGCTCAGTTCTATTGCCATTATTGCAGATGCATCCTTGGCCGAGGAGATGAACTTGTAATCGCTGCTCTTCGGATCCATCTTCTCAAGGCTCTTTTCCTTACTCTCCTCATAAACGCATAACACTTCATTGGCAACCTCAATGCTGGATATCACCCCAACAGAGCTGAGCACTTTGACAATGTTCTCAGCGCTGAGCTTTCCAAGGACTAAAAGAAAGTACAAAACCGGAGCGTAATATATTATGTTATTGCTGAAATCCAGAGACGAGGCAAAGTCCAGTGTTCTCTTGTCAACTTTCAATCCTACCGCGTCTATCATAAGCTTCATGTTCTCTCTATCGACTTCCTTTCCAGCAAGGAGTATAACCATTATTGATGCTATGTATGGGGCTGCCTTCTCCTCTATCTTCTTTTCTTCAATCTCGATAGCCAGCTTTACAAGAGGATTCTTCTTATCCACTGCCTTCTTTATCTGGAATAAGATCAGGCGGGAGATTAGCTCCGATGTCGAGATTGTAGCGTTGACGAGCTCCTTCTTCCAGTTTGAAGCATCTATCACTTCTCCAGATATGCCATAGCTTTCCATTTTCTCTGATCTACTATTGATATAAAATCTAAGAATCTTGCGTGCCAGAAATGAAAAGTAATAAAGAGCTTGAGAATTGATATCTAAACAACAGGGACACGTAGTGTAACTTGGATAGCACGGCAGCTTGCGGAGCTGTTGGTTGCGGGTTCAAATCCCGCCGTGTCCGTCCTTAGAGTAAACTCTTATCTCATTGATTGTAATTTAAATCTTTGTCAATAATTAATAAATGTGCATTTTATGGTAAGATTCAGCATAATAATACCAACTTATAATGAAGAGAAGTACATCAAAAAGACTCTCGAGAGCATCAAGAAACAGGATTACAAGGATATAGAAGTGATTGTAGCTGATAGCAACAGCAAAGACAAAACTCTGGCAATCGCAAGAAAAGCATACAAAGGAGTTAAGATACATGTCGAGAAAAGAAGAGGCGTCCCATTGGCATGCAACAAATCCGCAAAGGTAGCGAAAGGGGATATACTTCTTTTCATAGATGCAGATACCTCGATAACTGGCACACTGCTTAAAGCTTATGATGATGCTTTCAAGGAGAGTGGCGTTGTTGCAGCAACCGGCCCAATAGTTCCGCTGGAAAAGACCTCAAAGAGGATAAGCATAGGTTTTAAGGTAATTTCTGTCTATCTCGTGAAGTTCTTCATAAAGATAGGACAGCCATCGACAATCAGTTCAAATCTCGCGATTTCAAGAAAAGCATATCTAAAGATAGGTGGATTTGATGAGAGCCTTGCAACCTTCTATGACTGGGACATCTCAAACAGGCTAAGCAAGATTGGGAAAATCGTCTTTGTCAATGGCGCAATAGCAAAGACTAGCGTAAGGCGCGTTGAAAAGTGGGGCATGTTCAAGTATTTCACATACCATCTTGGGAATAACATACGCTATCATCTCTATCATACTGCAAAGAACGATTATGAGCCAATACGATAATGCACCAATACGATAATGCGTGAGCTTTTTAAAATATGGTGTTGTTACATATTCGATAAGCATGGCTAAGAATTCTCAAACACAGGCCCAGGCATTTAGAATAGGTGGTATGTCCCTCATCCTGATAGGCATAATACTGCTTGTGACATTGCCATTGCTTGCGATATTAACTCCAATCCTTTTAGGCTCTGATATATCATCAGTCCTCACGACTCTCCACTCCCTTTCGAACTTCAACATCCTCTTTTTCGGCTTGCTCGGAATAAATGACATTCTTTACATTATTTCATTCGCATCCCTATATCTACTTTTCAGGGAACGAAGAGGCTATCTCGCGCTTCTATCCCTTTCCTTAATAATAGCTGCTGTAGCCATAGATCTTGCGACAGACATACCTCTTCACTTTACAATACTTTCCATAGCAAACTCCTACTTATCTTCAAATGCCCTATCACAGCCATCATATCTTGCCGCAGCAAACCTTGCACTGAGTCTAGGGAATATCGGTGGAATGTTGGCTCAGCTTCCACTGAGCCTGGCAGAGATACTAATCTCATATGCGATGCTAAGCTCAAAAGAATTTGGATCTTTTATTGGCAGGGTCGGGATCATTGCAGGCCTGCTCACAATGCCTATTTTCCTCATTCTCTCTACAATAGGTAGCCTGATCTATTTTCTTGGATTCTTATTCAATGTGATATGGAGCATTGCCGCAGGGATAAAGCTTTACAGATATAAGCTCTGAGGGGCTCAATTCCCTGCAATGACTGCTCCTTCCAGAGCCGCCGCGCATCCGCATTCTCTATTGTCATTTATCCTGGGTATCAGGTCAAGGACAAGCCTCTTCGCATCTCCTATTCCCTTTGCAAAGACCTTTCCAACCTCTTCAGCGCTCACAGCCTTGATATCATCTCTGTTTTCCAGTCCTGCATCATAATCTGTAACTATTCCTATCCCCAGATAGCAGATTCCCTTCTCACGTGCAAGCATAACCTCTGGATACTGTGTCATATTGATAACATGGAATCCCTGACTGCTGAAGAATCTGGACTCAGCCCTGCTCGAGAATCGTGGTCCATCGATCACCACAACAGTTCCGTCTCTATGCGACTTTAATCCAAGTTCATGCGATATCGAATAGGCATCCTTCCTCATCTCTGGGCAGTATGGGTCTGCTGCACTAACATGTACTACAGGGCTTGAATGGAAGAAGGTATCATCTCTTCCATGTGTCATATTAACAAACTGGTCAAAGAAGACAAAATCGCCAGGAGCATATTCCTCAACCAAAGATCCTACCGCGTTTGTCCCTATTATTCTCTTTACGCCAAGGTCATACAGCGCTTCTATGTTTGCTTTATATGGAACCTTATGCGGTGGGAAAGCATGCTTGCTCCCATGCCTTGGTATAAACGCAACCCTCTTGCCTGCTACTTTCCCTATCGATATGGAATCGCTTGGTTTTCCATATGCTGTCTCAACATCAACCTTCTCACTATCCTCAAGAAGCGAATAAAATCCTGATCCTCCTATTATTCCTATCTCTGCTTCCATAAAACCACCCATATCCTAATTTATTCTAAGTATTAACCCATAATAAACTTCTGACTCTGATATTCTCTATAACCTTTTAACCATACTTCTAGGATTCTTCAGTAAAGCAGGTATAGACTCACCATAAGGGGCTCTTGCTGTGCCTATCTCTGTGATTATTGCAGAGACATACTCTGGCGGAGTCCTGTCAAATGCAGGATTAAGGACTCCGACACCTTTCGGTACTACAACCGTGCCTCCAAACAGTGCCTCGACTTCTGAAGCCTTTCTCTGTTCTATCTTTACATCTCTGATTTTGCTGCTTGGATCTATCGTTGACGTGGGTGCTGCCACATACATCTTGACTCCAAGTTCATGCGCCATCAGTGCCAGCCCAAATGTGCCTATCTTATTATATACAGTTCCACTCTCGTCTGAAGAACTACTAAGTATCCTATCTGCGCCTGCCCAGACTGCTGTTGCCTTCTCCTCCCTCATCAGATGCCCTGCCATATTGTCACTTGGACAGGTATCTTGTCTTTATGCAGTTCCCAGGCTGTCAGCCTAGCACCCTGATATAGTGGTGCAGTATACGTTGCAAGAACTTTGAATTGTACGCCATCAGCCCACGCTGCCCTTAATGGGGCTGTAGCAGTTCCTAAGCCGTCACACGCCAGTGTTCCAGCATTGCACACTGTAATTATAACATCACCATCATGTATCAATTTTTTTCCATTTTCTCCCAACTGATAAGTTGCTCTTATGTTGTCTTCCTGTATCTTCTTTGCCCAATCCAGTGCAATTGCTTTGACCTCACCCGGATCCTTTCCATCGTCAATTGCCTTTTTCACCGCGTTCTGTATTATCCTCACTCCCCAACTAAGATTCACAGCTGTCGGTCTTGATGCAGCCAGGACATCCCCTTTTTGTACCACATTCCGAAGTATATCTTCATTTGAGTTGAGTGAGTTATTCACTATCATTGCTGCGCCATATGCACCAGCCTCTCCAAGGACGGGGGCTCCGCGTATCTCTAATTTCTGTATTGCCTTAATCAATCTTTCTGGTTCTCTGGAAGAGACATATCTCTCTTCCCAAGGGATCTGCGAATTATCAAGCCATACAATTTCGTTAGTAGCATCATTCCATCTTATCGGAATAACATTGGTAGATAATGTTGACATATTATAACCAATAATCATTGAGCGATAATCCTATAATAAATATTGCCAGATATAAGATGAGGAAGATTGCATGTATGATGATAAAGAAGTAGAGCATGTTGGAAGAGCCATTCTAGAGGTTGTGAAAAAGCTTTACTATCACCGCATGATAGATACTCTTTCAGGAAACGTGAGCGTGAAGCTTAGCGATGGTTCTATTCTTATAACTCCAGGCGGCGCTTCAAAAAAGGAAGATATTCTCTCTGGGAATAAGATAGATCTTGCAGTTGGAGAGCTCTCTTTAATAACAACTGACGGAAAAGTAATATGTGGTGATTCAGAACCATCATCAGAGTGGAGAATGCATGCTGCAACATATAAGGCAATTCCTGAAGCGCGCTCTTTAGTGCATCCCCATCCAATATGTACTCTTTCACTTTTCGATTCATTTGTGGAGAACAGCTTCGAAGGCGAGAAACGGCTTGAAAGCGGTCTTTTAGGCCTCAACAAAGCGCTCAGTAATATGGAAGAACCGGAATACTATGTAGGCAAGGTTGGTGCAGTATGCAGGCTGAAGAATGGGTCTGAAGAGCTCGCAGAATCTGTGGCAGCCGAATTCGGCAAAGGCTGCACTGTTGTGGTTCTTGAAGCACATGGCGTTGCTGCCATAGGTCCAACATTATACAAGGCGTTGGGTAGAGCAGAAGCTCTTGAGATAGCCGCAGAAAAGTTTATGAGATCGCTTGGAACAAGAAACGCGCTGAGATCAGGCAATGCACTACAAGATAACTCCTTTATTGAGTAAAGGGAAGAAACAAGACCCAAGTCTTACAGAATGCATAGCAGAAAGCCCACCCCTTTTAAAGGTGGGATGAATGCGAATGCATATAAATTGCTGGTGAAATAATGATGTTGGTCTCGCATATGTCTGAAATACG
>JAMCSO010000019.1:0-8873 GCA_023379075.1 Candidatus Martarchaeota archaeon | reverse complement strand
AAAAGGACTATCCAGAATTGAGTGCGATATACCCAAATGAGATGCACTACGGCACGAAATCCGTATTTGGGAATGCGTCTGTTTCCATCCAAAGAAACAGGTATAACGACATATCCTGATTGCATACAGACAGGGATGTATGCAAAGAGAGCACTGATACCTCAAAAGAGGCAACGCAAGGATGCTCTGCGACCTTGAACCCAGTAATGGTTCCGAACCGCTACGATGGCAACAGGTGAGGACGGACAAAGACAGAAGCAGAGTGCAAGAGGAACCCCATCACTTTCAGTGGTGGGAGGATGTCATCTCCTAATATCTCTAACCGCTTCTTCAGATCCCATGTAAAGTTCTGAGCTCCTAAGCACTTTCTCAAGCTCCCTAATATCTGGCGCTATTGTCTCTGTAAGCAGTGTTCCGCCCCTCTCAGAAGTAAGGACAACCACTCTGTCTGGATTCAACATCCTTATTGCAAGCCCAGCATCTCTTAGTATCTCACCACGATAATACATCTGTGTTACATAAACACGGAATTCAGGGCCATTAATCCTTGCCTCCTCACCAAGATGGCTGTATATTATATCTGATGGCGGCATTATCGCAAGAATGTTTGTGCCTGGAGAACTTCTTGGAACACCTATCAATGCTGCACTTAAATCTCTGGGAGGTATTCCTATCTTAAATGCAGAAGCTATCCTTACTGCAACCGCAGTGCGTTCAAAGTCTTCTATAGACTTAAGAGCATAGCCATCGAATGGAGCAACATACACCAATCTCTCATCGTCTTTCACATGAATCTTTTCATTGCCATTCTGTGCATCAACTACCAGTTGGCCTCCTTTGCAATCCACATGCGTGATCATATTAAATTTAATGCCAGGATTGCTATTTACTTTCATTATGTAACGCAGAGTCTCTGTTGCAGCTGTCAGGCTTCCAGTCACATCTCTCACATTAAGTGATTGCACACCCCTCAACCGATTTTCTTCATTCCGTGCATCCAGAATAGGACCAAGTCTATAATCTACACATGCAACGTATACTTCTTCTCTTTGTTTATGCCTCATATTTATTGCCTCGTTAAAGCGTAAGTAGAAAGAGCACGCTTACTTCTTTGCCTTTATGAAGGAGATCATCATGCTGTCATCCATGAACTCTTTGTCCTTCTCGTTAAGCATATCCTTTATTGTCTGAAGGTATTCTTCCCTGTCAAATGCAAGGAATTCCATGTTCACAACATTCAGATAATTCTTTACTATCTCTATGTCTGCTATTATATTGTCTATATTGCTTGACTGCACCAGATACGCATTGTATATTCCTATATTAAGCATGCTGGTTATCTCTCCATATCTTTTATCTGATGGCTTTGTTATCACTACTGTGTGTTCATTGTTTCTGGTATAAGCATTGATCGCATTTACGTCTATCAGTTCTGAGCTTACTTCCACGCCTTCTCCAACAACCCTCCTTGCGGCTTCTCTCTGCAATATCTCATTCTTTCTTTCAAGTTCTTCCCTATTCTCAAACTTCACCTCAGAGAACTGCTCAACAAGGTTCTCCCATATGTGCTTGCTAACACTATCTTTCTTGCCTATAGAGCTAGCTACGACATTCATGCCTCCGCAATCCGTATGTGCAGCTACATGTATTCTAGTTATATTGTATTTTGTCATCAATTCTTTTATTGATGGCTCCAGGCTTTTTATGTTTGCTCCGGCATTTCTAAGGAATACTGTCTTTCCATCATTCAATGCATCAAGATACTCTCCAAGCCTTCTGTCCATACATGAAACTACTATTCGATTAATACCAGACATATCTAGTCATCTCAAATTGAGCAGGAATTGCAAAACGACCGTTTGGAACCTTCTTCTGTATTCAAGGAAAACACTTAATTGATGAAGATTAATATGTAGATCATCATTTATAAATCTATTTAAGGGAAGATGTATATTTTCATGCTAATTTAAAGCTATCGTTTTTCTGACATGAGCTCTTCTTTTTTACCCTTCTTTATCTTGTGCACGCCTCCTACGATGAATCCGATGCTTAACGCAATCGTGTAAACCCAATGCGCATTAGTTTTATCATGGCCCATGTTCAATAGTGCAGTCGCAAGATCAGAGCAGAGTAAAGATCCTCCAAGGACCAGAGATAATCTTCCTTCACGCAAGTGTCTCTGTTTTTCTGCGATTTTCTCAATGCGGTCTATCACTTTATTGTAATCAGAAATAATATCATCATTCAATTCTACCTGTGCTTCGGAAAAGGTCTTTCCTAAGACTTCATTGCTGTAAATTATCTTGGCAAAGCCTTCTCGGGCTCTTTCCCAATGCTCGTCTGCCATTCTCAATGCCGTTTTTAAGTCATTAATGCGGCCATCCTCTGTATCTTTAAGAAGTGCGCTCATTCTAACCGAAGCTATCTCAACGATTGCTTCTCCTCTCTGGCCAAGCAATACTGCATCCTGAATATCACTATTGCTATACCCCTGCTGGTCTCTGGCTTCAACCTTAAGCTCTATCCTTCTAACCCTCTCAAATCTCAGAATCTCACCATACCAAAAAGAGCAGCAAACTCATATTTGCATATACTAATATAGTCTATATTATATAAATGTTGATTAACTAAAAGATATCTGTTAAGTGGTCAAATGCAAGAGGCTGAATTCGATTCCCTACTAAGCACCTGCAGAATTCAACTGGCTAATGGTGAGAGGGAGAAGATAAAGAAAGACATCGAGGAAGTTATCCGATATTTCGATAGCATGGATTCCATGGACTGCGGCGGTTTCGGCGAGGCTTACCATCCCATACAGATACCTGAGAAAACTCGCGATGATGAAGTAATCAAATGTAGCAAGTCGGACTCTTATCTTAAGGGGATCAAGACGTATAGGTTCTATGTAGTGGGTCCTAAGATATGAGCAGCATTAATGAATTTTACTCTAAAGAGAAAAAGGAAAGCTACTACGAGACATTAGTAAAAGAATTATCCTCTTTAAACAAGGAGCTGAATGCGTTCAGCACAATTAACGAAAGCATCAATTCTGGTTACCCTTTCAGTGCGAAAGACAATATATGTGTAAAGGGCTTCGAATCAACAGCATCCTCCAGAATACTTGCTGGCTACAAACCAGAGTTCAGTGCTACATCTATAAACAAACTTCTCTCGAAGGACTTTGGCTTTCTTGGAAAAACGGTTATGGACGAGTTTGGGTTTGGAAGTTTTGGAGTGAATTGCGAGACTCCTGCAAGAAATCCCTTCAATCCAGAGTACGTTGCAGGAGGATCAAGCAGCGGAGCTGCAGTAGCAGCTTCGATAATGAAGTATCATCTAGCCATAGCCGAATCTACTGGCGGATCAATATCAACTCCTGCAGCATTCTGTGGCGTTGTCGGGTTTACTCCAACCTACGGCACCGTTTCAAGATACGGGTTAATCGATTATGCAAATTCTTTAGACAAAATAGGGATAATCTCAAGGCATGCTGAAGACATTAGGGAAGCTTTCAGCGTTATACAAGGGGAGGATCCTCAGGACTCTACCTCTGTTGGGAAAGTTCCTGAAGAGAAGAAAAAGGACAAGATAATAATTCTGAAGGAGGCAATGGAGCATGCCGAGGAAAAGGTCAGATCAAGCTTTGCAAGGCTCATCGGCAAGCTTGAGAACATGGGATACAAGGTGGAAGAGAAGAGTTTTGAGCCGATAAGCAAGGCCGTCTCCATATACTACATAATCTCGATGGCGGAAGCTTCAACGAACCTGGCAAAATACACTGGATTTAAGTATGGCTACCAGGGGGAAGATTTCACTAAAGGATACAACGCATTTTTCACAGAAGCAAGAAACAAGTTTGGTGAAGAGGCTAAAAGAAGAGTCATATTAGGGACTTTCGTGAGGGGCGCAAGCGTAAAAAGCAAGTACTATGGAAAGGCCCTCAGAGCCAGGGCACTTATCATCGATGGCATGAATAAGCTTCTCGGTGATGGATATATACTAACTCCAACAATGCCAATAACAACTCCTAAGTTCACTGAAGTGAAGGAATTGACCCCTCTTCAGTCATACGCCTCAGATATTCTTACAATACCTCCGAACCTATGTGGTTTCCCGCACATTTCATTTCCATACGATTACGTTGGCGGAATGCCTCTTGGAGCACAGCTCGTATCATCTCACTTCAATGACAATGCGGTTATCGGCTTCGCAGAGCAGTGGGAGAAGCAGTTTGAGTACAAGTTCAGGTATAATCTGGGATCTTTATGAAGATAGGACTAGAAATCCATGTCTCACTTCCGACAAAGAGCAAGCTCTTCTGCAGTTGCAGCAATTCTGCAACCGAGCCAAACTCTGCCATATGCGAGGTTTGCATGGGCCTTCCGGGCTCCAAGCCGGTCCTGAACAAAGGTGCTTTGGCAATAGCAAAGCGCGTAGCAGAAGCACTAAACATGAAGATAAACGAGCGAACCTCCTTTGTAAGAAAGGTTTACTTTTATCCAGATCTTCCAAAATCCTATCAGATAACTCAGCTTGATGAGCCCATAGGCACAAACGGCCATCTCGATATCAATGGGAAGCAGATACACATTCGAAGAATCCAGCTTGAAGAAGACCCAGCAAAGCTCGTTCGCGGAGATGATTATACATTAATAGATTTCAACAGGTCAGGGAAGCCCCTGGTAGAGATAATTACTGAGCCCGATATTGCAAGCGAGGATGAGCTCAGGAGCTTTATAGCTGAGCTAAGGAGCATTCTCTATTACTGTGATATCGAGATAAATGAGGAGATGAAGACTGACCTTAATATCTCTGGAATAGACTCTGAGAATGGAGAGAGAGTAGAGGTAAAGAACATAACTGGCATTGCCGGTCTTACTGGAGCATTAAGATATGAGATAACACGACAGTCTGAGCTTGCAAGAAAAGGCACACTGGTCGAGCGTGAAACAAGATCATACAATGAAGCAGAGATGCGAACCGTGGCTATGAGAAAGAAGGAGAGTGATGAAGAATATGGCCTGATATATGATGCAGATCTGACAGAGTATGATCTCTCAAAAGTCAAGATCGAAAAGCCGATAATAGCAAGCAGGGTAGCACATGAGTACGCATCAAAATATGGCTTCGATCCGAAGATACTGCTTGAGCTTATAATGCTAAGCAAGGAATCCTTATTATTGATCGATGCCTCAAAAGGAAAATATCCGGCACAGACCATAACTGCAGGAATAGAATACCTCAAGAAGTACGATAAGATTAATATCTCAAGGGATTCATTCAATTCTCTATTAAATCTAGTGGAAAAGAAAGGCATGGTGAACAAGGAAACCATAGAAAAGATCGAGAAGGGGGAAAAGGTTGAAAGTTACTCAGGAATAAGTGACGAAGAGCTTGAAAGGACAATAGAGCGCATGATAAACGAGAAGAGCATCTTATTAAATGAATACGAGAAAAATAAGAAAGTATTCAATTTCATAGTAGGGAGGGTTGCTAAGGAGAAAAACTTAGATCCCCGCTATGTCTCCGAGAAGCTGAACAAGGTATTATCAGAAAGATTCGGCCTGGTATAATGGAAGAGATTAACTGCGGCATGATACGTCTAAAAGATGTTGATTCAAGGGTTAGCATGCACGGGTGGTGCAGGCTCATAAGAGACCACGGAGGAAAGCTATTCATAGACTTAGCTGATAGGTATGGAATGACACAGCTTGTATTTGATGCAAGCAAGAACCCCGGAGCGTGGGATCTCGGAAGGGAATATGTCATAACTGCGGAAGGGACAGTAAGAAAGAGAGATGAAGATACTGTAGACAAAAAGAATCCAACTGGAGATGTAGAAGTTCATGTTGAATCATTTGAGATAATAAGCAAAGCCGAGATTCCCCCATTCGAATTGATAGAGGAGAAGAAGAAGTTCCTTGCTGACGAAGAGCTCAGGCTGAGATATCGATACATAGATCTAAGGAGAGAAGAGATGGTGAGAAACATAACCCTCAGGCATCTTGTAATGAAAGGGATGAGGGAATTCTTCTATGAGAAAGGCTTCCTTGAATTGGAAATGCCAATCCTTGTAAAAGATACTTACGAGACAGGATCAAGAACATTTCTTGTTCCATCAAGAGTACACAAAGGCTCATTCTACTCACTTGCCCAGTCTCCACAGATCTACAAGCAGATGAGCATGATCGGCGGCCTTGACAAATACTTCCAGATAGTCAGATGCTTCAGGGATGAGGATCCAAGGGAGGATAGGCAACCAGAATTTACGCAGCTTGATTTGGAAGTATCTTTCAAAGATGAGAAATATATACAAGGATTGATAGAGGAAGTGGTAAGAAGGATATTCAAAGATATTCTCAACACGGATCTGCCGATCCCATTCCCTCATCTTTCATATGCCGATGCAGTAAACAGGTATGGTAGCGACAAGCCAGATCTTAGGTTCGGAATGGAGATAAAAGATTTTACTGAAGCGATGAAAGAGAGCGATTATCAGATCATCAAGCGAGTGATAAGCAATGGCGGCAGGGTGAAGGGCTTTGCGATAAAGGCCGGCTTCAACGGTGACCAGGGAAAAATCAACAAGAATTACATGCTTAAGTTAATAGAAAGTGCGAAGGCACTCGGCCTTGCTGGCTTAACATGGACATATGTAAAGGAGAATGCACTCACTTCAGATCCTGAAAGCATAATCAAATCGATAGGCAAAGCTAAAGAATTCATGGTTAAGGAGACCGGAGCACAGAATGGCGACATAATAATCTTTAGCTCTGATCTTTCTGAGAGCCTGCTGCTCAGCGTTCTCGGCAAGCTCCGAAAGAGCATAGGAGACAAGCTTGGAGATTTCGAGAAAGAGTTCTCATTTGTATGGGTTGACCAATTTCCTCTGTTTGAAAAGGATGAGGTTACCGGAAAGCTGAAATCTTCTCACAATCCATTCACTGCACCAACAAAGGAGAGCGAAAAATTCCTCGATTCGGATCCAGAAAAGGTGGTAGGAAGGCAATATGATCTGGCGTTGAATGGATATGAGATCTGCGGCGGCTCAATAAGAATTCACGATCCAGAGATGCAAAGGAAGGTCCTTGAAAAGATAAACATGGAAGAGGAGAAGATAAACCAGACTTTCGGATTTCTACTAGAAGCACTCTCATATGGAGCACCAATACACGGAGGCATAGCCATGGGGCTTGATAGGTTCGTTGCACTGATATCCGGATCCGAGAACATACGTGACTTTATACTCTTCCCGAAGAACAAGAAGCAGGAATTGCTTGTTGATCTCTCTCCTACAAAGATAAGCGCTAAGAGGCTGAAAAACGATTATGGAATATCGCTTGAACCTGATTCTAAGAGAGAAGAGGGAAAAGCAGAATAATTTATTCCGGTATTCAAATGAAGAAAGTTTTGATCGAGACATACGGATGCACACTAAATCGGGCAGATAGCGAAAGCATGGCCAACATACTCTCAAATTCTGGATTCAGGGTCGAGCATGGCGACTCAAGGACTTATCACTCGCTTGATGATCTGATAATCAATACCTGTACTGTAAAGAAGCCAACAGAGCAGAAGATACTGCACAGGCTTAAGGCTCTTTCTGAAAAAAAGAAAAAGATAATAATATCAGGATGCATGGTGGGCGCCAACAAAGATCTTCTTCTATCAGCAATGCCGGGTGCAAATCTGATAAACAATTCAAATATCATTCGAGTGCGGGAAGCCGTACGGGATTTGGAAGAAGGGAGAAGAGCAGAATATATATCCAGAGAGCTAACAGAGAGAGCCTCACAGGCTGGCATGGCTGGTTCAGTGATATCAAGAATACCTATCAGCGATGGCTGTCTATCAAACTGTTCCTTCTGCGAAACGAAGTTTGCAAGAGGCTCGTTGAACAGCTTTCCGCAGGACCTGATCCTTAAAGCTATAAGAATCAGTGTAAGCAAAGGCTCAAAGGAGATAGAGCTTGCATCACAGGATACTGGCGCCTACGGCCTTGACAAGCATACAAACATAGCTGATCTCGTAAGCTTAGCCTCAGAGATCGATGGGAAGTTTAAGATAAGAATAGGAATGCTGAATCCCGAGCATCTTCCCAGGTACTTTGATGATCTTCTCGAAGCATACAGGAGCGAGAAGGTATACAAGTTCATTCATCTACCCCTCCAGTCTGGAAATGATAATGTACTAAGAGCGATGGGAAGAAATTACACCACAGAAGAATTCCTTTCCTATGTAAAAGAAATAAGAAAGCGATTTAAGGAGATGAGCATTGCAACGGATATGATCGTAGGATATCCTGGGGAGAGCGAAGAAGGCTTCAATGACTCTGTAAATATACTAAAAGAATTCAAACCTGCAGTTACAAACGTCTCCAAATTCAGCAAAAGGCCACACGCAAGAGCGTCAAGGCTGAAACAGCTACCAAACACAATAATCAAAGAGCGAAGCACGACTCTCTCAAGAATCGCAAGGCAGATAGAGAATATGGAGAAAAAGAAGTTTATTGGAAGGATAGAAGAGATCCTCGTAACAGAGCGGAACAAGAAGTCCGCAGCAGGGAGGGACGAGAACTACAGGGCTGTAGCTATAGAAGGCAATCCCAATCTCGGAGAGTTCGTAAGAGCAAGGATCACCGGAAATTCTTCAGCGTGTATGTTTGGCAACATCATACTAAAGGAGTTTATATAAAAGCAGGATTTGCTAACTGCGGATAATATTAATAATTAATAAAATTATACTTGACTTTCCAATCTGACATCTTTCTTTAATCACTTAAGTTCGCCACTTTGAGTAGTGAAGTCTCTAACCTTTTGACCTAACTCGATTCGCCAAATCGACTTTTACCAGCGCAGATTGAGGTTTTTATC
>JAMCSO010000018.1 GCA_023379075.1 Candidatus Martarchaeota archaeon | reverse complement strand
CTCGCAGGATTTGTCTTAGACTTGTCAATACAGTTAGGTGTAAAACCTCACTCTTCTCAAGACTTGGACGAGGCCATGAAAAGAATATATATTTTGAGAGTATGTTTTTCTAATATTGGCATTCGATGAGAATATGGGTAAAGAACTAGAAGTAGCAATTTTAAATGTAGATGAGAAAGAGGTACGTAGACGTCTGACAGAACTAAATGCCATGCATACAGGACAATATAACTTTAGTAGAGTTGAACTTATGCTTGAAGGAGAAATTGGAAGAGGTAAATCTTAGATTAGAGTAAAGAAATTAAAAGAAATAAATGAGAGGCTTGGAATTAGAGGTGATTTCGTTGGAAATGTCTCTATTGATAGCATATACAGAAGCTATGGGAAAGACTTCAAGGCAATAGTTGAGAAAAACAAGTCTAGACTGATGAGATTACTTGAAGAGGATAAATAATATTATATGAGGTCGTTTAAGTTCTCTGAACAGCCTTTAGAGAGTCCTCATGGCTATAGTAACAGCCTTGCCCCTTTTGTTTCCTGCCTTTGGCACCCTTTTGAATCCTTTCCCAATTAGATTTACCATTCGTGAGCTTCTAAAGTAGGATGCTCCGGCCGGGATTTGAACCCGGGCTTCAGCCGTGAGAGGGCTGCGTCCTTGACCGAGCTAGACAATCGGAGCATTGATTAAATATCCGTTATTTATTCTCAAAGAATAAAAACCATCACTCTTCCTTCTTTTCTGCATTTATGCTATTCAGTATATTGTATATGCTCTCTGCAACATTCTTTCCTTTCTCTGTGAGAAGGAGCTTCTTTATCCTGCCATGGTTTTCCACAGAGAGCAGCCCGAGAGCTTCGCATCTGTTTACGAATTTTGTTGCGTGTATGTAAGTGACATCAGTCTTCTTAGCAAGATCTGAGATGTACCACTCCTTGCTTTCGTCCCTTAATGCCAAGAGCAAGCGAAGCTGTTTTTCCTTGAAGAGAAACCTTCCAGAGATATCATCCATTTAAAATCCTTTCTATGTTGCAGACTCATATACTATCATGAAGCCATAAATATATAAATTGTAAGTGCCTTATCAAAAACAGTATATTGGATGGTGGAAGCATGGTAAAATATGTAATCGCAGAGCAGCTCGTAGGAAAGAAGGTTGTAACGAATGATGGATTCGAAATAGGAACCTTTACGGATGCGGAGATAAATGAAGTGAGTGGAAAGATAAATGCTCTGCTTGTGGAACCTAATACGGATAGTTCTTTCGTCAACAAACTTGATGCCAAGGATGGTAAGATAAAGGTATCATACGCAAGCGTAATGGCAGTGAATGATTTCATAGTTGTGGATAGGAAGAACCTCTGACCAGGGTAGATTCTTATTATCATTGCTGGAGGCGACGAGGCAGGTAGAGGAGCTGTAATTGGTCCCTTAGTTGTTAGTGTTGTGAGCATCAAAGAAGGAAGGACAAACAAGCTGATAAAGATAGGTGTAAGGGACTCAAAGTTCCTTACAAGGAAGAAGATGTTCTTCCTTTATGATGAGATATGCTCATTGGCAGAGGACATAAAGACATATCCGATAAGCAACAAGGAGATCAATGAGACGATGAAGAACCACATCTCGATAAATGAACTTGAGGCCTTACATTTCGCTAAGCTGATAGACGAGCTTGAAACCGAGCCAAAGAGGATCTATCTGGATTCGCCTGACGTAAAACCGGAGAGATTTGGCCATAGGGTAAGCTTGTTGTCAAAGAGATCACTTAAGGTGGCGGGGTTGAAAGGAAAGAAAGGCCAGATGGCTACAGCCCCGAGCATGATAAAGGTCGTATCTGAGCATAAGGCAGACTCCAAGTATCCAGTAGTCTCCACTGCAAGCATAATAGCTAAAGTTACACGAGAAAGGGAGATGGAGAAGATCAGAGAGAAATTAGGAATAGACTTGGGATCTGGCTATCCCTCAGACAAATACACAATAGATGCAATCAGGAATAATCTCAAGAACAGCAAGATTAGCCAATATATAAGAGAATATTGGGGAACGGTTAGAATAGTAAGACAGTCTAGAATAGAGGATTTCATAAGCTGATTTTTTAAGAGGGTTTATGCTATTGCAAAGGAGCTTTTTAAAGTGAGATGCAAATAATACTTCTGTTTGTTGGTCTTACTATGTCGATTGCATATCGCGAAGGCAGGGAAGAGAGAATACGAAGGCTTGAGATAAGGCTTAACAGGGCTTCATGGGAAGGAGATTATAGAAATGTGCGAAGATTGCTGAGAGTAGGCATAAATCCCAATGCTCCAGATGAGTATGGGAAAGTTCCCCTTGCGAACGTGATAGAAGGAAGGGCGATAAATTCCTTTGAAGCGAAGATAGGCTCTAAGAAAGATAGGAGCTTGGAGTATGTAAATAGTGCAGGAGCTCTCCTGCATGATCCTAGAATAGACCCAAACGCATTCAGCAGAGTCAAGGATGGCTTCTATCCTGTGCTGACGCTGGCTACGACGCAAGGTCTCATAGACATCTTCAGCATGCTGCTGGATCATCCTTTATTAGATCCAAATAAAAAAGATTCTGATGGATTCGTGGCTATGCAGCACGCCTTGATCAGAGGCTTGACCTCGTTCGCAGATATTCTGCTTGATGACAAGAGAACGGATGCAACACCCTGCATTGAGATCGCAGTAGACCTTGATGACAAGGCGCTTCTTGAGAAGGCGCTTAGTACAGGAAGGGCAAATATCAATGAAAGAGATTCTCTAGGGTGGACGCAGATAATGAGGGCGAAATCAAATGCGCAGATAGACATAGAACGCATATTAAGAATACACGGGGCCGAATTTACTATGGCAGATGAAGGTATTGCAAGCAGGAAGAGGGAGGAGACGCTAACAAGACTACTCAGATAAGAAAGAAGATTCTTTAAGCCTGATTGAATCTATAAGAAATTTGAGCACATCTTTCTTAACAGCCTCATCTACTACTTTTATGCTCGCAGCATTCTTGTGGCCGCCGCCGGCCTCGACACCAAGCTCGTGCTCCTTGGCATTCTTTATTATGTCTAGTATCCTAAGCCTGTCACCGACCTCGTCCCTTACTCTTATTGATATGTATTTTCCAAAGTGCACTATCAGGATAGCGTCTGTGACGCTCTCTCCTATCTTGTCAAGAAGCTTTGAAGAGAATCTTCCAGGAAGGGGGTACCTGGATTCTTCATCCCTCACCCTCTCAAAGTCGAGCACATAGATGCTTGAAGTTCCAGCACTGTACTTCTTTATGGAACGCATTGCAGAGTACAATACCTCAGATAGCCTGGTTGCAGCATAATTTGCAAGCTCCTCTCTTTTCTCCTTGTTCATTAATATGGCATCAATCTCCATTGGAGTCAGATTACCTAGCTGCTGGGAAGATGCGAGTTTTGTATCGCTTGTTATAAGATCCAGTATCTCGGCAAAATCATTCTTCTCTCCATCTGGAAGATAGTACTTGCTGTAATCCCCATATAAAGAAGCTCTCTCGATATAGCCAGTTTCTATACTGGAGAAGCTTCTTACAAAAGAGCATGCCAGGAAGCCCGCAGGGTAATTGGAGTCCATGCCGAATTGCCATGGGTTAATATAATGCTCAAGCTCTTCCCCTATGAACCCATCTTCTATTGGGTGGTGGTCCAGCCATATTATATCGAATTCGTCTTTAACGAGAGGTATTCCCTTATTGCTCTCATCTGATGTACCAAAATCCATTATCAGTAGCAATGGCTTCTCAGCTGAGGAGTAATTGTTCGCTATCAATAAATCTGATGATGCATCGGCCGGTGAATAAGAGACGCCCCTGTGCATTATCCAGACCATATTCTGCTTCTCAGATCTAAAGTCTGAATTGCAGAAAGCCAGTACTCCTTTATAGACGGCATACGCAGTGCATGCCCCATCGATGTCGTTATGGAACCTTATGATTATTGGCGCACCGTTGAGAACCTTTCTGAGAAAGAGAGAAGCAGCCTTGGACAACTTATCCCACATCAATGATGTTGTTTTATTAAGCTCTGTGAATCTTGATTGATGTGCTTCTTTTCTGATTGAGAGTCTTATCCTATTATTTACCTCTTCTGTAATCCTAATCTTCGTTGCATTGCAATTATCTGCATCTGCAGCAAGAAGGTATCCATCTTCGCCAATAGTTGCACATTCTCCTACAGAGAGCTCGCTAGAACTCTTGCACTCGATGAGGGATATCGAAGATCCATCAGAGCAGATGGCACTGTAGGACTTTCCGGTTGGAGTGTTCTTTATGCACGATATTATACATTCCATTAAGCATCAACAGATTATGAGGAAGAATTGTAGTTTACGCTCATCACGCAGAGATAGTTCAGAGACGCATTCCTGATATAGCTGCAATCACTCACATTGTTAAGCTGCTCTGCGATCGACATGTAACATGTACTAGACATGTTGTGTGGAAGCTGTGAACACTGAGTCATATTCATATCTGCAAGAGCATGCGCCAATGCTATCGAACTGCATGTGCTGTTCAAGCCAGCAGAGATGCATGAATTTATCAGCTTGGTATAATTAATTGCAGTCATATTGGCATAGGTTGAGTTGTTTATTTGTACTACCTGAGAAGAGCATGATTCCTGAGTGCTCTGGTTCGATATCATAAGGCAATCACTCTGATTCATCGCTGAGATCCCTATTGAGTAATAACAGAAATCCTTAGGGGTTATGGTCCCATTCTCGGTAGACAGAAGATAATTCATATATATATTCATGCTTCTTGAGAGATTATGGGATGATAGCGCAGCGAATATTGAAGCAGTGGATGAGCTATTGCTATTCGCAGGAAGCGATGAACAGTAAGAGGCATTGTTTTTTACCAGAGCATCCACAATTCTGAGAGAAGTGAGGCATTCTGTGGCTGCGCTCATGTTTGGGATCTCATTGCAGATGCTTGGATCATACGTATTTAATGCTATCCTCTGCATGCATGCACTTTCATTCTCCCCGTAAAGCATGCCGCATTCATGATAGTTCTGGTTAGCATATGATACATTCATGACGCATGAAACTCGATCTGAAGAAGATAGGTGACCGCATAGGGTGACATTCGCATACGTTTCAGCTAGATCCAGATAACATGCCGCACCGTAAGAGCCATTAATGCGCCCACATATCGATGCATTGTTGGTCGAGAGCGCCAATGAAGACATGCAGGCATACCTATCCTGACTGAGGACTATTGAGATGCATTTATTTAGCTGGGAACCTCCGGGAATCATCAGGAATGCAGATATAGATATTAATACTAGGAATGCTGCCACTATTGCATACAATCTTATGTTGTTCTCGATATCCGAGGCTGCTTTGGTTGTCTTCTCTCTTTGCTTCATTGGGAATTACCTGGATTCTTTCACTTCATAAGAAAGTACAATGTTTAATAATTAGTGCAATTGATATATATTAATTACTAGAAAAGCCAGAAAGTAAGGGATTTCAATGGACAAGAGGATTCTTCTCGGAGGTTTGGTGCTCCTGGTTTTATTCTTCGTATCATCGATACTGGTCTCTCCAGCAAATTCAGGGAGCCTTAATCCAAATGTTTATACTTATTCTGCTAGGCTGAATCCACACACAGAAATAGATTATAATATAGCCTTGGCAAACATTAGCCAGGTGACAATGACATACAATTCCAGCGCACCAGTGAACATATACCTAATAAATGAGTCGGCATTCAATGCTTTAAGTACTAGGATAAGCATGAATGAAAGCTTGTTAAGCAATATAACTGCACTTAAAGGAAAGGGAGTCATATTCGCAATAGAGAACAGCACAATACCAGGATCAAATGGAAGCAGAATATTATATGGACTCAATGCCTCAAACACCCTTCCTGCGGGCAAGTACTACCTTATTTTCGAGAATTTAGGAACAATCAATGTAACGATTAGCCAGATATCAATAATCACTGAGAGCCTCGCACAGCTGACAAACAATCCTGCACTTAATAACATTGCATTCTACAGCCTGATTCCAGCCATAATACTTATTGTAGCCTTGGGGCTCTTAGTCTGGGGAGCGATTAGCAGGAACAAAAAAGATAAGGAGGGCGAAGAGGAGAAGGTAAAGAGTATCTATCAAAGCTATGGAGAGAAAGAGAGAAGGAAGCCACCAAACAGAAGAGCCAGAAGCCGTAAAAGAAAGACCAGGAAGCTCGAATGATTAATTATAGGGAAAGGCTCGTCAATGTATGTGGCATCTCCAACGGCTGAAACACGTTAGCTTCATTTGGTGTTTTAGAATGGTTATCGTGAGACACCACGCATAGTTCCTCATTCAACGGGATTAGTCTTCATTGCTGAAGGTATTGCAATATCTCCAGAGGCGTGATTTTCCCTTGTCCAGAGGCAGATCTTTTGAGTATGTTTATGCTTGCATCCGAATTTCTATCGTTTGACATTCCGCTTTTTAGCGGTGGAGTTTCCTTTCAGACAGGGACATATCCTGCACATTTTCGCATCCCCTCTCTTGCGAAAGGGGACTTCCCGCCAGAAGAGTTAAAATTCGCGGGTTTTTCCAGCTATGAATTTATAAGCCTTAATAAGCCTTCCTCACATATTATAAGTATGGACACGCTTCAAGAGAGGATAGCTGGAGAGATAACATTATCTGAAAGCCCTGGAAGCACAATGAAGAAGTGGAGGGAGCTTTTTGGGATATCGCAGATAGAGCTCGCAAAGCATCTGAAAATATCGACATCTACGATAAGTGATTATGAAGGTAACAGAAGGACAAGCCCCGGCGTAGGTATAATCAAGAGATTCATCACTGCTTTGTTTACAATTGATAACCAGAGAGGAGGCGAAGTTATAAGAAATCTGGAAAAGTTCAGCAAAGAATCTGAGGAAGGTTCATTTTATTTTATCAAGGATTTCGCTGCGCCGATCTCCGGAACAGATTTTGCAAGGCTGCTTGATGCAAAGATAATATCGAATCCAAACCAGCTTGACTCGATAAAGCTCTTTGGATATACACTAATAGACAGCCTGAGGGTGATACTCGAAATATCTCCAAATGAGTATCCTAGACTCTTCGGAACCACAAATGAGAGGGCATTTATATTCGACCAGGTAAGCACAGGAAGATCTCCAATGGTTGTAATAAGAGTAGCTCCGATAAAGCCGAAGATAGTTGTTATACAGAATATTGACAGTGTTGATAAACTTGCGATAAAGATATCGCAGATAGAGAGGATACCCTTACTCACAACAAGACTGGGGGCAGAGGAGCTTAAGGTAAGATTAAATAATATATGATGTGTATCAGGAATAGGGCAATGGTGATTCTACGAAAGGGGATAAGTCGCCCAAGGGTGGGCTCCTGATAATCTTGTTTCTTGTTATGGTCACAATCATAGCCATATACCTTGGGAATAATTACGGTTCTGTTGCTTCTTTCATATCTTCAATAAACGGCAAGCTTCCTGGCTCACAGCTAACATCATCAAACATTCTCTCTTCAAATGCATTGCCTGCGAATGCGATAACATCAAACACCGAACTTCAGCAGCTTGAGGCCGAAGCAGAATCTATCCAGGGAGAGATCAGCAACCTTACAAGCGAGAGCCAGAAACTAGATTCTGTAATAGCCTCATTCAAACAGAATGGCTCTGTGCAGATCCCATCGCTTGGCAATGCAATCAATTCGATAAATGTTTCCACATCAAATTCCATTTATATGCAGGAATTGCAGAACGAACTCGTGAATAAGAGCAGCGAAGTATTGAGCTTAAGTTCCTATCTTAACTTAAACGGAAGCAAGATTCTCATAGAAAACCAGACGTTGATACAGCCTGCCGGGTCACTGACATCCTTGTCTGTAATCAATGTAGATTATGCAGGCTATCTAACAGTAGAAGTGAGTGGAAGTTATAGCCAATATGCGAATGTCACTGTGTCCTGGAGCTCGCATGGAATACAATACAGCAGCACTAAGAGCATAGGTGCTTCCGGAGAGGTTTCATTCCCAGTATTGCCATCCGGAGTCAACATAGCTATAGGAAACACCGATCCGACGCACGAAGCGATAGAGAATGTCACGGTCACATATCATTATTGATATGCCTGAGTATGAAAGATACTCTTTCCTTGACAGGCATGCTAGGCACCATGATCGGCTTATACCCTATTCTTGAATAGATATCTAATATGGCATTGTAAAGTTCCTTTTGTTTCAACTCATCCTCTATCCTAATGCCGTCTTTCTCCAAAGGTAGAGGTTCAAGAAGAAATATCATTCCATATCTGCCCTTGGAAAATTCTTCCAGCTCTGCAGTATTAAGACCACATAATTTATAATAAGCGAGATTGTCAGGTATCGCAGTATCGAAGAAAGCAGGCTGGTCAGATGGAGTATCTCTCTCAAGCCTGAGCCTGAGATTCATTATCTCTCTCTGAAGGGACTTGTCATCCTTCCTCATCTCTTCTATGGAGATCCCATTTTTAAGTTTAGAAGAAATCAGAATTCGGGCGGCTTCATCTACAATATTGTACCCGAGAAGTCCAAGCTCCTTTATTATCGTCGTCTTCCCAGAAGAAGGAGCTCCAGCGATAACATGCCATTGATTAACCATCCTATCGAGAAGAGATGTGATATAAAAGATTAAATAAGAGAGTATGGCATAGGGAATAGCTGGGGAAAATATGGAGGCACTGAGAATCGAACTCGGGCCTACAGAATGTCAATCTGTCATCCTACCACTAGACGATGCCTCCAGATAAGAATGCTTATTCATTTGTCAGGAAACTAAATAAATATATAGTATCCATCTTTTGCAACGATGGTGTTTGGAAATATTTGCTTAGTATCGTTTAGCAAGGCTTGCGGATCTTTATACCTTGCACTGATGTGCGTAAGCACAAGCTTCCTAGCCCCGGCCCTCTTTGCGATCTGTGCGGCTTCCTTTGCGGTAGAGTGCTTCCTTGAAGATGCAAGATCCCTCTCGCTATCCATATAAGAAGCCTCATGTATTATCAGGTCTGCATTCTTGGCGTTGGTGACTGTCTGTCGTGCTGGACGCGTATCTGTCACGTAGACTATCTTTCTGCCGGGACTTACGGTTGTGACGCTATCAATGCTTACCTTCTTGCCATTGATAGTTATGGATCCCTTTTGCTGGAGCTCGGAGAACATCATCCCTTTCATGCCAAGCTTCTTGCACTTCTCAATTATAAATTTTTTCTTGTCCTTCTCCTTGAAGACAAATCCATATGTTGGTATGGTGTGCTCAAGACTGAATGCCCTGATGGAATAGTCCTTTGCCTTGTAGATCTCTCCGCGAGTCATTCCTATTACCTGAATCTCATAGCTTATTATCGCCTTGTCGAATGAGAGCAGGCTCTTAACAGCCCTTTCGGACCCGGCAGGAACAAATATCTTGAGGCCGTCCTGCCGTGAGTTAAGCGCCATGGTCCTTACAAGGCCGGCTATTCCTATGACATGGTCTCCATGTATGTGACTCAGGAATATGGCCCTTATCTTGGAAGGGTTGACTCCGAATTTCAACAGCTGCATCTGAGTGCCTTCTCCACAATCAAAGAGGAGAGTCTCGCCTTCGTAGGTCAATGCCACAGAGGGCATTCCGCGATCCTTTGCCGGAGAGGATCCGGCTGTTCCCAATATTGTTACCTTAATCATTCAATCATCAATCTTTACCTTAATCTCCTTCTTCGCGGGATCAATGGCCTCTATCCTTATCCCATAACTACTTGCAACACCATTAAGCTCGTCCAGCGTTGCCCGCTTGTTTGAGTTAATATAAGAGATAAGAATATTAATCTCGTTCATCCTTTCGAATATCTTTTTACCAATCAGGGAATATCTCTCCGCAGACTTTTCAAGCTCTGTCAGTGCCTCCCTCTGCTTTGCTATTGATGCCTCAAGCTCCTTCCTCTTCCTGGCGCCCTTGTCCTCTACCTTCCTTCTCTCGCTGAAGTAAAGATCTTCAAGCATAAGGCTTATACTCTCGTATTCCCTGAGATCCATGCCTTCGTATTTCATGAGAGGAAGTACTGAGTAATCGTGCGGCTCCCCATCCTTTAGGTATATTCTTGGCTTTGGCTCTTTGGCTCTTTCGAGGAAGTCCAGTAGATAACTCTCAAGCTTTCCGACTCCGCTCTCCGCACTTCCTTTTGGATCTAGCCCTGCCCGCAGGATAATGTCCTCGATATAAAGAGGACCTATGTTAAGCACAGAGGATATTGCTGATATCAGCTTTGATTCTGACTTTCCAGCTTCGGCAACCGCATTCCTAATATGGTCCTCGTCAAGATTCTCGAATGTGAGATCCGGGTTTGCTGGCATCTCGTACTTCCTTCCGGGCTTTACTTCCTTTCCTTTGTGCAATGTATTCCTATAACAGGACTCAATTATGCCATGCCTGTTTACTATGATAAAGTTGCCTTCTCCGAACATCTCGATCACTAGAGAGTATTCTTCAGGGTGCATGAATCTGAAGGATAATATCCTATCCATTCCTACCTGGCTGAAATTAGTAAGCCTTGAATTCAGGACGCGTTTCCTTATGGATAGTGCAAAGGGCGTCGCTTCCCCTGCCTCTTCGCTGAAGTTTGTCTCGTTTATGGTCTTGCAGAGCATAAGGTAGACGAGTATATTGTTTTCCTTGTAAAATGCAAACCTGAAGGAATCGTTTCCGAGGTCATAGAACTTCCTCAGCCTTGAGCCGAGGATCTTCTCTCTCAATTCCCTGACCAGGAGATTGAGCTCTATTGAATTTATATCTCTCATTGTCAGGCCTTCTTTCTCTTCCTCGCTTCTTCTCGGATAGTCTTCGCAAAGAACTCGGTCTTTGACATTGCCTGATCAGATCTCTCTATTGCCGTGCCTATCTGTACGATGTCTGCTCCTGCTTTTATAGTATTCCTGAGATCGTCGCCATTCTGTATGCCACCAGCGACTATGTATGTGGCATCTATTGTCTTTTTTACCTCCCTTATCATCTCAAGAGGCACTGGTCCTTTTCCGAACGACTGTGGATTTGATCCTACATCCGTTATTATGAACCTATTCCCAAGGTACTGGCCAGCGAGGGCGAGAGCAGATGCTATCTTCGGTTTCTCCCTTGGAACGAGATTTGCATCGCCTATCCATCCAACAGTTCCTCCCGGAGCCACGACGATATAGCCAACAGGCAGAGGCTCTATTCCGAGCTGTTTTATTAGAGGAGCACCCACAGTCTGCACCTGCGTTATCCAATATGGGTTCCTTGCATTGAGCATTGAGAGGAAGTAAAAGGCATCGGCATTCCTAGTAACAGTAGCTATATTTCCAGGAAAAAGTATCACTGGAACATTCACCTTGTCTTTTATTCCTTTTGAGACTATCTCAAGAAGCTCCCCCTGTGCACCTGTGCTTCCTCCTATCAGGATGGCGTCTGCTCCGCCTTCGGCCGCACCTATCGCAGTCTTTATGCCATGCTCAGGCGTATCGTAATCTACAGGGTCTATAACACTGAATAAGAGAGCGCCCTTCTCTTCAAGCTTCTCGTAAATGTACTTCTCGGTCTTTCCTATTCTTATCTGCATCATATCAACCATATGAAATAGAACTTCTGTGCTTTGCTAGGAATCTCTCAACTATCCTTGGTCCCTCTCCATTTATATCTGTGCTTGGTGAGAAGCCAAGCTCAGACCTGGCCTTCTCTATGCTAACGTCCCTATCGCTTGTTATGAATCTTAGTTCGTCGCTGTCTATGCCATACTTCTTGGCAACTATCCTCACTATTATCTCGCTTATCCTTTTTGATGGCCTTCTCACTTTCAGAAGATCTGCGGCTATATTGAAAAGGTCCCTCTGGGAGAATGATGTGCCGTCAGAGATGTTGTATATTGAGTTCTTGCCTTTCTCTATGGCTGAGATCATCGCCCTTACAACATCGCTTGAGGATACCATGGAAAGTTTGTTATCGCCATTACCTATTATGTACGCCTTCCCTAAGCTTATTGCCCTGAGAACCTTGAAGAAGGCACTGTCATAGCTCTTCCCATACATGGTTGCTATCCTCAGTATCGTGAATTCTGCGCCAGATGCAGCTATTGCACGCTCTGCAAGCATCTTGCTGTGCCCATAGATGTCAGTGGGCCTTGGAATCGACTCCTCTGTAAGTCTTCCTTTCCTCTTCTTTCCATAGACATCGAGAGTGCTTGCGAATATCAGCTTTGATTTATTTGCCGCACACTCCTTTGCTATTCTTATTGTGCTGTCGTAATTTGTAGATATTATATCCTTGGCATTGGACCTGTACTCACTTACTATAGCAGCTAGATGGAAAACGGCTTTTGTATTATGGCAAGCTCTCTTTATGAGCTCTTGGTCTGTAATACTTCCAACATAAGGAATAACGCCGGAAGGCAGGTGTATGCATGATTCCTTGTTCCTTACAAGAGCCCTAACAACATAGCCCTTTCTCAGCAGCTCAATTATCAGTTCCCTGCCAAGTCTCCCGCTCGCACCAGTCACAAGCATATCCCTTCCATCCTTAAGATCATTGTTTTGCGAGAGCATTCATATCACTATGCCCCTTCGTTTAACAGATTCCCGGCTAGGAATCGGGTGTATCCTTCAGGAACATTGTTCATCGCATATTCAACCCAGTCCTTTCCGAATGGGATATAGATGCAGGCTTTTGTGCCTTTCTTCTGCACCTTCTGGAGCTTCCTCACGCTTGAGCCAAGCTGTACCTCAAATATAAGGCTCTTCCTGAACTTCTGCTTCTTAAGCAGCTTCCATAGATGCTTCTCTGGAAGGAAAGAGAGAACAAGCATCTTCGCGTTCTTTGAGAGAGCCTCTATCTCATCCAGATCAATGTTCTTGTGCTCAATCTTAGGATCAAGATGTTCAGCGAATCCATCAAAAAGTATCTTTAATGATGTTGGCTTGTGAACCTTGAGATGATCCCTTGCACGCTCAAGCGTTGTTGCGAGGCCGTAGCCTCTAGCTTCCTTGAGTTTTGAGAGAAGCGAGGGTTCCTCGGTCTCTGCCCATATGAATACGCCATAACGCTTACCTGCTTCCAATATCTCTGTGAAGTTTGAAATACTCGCATCACTGTCTATATGCGCGCCGATCTGCGCTAGAGGAACCTGTATCGAAGCCTTAAGCCCGGACCTTGAGATCCTCCTTATTAATTCTATATATGTGGAAGTTATGTATTTTGCCTTTGCCTTATTCTCCGGGACATTGCTAAGGAAGGTTATTGTTGTAGGTATGCTCTTGTCATTCATGGCCTTGGCCCTATCAAGAGCGGAGCTCATGGTGCTTCCAGATATATGTTTCTTTATGAGCCTGTAAAGAAACTTCTCGGCAAAGGATTCATTCTCCAATTACAGCGCCTCGTACTGTGTTGATAAGAGATTAGAAGGGCAATGCTTAAAAGAGTTAGCAAATGAGTGAACAGAACGTACGTTCAATGTGCCAGCCTGTATCTCCTTTATTATCTTATTGCAGCCTCAATATATTGATAATATGCTTACACTGAGCAAGAACGAGGGCATAGGGGGAACTCTCAAATCAAGCCCGGATGATTTTATAGTTAAGGAGATAACTCCAAAGGGGGTGGTGCTGGAGCTTGACAGGAGATATGAGAGCGGGGAGATCGAGGAAGAGAGAGAAGATGGGAAGTTCACCACATTCGTACTTCAGAAGAGGGGGTGGGACACCATCAGAGCGCTGAGAGAGATATCGAAGAGGTCTGGAAGGGGCAAGAAATCTGTAAGTCATGCAGGAACAAAGGACAAGATCTCAATATCAGTACAGCTTGCGAGCATATATGGCGCTAGTCCAGAAAAGATAAGAGGGGTTCATATCAAGGATATAAGCATCAATGGGGCATGGAGATCTGATGGAATAGAGCTTGGAAGCAACCTTGGCAATGAATTCAGGATAAGGGTTAGGGATATTGAGACGGATAGTGGGGCTATAGAGAAGATACTTGAGGAATTGAATGGGATCTCGCTCAATTACTTTGATAGGCAGAGGTTCGGGTCTGTGCGCATGAACAATTTCAAGGTTGGCATGCATATATTGAGAAATGAGTTCAAAGAAGCAGTGATCTCATTCCTTACGGATACGGAAGGTGAAAAAAATGGAGAAGCGGTTGAAGCAAGAAGAGAGCTTCTAGAAACAATGGACTTTAGGAAAGCGCTTGAACATTTCCCAAAATACCTTAAACCGGAGAGGAGCATGCTTGATTACCTTTCAAAGTATGAGAATTATGCTAATGCGATAAGGAAGCTTCCAAGAAGCCTCTCGCTCATATTTGTACATTCTGTAGAAGCTCTCGTATTCAATGCTGCTCTCCAGGAGAGGGTTGCTGGAGAGGATTTTAAGAGCAGCATCATGTGCGGAGAAAACTTCTATGGCTTCCCAGATATAGAAAGTCTGGGGGAGAGTGGTAAATTCCCTGTAGGTCCCCTGGTTGGCTATGAAACAGAGAGCAGGCTTATTAGCGAATATGACTCTGGAGTGATGGAGAAGATAGGACTTAAGGCTGAGAACTTCAAGATAACAGGCATGCCAGAGTTGAGCATGAAGGGAACGCTTAGGCCACTTATTTACAGGTTTAAAGATTTCTCGTATTCTGTTGAAGGCAGGGATGCAATCTTTGAGTTCTCGATCCCTTCTGGTGCATATGCAACCATACTGATAAACGAATTCACAAAAAGCGGCTCCCTGAGTCTTGATGATGTGGCGCCGGGACTGGGACTCTCAAAGATTCTTGATTAGAATTATCTCAAGAGATTTATTTGAACCCAGAAAGCCCGAAGGCCACCAGATCTCGAGTTTCGCCTTTGTCTTCTGGCGCATTACCTGGTTCTGCCACCCCGGCAGGGCTTTGTTATCTTTATGGTAGGCATTATTTATAAAATGAACAGAAAACAGGAAGCACGAGAATAATAGGTAGAACTTTCCCTCCTCGACACTATATCCATTATAAATCTTACCCTAATATAAATATGAAGATAATAATTAGTAGAAGCTCCCTGATTGATATGAACGTTGAATTCAAGAAAGAACCTTTGAGCAGGTTCTTGAGCGTCTCGCTCTTTATAGTAATAACATTGTTTAGCATAACATTCTCGGTGTACCTGCTTTACAGCGTGCATACCTTTTATATGTATATAATAGCGATATCCTTCCTGGCCCTCTCACTGATATCAGGATTCTTCAATATATCAACCTCTTATTCTTATTACAGATCTTATTTCTATCAGGAGTACCTATCGAGAATCAAGAGATCGCTCAAGCCAATGAAAAAGATGCCTAATGTAGCAGTAGTTATGCCAGTCTACAATGAGAGCGTCTCGGTTGTTGAGAAGAATGCCCTAAGGCTCAAGGCTCTAAAGTATCCATCAAACAAGATAAATTTTTACCTGCTGGATGACTCAACAAGGAAAGAGATCAATGATGAGCTTATGCTCTTTTGCAGGAAGCACAAGATAGAGTACATCCATAGAAATGTCAGGACAGGATATAAGGCAGGGGCCCTTAACAACATGCTCGTAAACGCGAAGGAGGAGTTTATAGCGATATTTGATTATGATGAGTACCTGACAAATACGAACTTTCTTCTAGACCTTCTTCCATACTTCTCTGATAAGGATGTCTCATATATACAGACAGAGAAGAGCTATGCTAAAGGAACCTTTTTCTCAGATACAATCAACCTCTTTGATGCATTCTTTTTCAGGTTCATACAGCCTTCAAGGGCGCTCAATAACACAGCAATCTTTGCGGGATCGTGTGGCATAATAAGAAGATCCGCTCTGGAGTTGATTGGAGGGTTCCCTGAGTATGTCATAGAAGATACATTCTTCAGCTTTGAGTCAGACATGTACGAATTCAAGAGCTTGTATATACCTAAGATATACGCCCTTGGGAAGCCGATCCTCACATTTAGCGAGCTGGCGAAGCAGCAGTGGCGCTACAATTATGGAGATACGCAATTCCTCGGTTATTTCCTTAGGAGAGACAAAAAACAGAATAAGAAGAAGACTATCTCGACAATATCAAATATAGATTATATGAGCCACGGTTTCGGACTGAACTACCTCTCGGCGATGGTCATACTCTTTACTATCATATCTGTTTTCATCGTCTTCTCTGCTGTGCCATTCGCACACATGACGATAAAGCAATTCCTCACATCAAAGTATCTGGGGATAGACCTTGAGATATTCGGCATAATGGCATTCAGTATCTCAATAATAACTCCAGCCATACTTACAAAGATATACTTCAAGTCATTGAGCAAGGGAATAATGGTATTCATGCTCAATTTCTCACTTGCTTTTATACGGACAAAGGCAGCAATAGCCGCAGTGCTGAACCTAACTCCAAAGAAGACATGGAGCAGGGGAAGCGAGCTCGGAGGCATAAGGATCTTCTCGGCACTCAGGAATTCCGTGGCTGAGGTGACATTCTCGTCAATACTTTTCATATTGGGAGGCATGGCCATATCAACAGACAACATCTCAGGAGGATTATGGCTGCTCTGGTATGGTCTTCTTTACAGCTCCACCTTTTATTTCTTCTATAGATACAGGTAATGCTTATGATATATATGAAGACGCACAGAACAGAAAATGGTGAAATACTCGCTCTGTGCGATGAAGAGCTCCTCGGCAAGGTCTTCACTGAGGGCAATAAGGAGCTTGACCTGAAGCTGTACTCGGATTTTTACAATGGAGAAAAAAAGGATGAGAAGGAGGCTGAGTCAGAAATATTTGAGATGGATATCGCTTCAGCGAATGTCGTGGGAGAACGCTCTGTATCAATCTTCATAAATAACGGGATAGCGAAAAATGAGGAGGTCATGAGAATAGGAAAGATTCCCTTCATACAGATATACAAGATAAGGGCCTGATTAAGAATCTTCTCCCTTGAGTTTGATTATCGCTTCGGCTATGTTTCCGTTGCTCACTTCCAGGGCCTTTCTTGCAGCTTCCTTGTCACTAATGCCTGCCTGCTCCATGACCATAGAGACATCTTCTTCGCTTATTTCTATGGCACCCTTTTCTACTTCGCTGATTCTGCCGCTTATCTGGAAGGTGCGCGAACCTTGAGCTTCTATCATTGTAACCTGTGGCTCTTCTATAATAATGTTCTTCTCCTTGCCCTCTATGACTACCCTCTCTGCATCTATCTCGCTGCTCTTTATGCCCATCCTGTCCATCATGCTCTTAAGCTGCCTCGGATCAATGTTTGGCATCATGTTATCAACAACCATATTTAGCATTACTAATTTATATTGTTTTTTTATCAGCCAGGCAGAATATGCGCATAATCGTTAAGCGTCAGGAGCTCCCACCGCCCATCCGTCTTCCTGCATATGGTAATGCCGGTATTCTCCAGAGAGACGAACTCCTTAAGTATGTTGAAATGGTGTGGGGTAAATGCATTGCCAAACGCCATGATTCCGAGAATGCTGCGTATCATGTGGCTGTGCGTCACTGCCACTATGTTCTCATAATCAAGATTCTCGAGGTACTCCACAGCCTTTAGCGTCCTTTCCTTGAAATCGAAGAAATTTTCCTCATCAGAATAGTGCCATTTGGGGTCAGTGATATGCCTTTCCTGCTCCCTTCTCACTTTAATTGCAGACGGATCGGTGATCTTCTTCCCTATTATCTCACTTGGATTCTTACGCTCGTTAAGTAGATAAGTGTAATCCAGACCCAATCCCAGTTTTTTTGAGTTTGGCAATGCAGTCTGCACAGCACGCTTATGCTTACTTGATATTATTATGTCTAACTTGAACTGAAGTAACTTTTCCGAGACCTGCTCCGCTTGCCTTATGCCAGACTTTGAAAGACCTGCGCTCTCATCCTGGTGCTTCTCCGCCTTATTGAAACTGCTCTCTCCGTGCCGTATGAGAAAGACTCTCATGTGTATCTATTAAAAGAGAATGCAGAGGAATAAAAAGGCATCCTTTCTGCCGGAGTATTGTCATACTTCCTTATGGGCTAACATATCACCACATAAGAATATTGGAATTAAAACAGGCACTTGCCTATAATATTATTCATATCTGAATATTATTGGCAAAAATAATCTAATATAGGAATGCGCCAATTTGTTCCGATTTAATGCAGGGATTAGCAACGTTTAGGAGAGATCTTAGAGATCCTAGGAATGTTCTTGAGGAGAGAGTAAGAATCAATAATCGCTTCCCTGAGATAACAGGGGCGGGAGCTCTTCAAAAGATAGAGGTTACAGGAAACGATCTCCATCTTGCTGGCTTCCTGAGAGATTCTCAGTCTTCCGAGCTCAGGGAAATTGCGAAGGGGGCGATGAGATCGGTGCTGTCTGTGGTTGCATTCTCTCCCTCGGGTGAACTTGATATATATGAAAGAAGGGAGAATAGAAGGTCACCGGTCCCTATTGGCAGATTTATCCAGGAAGGAGTTGGCGTATGCCTTGAAATGGCTGCGTTGGTACATGTCCTCTTATCCTGGCAGGGAGTGTCTAGCGAAGTTGTTGCTGGAAGGCCGAACGCGGGGGAGAGATATAGTCGGCCTTCACATGTCTGGGCTGAAGTTGTGAAGAATGGCAAACGCCTCTTTGCAGTAGACCCATCAATTGGGAGAGTCATGAACCTTGATGACGCCTATGCAATATTTGGGATAAATAGTGGAAGAAGGGAGATCAGATACAGGGAAAGAATAACTGAACCCTTAGGCACATAACAACCAATGCACAATATCCGCGCCCGGTGGCGGAGCTTCAGTTACAAGCACCTTCATTGCAATATAAAAGTGTAGGAAGAGCGAGACCGTTGCTTTGGCATTAGATTTATAATGGACTTGACGTCCAGCCCACGTCAAGTGATGTGGACTTTGTGAATATCTATATACATGAAGATATATTTATGATTATTCGTTCAAGAAATCATCAGCAGTAAGTATTTTTATTTTACCAAATTTCTTGATGGATAGCAAATGATCATCTCCGCTCACAATGTAATCTACACCAGCAACTAAGGCACATTCTAAAATCATGTTATCATCAGGGTCGTCTTTTATTACATCCAATTTTATGGTTGGTTTTACAAATGATGCTATCTCTAATATAAATTCCTTGAATCTGGATTTTTGCTCTGTTGTGAAGCTTAGTCTGGGATAATTAAGGACTCTAGAAAGCTCTATGAATTGTTTATCTGAAATGAAAAGCTCCAGCTCGTTGCTTGCCACCATCTCCATTATCCTATGCGGCTTGCCTTTCCAACCAAGAGCGGAGATCAGTATATTGGTATCTAATACTACTTTCCTCTTGCCCATTTTATCGCACCATCGACTTCACTTTGCTTTATCTTCTGTTTTTTCAGATGCGCCCGTATTTCTTTGGAGAGTGATGCAAACTCTATTTTTACATGTGGTATCTCAACCCTTTTGAAGAGTATTCCATCCTTAACTTCTATTGCGACAAACCTGTCACTTGCACGGAATCCTTCTTTTTGATTATTTTTCTGCGGTACTACTAATTGTCCCTTTTCAGACATTTTAACTAGTTCTTCCATTTCATCACAATATATAGTTCAACGGTTAAACTATTTAATTGTATGTATTTCCGCAGCCATTCTACCTAAAGGTTCTTCTTTTTTTGGTTGAAATGTGTATTATATTTCACTTACCCGATCCTCTTGCTTTCAATTGGTTCTAGTAAACGGCGGGATTCAAACCCGCTGACGACAAGCGAAAATCCCTGTTTTGCTTTTTCGACGACAAAATCTTCCGAAAAAATAGTATGGACTTGACGGGATTCGAACCCGTAACCTTCCGCACTTTTGGATCATTGATAAACTTTTCTAAAAGTTTTCTTGCAAAGCGGACGCGCTACCGTTGCGCCACAAGCCCACGCCTTTTATTTAGGTAGGAAAAGATAATAAAGGTAATAGTAAAAGTGCAGAATGAGGATATTTGACTCGAATTTTGAATAGACTTAAATAGTTTTCTATGTAAGATATGGTTGCAAACTGAGGTTGATATCATGCCAGGAAAGAAACCAGATCCAAAGTCAAAGAAGAAGGAAGAGGAAGAGGAAGACGAAGATGACGAAGAGCTTGACGACGAAGATGAAGAAGAGGACTTTGACGAAGATGAAGAGTTTGACGACGAAGAAGAGTAATCGTTAGTCTATGTAAAGGCTCGTTTATCCTTCTATTTTGATTTTTTATTTTATTGATTATTTAAGATTAGGGCGTTTTGATTATTTTTCTGCGTAAAAGTGCAGCGTCTGTCCTCGCATTTCTTGACTTATTATTAATAAGGGCATCTAATACGGACTTGTCTGTTTCGTTTTCCGCAATATAAACAAGTGATTCTTCTACCGCTTTTCTTGCAGCATTTTCTCCAGAAGTCAGGGAAGGGTGCTGCTTTGTGGTCCTTGGAGCCTCGATCCCCGCGATAGTCCGTCTTATTTTTACGCTTGGATCCTTGGCAAGATTAAGCATCGCATCCATATGAACCTGTATATTAGTGTTGTTTACTGCGGCGTTGCGTACCTCTTCTGGCTGGGAAGGGGCGGTCAATACATTCATGGCATCGCTTGTGGCCCAGGCATTTTTAGCAAGCTCAGTCCTAACGGTCTGATCCGAATCCACAGCTAATGCATCCTGTGAGTTTGGAGATATATATTCAGATCTTGCAAGCTCCCTTCGTATGGATACTGCCATGGATACTTTCTCTGGGTTATTGCCTGCAGCTGCCTCAAGTGCTCGACTACTTTTTATCAAAGTATTCTGTGTTGTCTCAGAGACTTGTGCTCTTGCAAGGTTTGTTAGTACATAAATGTCTCCTTTTGATGCGAGTATTTCTTGGATATGAGGGTGGCTTAATGCACTGTTATTCTGTGATAATGACCAGAGACTATGTTTATCCCCTCTTTCAGCGATGGCCCTCTGAACCTCTTCAGAGTCGGCTGTCCTTGCTATCTTCCACTGTACATGTATGTCGGGATCCTGCGACAATCTTTTCTGAAGTTCGACATTTCCATTAATCGCTGTTGTATTTCCTGCAAATATATATCTGATATAAGGATCTGGATTCTTTGATAGAAGTTCCTTTTCATATGGCGTAAGCTCTCTTTTAGCTTGTGCAAGATGTTCTGATTCATCATGAGAAAGAGGATATGGCTTCGGCCTTATATCTCTTTTCATCGCTTCTATGACTCTGGGACTGATGGAAGCGCTTATGCCATCCAGAGGCCCTGCCTTTTGCGCAATGTTACTTCTGAATAGACTTATCTGATTAAGATCTTGTATAATCTGCGCCTTCCTAGTCTCAACGTTGAGAAGTGGCGGATCAGTAATGCTGAGTCCCTTAGCCTTAAGTGTGGCTTCGAGGTTATTTAATCTATTAAGGTCTTTATTTAAGCGTGCTTCTTGGATGCCAACGCTTGTCTTTGGAATATCCTTATTCATTGCCGCCATGACTCTTGCACTTGTTGATGCACTTACTCCAGCTAGAGGTGCTGTTACGCCATTGCTCAAGTTATTTTTGAATATTGCTATCTGGCTAAGATCCTGCTTGACCTGTCCGAGTCTGGTTCTTGTAGCTAACAGCTTAGCCGTTGCAGCTACCCGTGCCTTACTTGTAGAACTGTTAGCTTTGGCTAGGTTGGCTCTTTCAAGAGATTCCAATCTCGCTTGTTCTTCTTTCAACCTTGCCTCTTCATAATCAACCGCTTTCTCCCTCAATGGAGATCTGCCTTCTCCAATAGAGTCACGCAATATGGGCGCTTTATTTACTTTCTTAGCTAATGAGATACGTTCGAAAAACTTCTCGCTGACAAAGGGTCTTATTGGAATATCGATCATGGTAGCCATTCCGGAAGCGAATCCCAGAGGAATTAAGAGAGCAGTCTTACCCAAGGTGCTCCCGATATCTGCAACAGTGCCTTTGAATCCGAGTGGAATAATATTTTTGGTTATTCCCTTATCGGTTCTTAGCTGCCTGCCATGCAATTCTGCTCTAGGATGTGCCACCATTCCAAGCTCTTCCATTTGATAGACTCTTCCGGGAGGGCCTGCCTCTCTTGCCAATGCATTGAGATAATAACCCATCCGCGGAGACTGCTTTCGGACAAGTTCACCATAATTCTGAGGAGTTACATTTAATACAGACTTACCTCCCTTAGTTCTTACTGGTATCACCATAGGGGCGGCTGCCCTAAAGAACTCCTTGAATGCATACCCAGTAAATGCTACAGCTACGCCAAAACCCAGTAAACCAGCCATTCCTCCCTCTGGACTATTGATCTTCTGTCTTAAACGAGCACCTTCCTCTTCCGGAGTCAACTTGCCAGTGGTTGATGGAGATGGTGCTGTTGGAGGCACTTTGGGTTGCTTACTTTGACCTACAACCGTTGCAAGCCTGACTGTGCCGGTAGCAGTTGATGCTTGATGTGGCTGAGGGAGTCCACCAAGAAGAGTAGCACCAGCACCAGCGGCTGAGGCAGATGGCATGTTATAAGTACGTTGTTTTTTCCCGAATTTTGTCTTAAGATATGGATAGAGACCACTAGGCCTGCCAGTATACTTATTTTTCCTAGTATAAATAGAGATCCTATACCTTAAAGGAGATCTGGATGAACTTCTCATGAATGATGAATAGCCAGACTTTCCAGCCATAGAACCTTTCTTACCTCCGGAGCCTGCACCTATCAAGGTGGATATGCCAAATAAGCTTAGAAGGCTGTATCCTCTTGTTGCTCCTGCAGCAGCTGCTATGAATACCAGTATTATAGCAATTGGAATAAATGAGTTTATGGCGCCTATGGAGAGCAAGATCCAGTACATCCAATCAGTGATAAAGGTGCAATTCTCATTCTTATATGTATCTGAAATCCACTTTATACGGATTTCCTCCTTTTAACCTTTTTCGAGCGCTGGGATAGCAGAAAGGCAAGTGCCATTATTGCCAGTGCTGGTACTATTAGTATATTGCCTGAGCTAAGTTCAAATGAACCTATCTGTACGCTCTGAGTAGTAACATTTGGAGCCCATATATAGCTTATCACGCTGAACCCATTATTGTACGAGGGAGGTATAGACGGATCTGCAGAGTTTGGAAGAGACGATTGATAAGCAACTGTCGGCTGTGGGGATGGGGATCCATAGAATCTCGCTATTATGGAAGCATAATCACTTCCGCATGCAATTATATTTGTGCTGAATGCACCAACGGCATTTGTTGTTACAGAACCTATCAGACCAATCTGCGAAGTGCAGCTTCCAGTACCATTTGAGAATATTGGAACACAGTATTGCTGGTTTCCTTGAGGTGAGACGGGACATGAAGACGGTATGTTTCTCTGGCCATCGTTTCCGTAGATGTTGCAATTATATTTCCTTGGTGCAAGAAGGCTATCTGGAGACGGAGCACACTCACCCAGAGCATTGTAAGCAGGAGCGTACTCTTGATAATTGCTATATGTCTCAAGACCAAGCCATGATGGGTTTGCAAGTGTGCAACCACCAGTAATCGTATTTCCAAATGCACATAACATAGATTGTGTAGCCCCAGTCGGAGACTGAGGATTGAAGCCTGCAAAATTTATATCTGCATCGTAATAGAGATATATTGTGCCACCCGTAAGGGGTACAAAGTTTCCAGCTAAAGTATCGTAACCTGCTGTCCCATTGAGGTAGAGGGTAGTATCGTTGGTGTTTAAGGTATTGACAGAGGTTGCTATCGATAGGTTGATTGTGGTTATGTTTGCTATGTCCAGGTCCATAGGCACGAATATAGTATTGTTGAACCTGTCGTTTAATGCATATATGAGTCTATTGTATCCGAGAACATTGCTCGTCCCATATACGCTTGTGTAGGTGTTGCTGAGAATATTAAGATAAATGTTGTCCGTTTTAGTCAGTATTTTATAGAAATTAAAGAGTGAGACCGCAGATGAGTTTAATGTCTTGTTGAGTACAAAGTTGGTCTTTATGTCGCTCGTTATAGGACTCTTTAGTATTGAGTACTTTATACCGTTGTAAGGACCTATAGGCTCTGATGTGATAGTTTCATAGCCAGGGTACGAGCCTTGGCTGAACTGTATGACATTGTAGGTCAAACTTCTTGTAGCATTTAGCAGTATCTGTTGGTTTGAATCCTTTGAAATTGTGCTGTTTACATATACGGAACCTATGTCTCTATTGGTTAAGAAGGTAGAAAATAAGTATGGAGAGAATATCTGGCCCTCATCAGAAAGATTCGGCACATAATAGTTATTGTTAAGGAATTGTATGTAAGAATCACCGCTATCTATTCCTGCCTGCAGGCTGTTTGAGTGGCCAGATAGCAAAGCATCTGAGTAGATAGTATATGTTTGCGTTGAAGATTGGGCAGGATCTGCAGGACATGATGTGCTGCCGCTGCTTCCTCCTCCACCACTAGGGGGAGGACCGAAACATACTGAAGTAACAGTATTTGGGCAGGAACTTGACGAGTAAGCCGCGGTTTGAAGATGATTAGGAGGTTCACAGCTACATACAGTAACGCCTTCACAGTTTACAGCAGTTTGACCTACATCACATATTGGCAGCGAGGATGCTTCTGTTACCTGAGATCTTGCAGCTGTTGACTGAGAAATAAGATTCCATTGATAATTCTGACTTATGGAATAGGTATAGGAGTATGGAATAAGGACGTATCCGCTTATCATGCTGTTTATTGCAGTAGTTATTCCAGAGAGTTGCTGGGAGGTTCCGCCATTCTGCAGATTGTTGAGCAGGTTGAGAGAATTTGAGCTTATCTCTGATGAAGATATCGATTGGCCGCTTGGGGATGTACAGGATTGGCCATTCTCTAAGGCGTAAGCGCAATTAGAGTTAAGAGAGTAAGAACTTGTAGCTGTCTGGCCTCCGCTGAATTCGGAATTGAAAGCGTTAAGAAAACTGAAGTATGTTCCGCTTCCTATGTTTTCTATGAATTTGAATGGATCATTTTCTAAGTATATTGGGGCAGAAAGCTTTGCTATTTCTGGCTCATTAGTACATGCTCCAGGCGTTGCATCAGTAGTATAACATTGGTACGGTCCTCCATCAAATAGCCGCGTATAATTTTGTATGTCGAACTTTGCCAATATTAATTCATTATATTGGTAGGAATTGTTTACGTTGTCATTAAAGAACAGTGCTTTTCTGTGATCAATGCTGCCCGTATTGAATAAAATAGCGGCTGTATTGTTGAAATTGACTGAGAAACCTACTCCTCTCATAATTGGTGTAAATGCATTGTCTACTCCCCCTGATGTTTGATAGAATTGTGGAGAGGTCTTTCCGGATATATGTGCAATAGACCATAATGATGGACCTATTGGGAGATAAACTCCGTGATAATTTATAGGCATGTTGTTTGGCCCGTATGTGCATCCAGACGAACAGAAGGATATAATATTTGTAGGGATCAGTGTATGTGAATATATCCCAAGAGGTGTAATCTCACCGAGGGTAATGTTTGCTGAGAGAACCCACCCATATGGAGGGTATGTCTGATTAGCATAGTAAGATCCTGATGCTAGACTGTAATAAGTTGAAGATTTTGAATTTGATATGGATCTGCAAGCATATGAGGTGCTATAAGTAGATGGAACAGGAGATCCTACTCCTCCAAGACTGCATTCTGTCGATCCGGTTGGAACCCATGCACAAGAACTTGATGGAGTGCATGCAGATGATGGTGGCTCAGAAGTAAGGCAGGTTGTCTGAACTGAGGATAGAGCACTACAACTTGAAGTAGCAAACATATCATTGAAGAATGTTGGATTTATCTGGGTGTTTGCTCCAGTTGAATTTAGAGATCTTAACATCAGTATATTGAAATATGTGCCTTTGAAAGTACATTGGGGACCATGAACTATGCCGCAGTTTGGCTCTGCGTTCGCAACGCTTCCAGCCCAATCGTCTAGAACATACAAGTATCCATTAATATCAGATAGTGCAAGAGGATGGTGATATGTGAGGTTGTCAAGATAATCGGCAGGAATTGAATCTATATTATTATCAAATTGTATTACATTAGATGATCCGCTATTAAATGAATAGTTGTAAAGTCCGCCGCCATAAAGATAATTTGAGATGTTAAGTATTGCTTCTACTTGTCCTGACATGGAATTGACTGCCTGATAAGCAAGGTTTATGTTGGTCTGGAAATTTAAAGTATTGCCATCAAATACAAAGACATACCCCAACTGAGGATTTGCGGCGAATACTAGAGCGCCCGTTGGTGATGCAGCTATCTCAGGAAGGCTATCCAGATTATAATAAGTTAGAATTCCTTCATGCAGCAAGTTTGAACTTGTCAATGTTGGGCCTAAGTTTACAGGACCAGTAGTTGTTGGAGTGCTTGTAAGAGTATCTGAAATCTTCATCAAAGCAGGCGATGTGCCCACGCAATTCTTAATTGCAGAGCCCAGGCAATTCTGTGTAGAATTGATTCCGGTCAGGAAGACCGTGCCACCAAAGGATACTGACATATTTATTGCATTGAAGGTGCTTGTAACTGAAGCTCCGCCACTTGGCGCGGATATTGTGCATTGATTGTTTGGTCCTGAGCAAGGAACCTGCATTTTACTTAATAAGTATACAGTATTATTTTGTTGACTAATCACATTGCTCCAATAGGAATTCCAGTTGCTGTTCCAGTTGCCGAGAGAATTTGCATTGGTTACAACAGAAGGTTGATCTGAGGATGTATTGAATGCCCCTTTTGGCATAGTCCTCAATATGAATAGATAATTTGTCTGCTGAGACGCAGAATAATTCAGAAGGTATATATAGTCATTTGGAAGGGCTGAAATTGAAATAACATTGCCTATTTGGTTTGTGAGAGGAGTGGCTGGTCCAGTGTATGAATAAGGTCCAGTGTTGCCGTAAAGTATCTGATACTTTGACATTATGTCAGAAACATAAGAGCTCCATGAAGCATATTGGCCACAGCCTGTTACTGCATTCAGACCGCCATTATATATTGCAAGCCCCATGAAGAGATACTGCTCATCTGTGCACCCACTATAAGCATTCATAGCGTCTTGAATATTATAGGCAAGAATGTTGTCTATACCATAGTATATGTTTGCCTGTGGATTGAAAGCAGTCTGTAGATTAACGTTAGTCCATCCTGCGAATGCAGGGAAGTCACAAGGAGTTATCTGCATCAATCCGAGAGAGTGATCTCCAGTTGAGGATGTTGCTCCACTGCAGGGAGTATCAGAGCTTACTGCCTGGCTGTTAAAAGAGGATTCCTGGAATATCTGTGCCTTGATTATCTTTGGATCCATAACTGCATATGCTGGCGAATTCTGATTGTTGAGATTATCTATCGCTGTTATTATAAGGCAGTCATATTGGTCATATGTCGGATTGCCAGTTGCTATCGGATCCGTGCCAGAGCAGCCGCCGAGATTTCCGGGCTGGAATTGTATCGAGCCCGATTGGCCAGATTGAGGACTGGAGCCCCCCGAAGTCGGTGGGATAGAAGAACCTAGGTTGTTGATGAATGATATCCTTTGTTCAAGATCGGATATGGACAACCCAAAGTTATTCTGTGACCTGTTTGAGATTATAAGAACACCGTTGTAATTTGAGAAGAACTGGCTTGGAGTATCTATTGGGAATGGATCTAGAGAATTCGGTGCGTTGTAGTATGTCCATGGGCTGAATATATCATAGGATAAGGATAAATTGAGATCATTTTCCGTGACTAATGAGGGATTAGATACAATATAATTATAAGTAAAGTAAGGCAGAATTGGTGTCTGTAAAGTGGCATAACTGTTTTGAGTTACCTCGTTGAAAGGTATCTCGCTGTTCGACACACTTTGAAGAGAAGTAGTTTCCTGATACTGATAAGTGTATTGGCAGCTAAGGCTCCCGACATTTGTTTGATAGGTAAGTCCAGATGGATAATAAGAAGAACTGCTAAAGCTTGTCTGCAGGTTTGTCGGTATGTTGTTCAGATTTGCGAATTCTGCACTCCATGTCCAGATGTCCTGCTGGGCATATCCTGGCAGGCCTTTGAAGATGTAAGATTCTGTACCATAAGCATTTCCTATTGCACCGTCAACCATGGGAGAATAACCAAGATTCTGAATGCTCAATGAGCCAGGATTGCTGAATTGAAGATTGCCAACGGCTGCACTGGCGTATTGGGTGTTGCTCCATGATATTGAGGTAGGCAATGTTATTGTAGTAGTGAAGGATTGAGTGCTTAACAGGCACCCATCCCCCGCGGTATATGTTGCTCCGGAAGCCGAACCGGAATATAAATATAGGTTATCAGTTGGGTTTGTTTCTGGGGTTGCTGGACATGTTATAAGGTATGGGACATTTTTGTCATTGTATTTTGCTACGCTATTTGTTGGAGAGGTTATTAGTCCGGTTGAGATCTGTTGGCTAGATAGTGATGCTGGAGAGGTTGTAGAAGGCGTTGTTAATGTGTACGAGATTGCACACGATGCAGAACCAGAAGATGAAGAGGATCCTGAGCTCAGAGTACATTGGCTTGATGCTTGTGCCAGGGTAGGCTGCACACTATTTGTATTGTGTGTATATTGGCTGAAAGATGCCGAGTAAGGGTCTGGGCTTTTTGCAGACGCATGATAAAAAATGAGTATTATTGAAAGCAGTGCCAAAAATACAATGTAAGCTATGGCTTTGCGCATCAGACCACTGACAATTAACTCCTTGCTTTATCTATTATATAAATATTTCTAGATATAGGGCTTATTGTATTATATGCAGAGAACTAGATCCCAAGAACCAGAAGTTCGATAAGGCTTAAATTGGTCTGCATCTTAGTGTAGCATATGCATACCGAAGTTGATGAAGTCAATATAGGGAGACGGTACGTTGCTTTGGTATTGTGCATTCTATTTATTACGTCGACATTTGCGACTGGCTTCTGGGGAGCATGGGGAAATTGGCTTTTTGTGGCAGGAGATCTTGGGACTGCTTTCTTTTGCTTAATTCTTATATTATATGTGATAAGTCGCTGGAAGGACGTATCAGATAAGGCTTTGGAGACCCAGAGGAGGAGTCTGTTCATATTGATGGGATTAGTCTTTGTATCACAATTCTTCAATCTTGCGATAAGCGCTGGAAAGCCCTTGTTCCTGAACGCCGTTTATGTAATATTTGGGATAGTTATGGTTATACTGAATCTGCTTGTTGGGGGAGAGAAAAGGTCTCCTAAGAGCAGATATCTACCAGACTCTGCAAAGAAAAGACTCTTCCTGTTTCTTCTATTTATACTTCTGCTTGGAGACATTACAGCCCTTAATAGGGATGTGGGGACAGCAAGGATCTCTATACAAATTAATGAGGCAACAATAGCAATCTTGGCATTCGCATCGATTATGCTATCGTTTATGTGGGGAAATAACAAGAAAGGAATCAGGAAACGGGATATGTTGATACTCATTGCATTGATTGCAATGCTTTTCGTGTATTTCTTTGATATATTCATAGAGAAAAATGGAGCCAGCAGCGGTACAGTTGCAGATATAATCATCGTTGCTCTGTTGATCTGCAATGTCTTTGTTTGAGGCATTGTAGAAATCCTCTATTCGCATTAGGGGCTGAAGTGGTTTAACCCTTCGGCATGTGCGTTATCTTGCGACCCAAATGGAAAGGGATAGGGAACCTGAGTTTAAGAGGTTTATTGACCTCTGAATGATACCAGTAAAACGGCGCATGAAAGAGTACTCGAATAAGTTCTCGAAGAAGGATTTTACGCAGCACCAGTTGGCAGTATCAGTATGTCTTATGGCACATGGAGACAATGTATACAGAGACGTGCCCTAGGACATTTCATGCATCAAATCACTACATAGATAGAATGAAAGGAGCAAACGAAAGGACTATTTCAAACACTCGATGCCTGTTGATACGGACCAAGAGGCGATTATCACAGCAATAGACAGACGTTCTGACGCAAATGACAATGTTAATTTAGAACCCCTGGTAGAAAGGAGTCACAGAGTTGTGCCACTGAGGAATGTTACTGCAGATAAAGAATATGATTCCGAGGAACACCGCAGATTCATAAGAGAAGACATCTGCGGAAAGTCAATAATGCCTTTGCGATGGAAGGTGTGCCAGTAAGTAGGACCAAAGGGAAGTATGGGAAGAAATTGAAGAAATACTATCCAACTTAAGTTCGCCACTTTGAGTAGTGAAGTCTCTAACCTTTTGACCTAACTCGATTCGCCAAATCGACTTTTACCAGAGCAGATTGAGGTTTTTATCCCAGTATCTTAAGGGAAAATCCCCTAAAATTGCCTCAATTGGGGGTGAAAGATTGCTCACGACCCTGATTCTGAACGCGTTTTGTGGGTAAATCACTGTAAGTGTCAAATTTCCGAGGTATTTTCTGAGTAACTTAAAATTCTTGACGTCAGGATCCTTGCACGAATTCAGTGTCAAATTTATCATGGCAGTTGCGAGGAAACAGATGAACAGTGCGCCGATGATTGCCCATTTATTCCAGTGTCGGATTGGCCTGAGTTCGCCGCCTTCCTTCATTCCCCTGATGAATTTTTCCGCGGAGTCTCTCTGTTTATAGAGTTCAAGCATCTTTTGCGGTTCCGCATCCAAAGAACTTTCTAGGATGAAGAAACCCTCAATATTAGTTATGTAAGGGTTGCATATGTCGACAAGAGAATGTTGGATTTCAGGGTAAAGCCCAATCCAACTTTCTTTCGATGGAAACATCTGGACTGTCTTGTGCCTTTTCGCCTTTTTGATAAGTTCGTCGCCTTTTGCCATTCTCTTCTTGAACTTTGATTCTTTCTTGTGTAGCTGATCTTCGCAGAGTTTCTTCGAGAAATAGATGTACAGGAACTCGCCATGGCGTTTTGATTGTTTCTTCGTATACAGGTATTCAACTCCGTTGCATTCGAATTTTCCGCATTCCTTGTCAAAACCTTTTATAAGATTCTTATATGTCCCGACTTTCTTCGGTTTCAAAGTCAAATAGTTCAGGCCGTTCTCAACAATCGTATCCTGTATGGTCAGCGCAGTAGGTATTCCGTTTATTCCTGTAGAAATGCCCCAGGTAACTTGTTTCTTATCAGGCCTATGGTCTCTTGAATATCCGTGCGCTGCAAACTCTGCATTCTTACCTTCGAAATACGACGGGGAGAAATCTGATATCTGGATACTATCCATCAATCCGTATTTCTTAACGACGTTCTGATATCTCTCAAGAAGGATTGGAAACTCCCTGCCCGACCTCTGCAATGCCCTGTAAAGGGATCTTTCCGAAATGCCTTCTTTGATGCCTAGAAGGCCGAATCTCTCTCCCGAAGACATAGGAAGTATCTGATGCACGGATACTGCGTTATCCATCCTGTTGCAGAGCAGGAGTTTTACTGCACCAACAAAATTACGCGTCCTACCTCCAGTTTTCCCAAAGATGCCAGATATCAG
>JAMCSO010000017.1 GCA_023379075.1 Candidatus Martarchaeota archaeon | reverse complement strand
AGTGCTTGTGTTTGAGAAGTTTCAGGAATTCGAGGACAAGAACCTCTCTCTTCTTCTTAAGGATGCTATGTCCTTTCCTAGCTATGACCATTCTCTTCTTTGTATTGATCAGATTTATCCTTGTGGGGTTTTGCCTCGCCATCATTTGCCCTCTTTCTTGTAATATTTGCTTACATATTCTTTCTTTATTCTTGTCAGGTCTGTTTCTGGCAGCTTTGATAGAAGGTCCCATCCTATCGAGAGCGTGTCCTCGATGCTTCTGCTCTCGTCAAAGCCCTGCTTGACAAAGTTGCTCTCAAATTTCTCTCCAAAGTTGAGATATATCCTATCTATCTCGCTCAGAGCTTCGACCCCAACGATTGCGCTGAGATTCTTGGCTTCGAGCGCCCTCGCATATGCGCCATACAGTTGATCTGCAACTCCTCTGTGGTCTTCCCTTGTCTTTCCATGTCCTATTCCCTGGTTCATAAGCCTTGATAGGGAACCCTGCGGGTTGATCGGGGGATATATGCCCTTATTGTATAGCTCCCTGTTAAGATATATCTGGCCTTCAGTTATGTATCCTGTAAGGTCCGGTATCGGGTGCGTTACATCATCGCTAGGCATCGTGACTACATTGAGCTGGGTTATGCTTCCCTTCTTGCCCTTTATTATTCCTGCGCGTTCGTATATGCTTGCAAGATCCGTGTACATATATCCTGGATATCCTCTCCTTCCAGGAACCTCTTCCCTCGCGCTTGCCAACTCCCTCAATGCCTCTGCATAATTGGTCATGTCATTCAGTATTACAAGAACATGCATGCCCTTCTCATATGCGAGGAATTCTGCTGTCGTTAGTGCTATCCTTGGCGTTATGATCCTCTCTATGCTTGGATCATCTGCAAGGTTTATGAAAGCTACAGTCCTGCTAAGTGCGCCAGTCCTTCTGAATTCTTCTATGAAATAGCTCGCGTCATCATACGTTATCCCTATTCCTGCGAAGACGACTGCGAATCCATCACTAGAATTCTTCACTTTCGCCTGCCTTGTTATCTGCGCGGTGAGCATATTATGCGGAAGTCCGGAGCCAGAAAATATCGGCAATTTCTGTCCCCTGACAAGCGTATTTAATCCATCTATCGAAGATATGCCCGTCTCGATGAAGTCACTAGGCATTCCTCTCGAAGCTGGATTTATCGGTTCACCATTGATGTCTCTCCTATCTTCGTAAGCGACAGGTATATCATTGTCCTTAGGCCTTCCCTGCCCATCAAATACTCTTCCAAGCATTTCCTCACTGACACCTATCTTGAATGTCTCACCAAGGAAGCTTACGGATGTTGTTTTAATGTTTATTCCGTTAGTGGGGCCAAAGACCTGCACTACTGCATACTCATCTGTAGTCTCAAGGACCTGGCCAAGTCTCTCCTCGCCATTCTTCATTCTTATTTTTACTATCTCATTGTAAGCTGCATTGTTTACCTTCCCAACTACAACCAATGGTCCAGCGACGCTCGTGAGCGTCTTGTACTCTATATCAAATTTCATTTGCTCACCTTCTCCTCTGCCTTTGCTTCGGATACCTCTCCCTCTTCCTCCCGAATCAATGCATTTACTTCTTTATCTATTTCCTCATTTATTTTCTTGGAGTGGCTTTCTATTTCCTTTTCTGGTATTGTCTTCATTCTTGATATCTCAGCCCTCGCCTTGATTGTGCTTACTCTTTGCGAGCTAACGCCTTTGCTCACGGCTTCACCGGCTCTCTTTGAGAAATGAAGTATCGAGCCCAGAATCAGTCCTTGCTTCGTGAAGCTAGTGTATGCGTCTATCTCATCAAATGCGCTCTGCCTAAGGTAATCTTCCCTGAGCATCCTTCCTATATCAAGGACGACCTTCTCAGAGTCTGGCAGCGCATCCTCTCCGACAAGCTGTACTATATCCTTCAACTCTGCTTCCCTCTGCAGCAGCCTCATCGCTTCCTGCCTGTTCTCAATATACTTTTCTCCTATATTCTTTTTGTACCATGGATCCAGCGCATCAAGGTAAAGCGAGTAGCTATTCAGCCAGTTGATTGATGGGAAGTGCCTTGCGTTGGCCAGGGATGCATCAAGGGACCAGAAAGCCTTTACTACTCTTAATGTTCCTTGAGAGACTGGCTCTGATATGTCTCCTCCTGGCGGTGATACTGCTCCTATTATCGTAACAGAGCCTATCTTGCCTCCAAGGCTCTCTATCTTGCCTGATCTTTCGTAATATTCTGCAAGCCTCTTTGAGAGATATGCTGGGTATCCTTCCTCTCCTGGCATTTCCTCAAGCCTTGCCGAAATCTCTCTCATGGCCTCTGCCCATCTGGATGTTGAATCCGCCATGATTGCCACGTTGTAGCCCATGTCTCTAAAATATTCGGCTATCGTAATTCCAGTGTAAATGCTTGCTTCCCTTGCTGCAACAGGCATGTTGCTTGTGTTGGCTATGAGAACTGTCCTCTCTATCAAAGGCCTTCCCGTCTTTGGGTCTTTTAATTCAGGGAACTCTGTAAGTATCTCTGTCATCTCATTTCCTCTCTCACCGCATCCAACATATACGACAATGTCTGCATCAGTATACTTGGCAAGCTGGTGCTGTATTACTGTCTTACCTGCTCCGAACGGCCCAGGGACCGCAGCACTTCCTCCCTTCGCTATCGGGAAGAATGTATCTATTATCCTCTGTCCTGTTATCAAGGGCTCTTCAGACCTAAACTTCTTTGCGAACCTGGATGCATTCCTAACAGGTCTATCCTGCATCATGGTTACCTTTATCTCCTTTGATTTGTCTTCAATCACAGCAACCCCTTCCTTAAGGTTGAAGGTTCCGCTCCCTATGCTCTTAATCTTTCCCCTGATTCCCTTAGGTATCATAATATAATGCTTTACGTACTCGGTTTCCTGGACATAACCAATTATGCTTCCCTCATGTACGATCTCTCCCTTTTTTGCTGTAGCAACGAACTTCCATTTCTTATCCATGGCTATCGGGTCTGCGCTTATCCCCCTAGCTATGAATGCTCCACTCTTTTTCTGCAATATCTCTAGCGGCCTCTGTATCCCATCATATATCTGCCCAAGAACTCCGGGGCCGAGGGATACTGAGAGAGGTGCGGCCGTAGTCGCGACAGGCTCGCCAGGCTTAACTCCTGTTGTATCCTCATAAACCTGTATTACTGCCTTTTCTCCTCTAAGCTGTATGATCTCTCCGACAAGCCTCGCATCGCCTACCTTGACTACATCGTACATGTTGCTGTCTGACATATCCCTTGCAACTACAAGGGGTCCTGCAATCTTTTCTATTATTCCCATATTAATCACTAAGCGTTTTTTCCTATATCTATTCCAATTGCCCTCATTATCAGGTTCCTGAGAAGATCGTCTTCCTTTCTTTCAGCACCAAGCGCCGGTATTTCTATTACCATCGGCAGTATGCTAGAAGATACAAGGTCGAGAAGCTTTCTGTCCCTGATTTGTGAGACGATTCCAGAGCCGAGTATTATAAGGCCGATGCTGCTGTCCTGCAAAAGCTCCCTCAGGAGTGCTTCTGCTTCTCCAACATCTGCTATTGTGTATGAATGCACACCAGATAGCTTGAACCCCAAAGTAACCTGCTCACTGCCTATCACTACTATCTTATAATCTGCACTTAATCTATTTTCCAAACTACCAGCCTTGATATTTCATCCTTTTCAAGCCCGTAAACCTTCGCTTTTATAAGAACCCTGAGAGTGAAGAGCTCTATTTCCTTAAGGTACATATACTCAATCATCGTGCCGAAAGAGAGTACGCTGTGCTTCAGCATTCTATTGCTGCTCTTCATTATCTCGTTCCTCATCCCTATCTCGAAGAGTAATAGCTGCTTTTCCTCGCTTTTCTTATATGCTTCTACGCTATCCTTCAGATCGAAGGCGCTTACCTGCGATGCGAGATCCTCAACCCCCTCGGAATTGCTGTATATTGACTGAAGACTTTCCCTCCTCATGTTTCCCCCATCAACCAAATATCCTGAGATGTCCTGGAACCTTGCACCCTTAATCTTTGACCTTATCAGAAGCAGTATATTCCTCATGTCTATCTCTTTCTTTACAAGCACAGCTGCTCCGTAATCTATATTCCTAAGCTCCATAGTCGCGCTCTTCAGCATGGCATAATAATCCTTCTCCAATGAAGACAATACATCTATTATGTCCTTCCTCTTCCTATAAGATTCGAGTGCATTCCTTAGCATCCCTGCGTAAGGCGAATTTATCATAAGCCTGGAAAACAATGCTTCTATGCTCTCTTCTCTCATTGCCTCCTTGAGCGCCGATGCATTATATCTTCCATAATCTATAACATATCTTGCAATGGAGTCGAATCCTTGGTTCTTCTCCTTCGCCTCAAGCGCCAGCCTTATATTGTAGATGTCCCATTTTCCGATTATGGCTCTTACCAACTTCTTCCTTATTATCGGAGTAACGTTTACAAGCGTGGATACTCTTTCTGCAAAGTTCTTGCTCAATGCAAAGTCTATAAGCTCAGCCTTAATGCCAAGCCCTCCAAACTCAGATATCGCGTCCTTGTAATCTGTCTGGAAGAGTATTTGCAGGATTGATGGAATATCCTTTGCATTAATTATCGCCTGCATGACCTGCTCGTTTATTAGCTTGGACTCCATGGCCTTTACTCGGGAGTTGGAGTATGCATATATCTTTGCGGCCTTATATCCATAAAGCAAACTCATCTACCTTTTGTCCTCTTTGTCTTTCCTGCCTTCTTTTTTGATGCCTTCCGCCCCTTCTTTTCTTCCCTTGCTTCTGGAAGCTCTCCAAAGAACGAATTGAGTGCAAAATTCTTCACAGAGTCGATATTGCTCTCAATCATATGTTGGATTGTTGCATCAAGAGAGACGCTGTTGTCCTTTGAAGAGAGGATGAATCCATCAATATCCCCATACTCTCCGTCAATCCCACGTTCCTTCAAGATCCTCATGTTCTCCTTTCCGGTGCACACGACTATGTCTTTCTTCTGCACGATCTGGGAGAACTTCTTGATTGCGTCATCAAGTATCTTTTCATAATTCTTCTTGGCTTCGGATTCGATCCTCTCCTTTATCTTCGAGATCTCTTTTTCAAGGACTTCTTCGCGAGCCCGAAGGAGAATAGACCTTCTTTCCATCTCTATGTTGGCATCTCCCTCTTTCCTGATCCTCTCCCTGATGGCTTCAGCTTCAAGCTCTGCTTCCTTAAGAATCTCTTTCGCCCTCTCATCCGCTTCCTTAAGGATTCTTTTCTCCTCATCGCTCCCCTCCTTCCGTATCCTAGAAACAGAGCTCTTCGCCTCCTTTTCTATCTCGTTTCTAAGTTCATTGAGAGACATGGGATTACCTTCCTTATATCAGGCCTGCGAAGATCATGATCAGTATCGCTATTACGAATCCGAATATCAGCAATGTCTCAGGAAGTACCAAAAAGAGCAGGGCCGTTCCCATGCTCTCAGGCTTCTCTGCTATCATTCCGAGTCCGGCGCTTCCTATGGCACTCTGCGCAACTCCAGTTCCTATAGCTCCTCCAGCTATTGCGATTCCTGCTCCTATGGCTGCAACAGCAGCTGCAAGTTCTATTGTCATCTATACACCATCCAAACATTATTCTTCAGTATAAACTCTTTTATATGCGAAGGGCTTGAATTTCGTGCCTCCGCCTTTGTAAAACTTCGTAAAGAATTCAACAAAATTCAGTCTCACTCCCTGTACAGCTCCTTCAAACATTCCCATTATCATGTTAGCGAAGTGCAAGAGTATGAATATCACAGAGTAAAGTATAAATAGGGGTATCCCGTTGCTCAGGCTCGGGGCAAATCCTTTGTCGATTAGAAGGCCTATGATTATGCTGCCAAGCCCAAAGCCCATTATTCTTGAATAACTGAGAGGGTGTGTCAGCAGGTTCGTTATCTCTGCAGCCTCATGCCCTGCGAATGCCAATGTTATCACGAACGAGAGTACTGCTATGGCAGCGCTGGCCATCGCTACAGGGCCAGGCACAAGGCTGAAGAATGCCCCTCCAACAGCAAGAGTACCAAATATTATCATTGTTATTGAAGATTTCCGAGGATCTGCAAGCTTCTTCTCGTTGTGGTGCATGCTGTTTATGAATCCAAATACCAGGCCAAGTATAACCTGAACTATTCCGAAGAGTATTGTGACTGCTATCAATGATGTTGCATTCTTGATCCAATCAAATATCTGTAAGGATGCGAATATGCCACCCAACGAGAACCCAAGATACTGGTTAGAGAGTATGCCAAAGAATATTGCTGAGACTGAGCACATCCTCCAAATCTTTGCAGTATTATACACAAGGCCCTCCGGATTCGTTCTTGTGGTTATCCATGTTGCAAAGAGAAATGATGCTATCCCATATCCCACATCACTTATCATCAATCCATAAAATATTGGGAATGATATTATGAAGATCCATGTCGGGTCTATCTCATCGCTTCTTGGTACTGACATAAACTCCATAAGGTAATCAAACGGCTTAAGGAAGCCTGGCCTTACGACAAGGCTCGGGGCCAACTCGCTGCTCTCAATCTCCTCAAGGTGATACCTTCCGTAGGTCGCCTTCTCTATCGTGTGCTTTATCTCATGCATCCTTTTCTTAGGGGCCCATCCCTCCATAACAATGGTCTTCTCTGTTTTCTTGAACATCGAACCCGATTCAAATCTTGCTAGCTCTATTTCTAGCGCTTCCTTAATCGCAAGAAGCCTGAAATATTCCTTCCTGAAATTCTCAAACTCCTCTTTTATCTCATTAAGCCTCTTTATCCTTCTTCCTTTCAATTCAGAGATCTTAGTTAGAAGCTGGGAAGGTGTCCCTTCTATGTACTTTGCCTTAAGATCTATCTCCTCAACATTGAGCTTCTCTAATGATTCCGCTATCTTCTCCTCCCTTTTCTTTTCAAGCGCAACAAAGAACAGATAAGAATTTTTGCCTAGCTCTTTCTCTACAATCTCGGCTCCGGTGCTTCCTATGGCATTTCTAAACTCATTTGCTATCTTTTTGTCTGCACGGTAAGCCTTGAATGAGAGCCTTGAGCTATAAAGTCTGCCAAAGTCAATATCAATTCCCGAAAAGTCATTGCCTATCATCTCAGCATATGCGAGTGCCTGCATATCTTCCGATATGCCTCTCCGTTCATCTTCAAGGGCAAAAACTTTATCGACAAATTCGATCCTCTCAGCTTCAGCTACTGGCTCATGGATCTTGATCCGCCCACCCTCCTTTAGACTGGGCTTTCCGAGGATCTGCAAGATCCCATTTATCCTGATCAGCTTTTCAGAGACGGTTGTTGCAGCCGGATCAGACCCAGAGTCCTGCAAATCAATATTAACCTTCCTAAACTCTACAACACCTAGTTTATGGAGTGCAGATACAAGACTCTGCTTGTCTGACTCTAGCGCCAAGACCCTTATTTTTTGCATCTCTTCTGTTCTAAGCAATTTATACACCAAATATATCCTTGAGTGCGAAGTTGATTACATTCTTTCTCTTACTCTCTCCAATCTCTTTATTCTTTATAGCTTCGGCTTCCTTCTCCGCCCTTGCTATCGCGTCCTTCCTTTCCTTTTCCACTTCAATTACTGCCCTCTTCTCTGCGTCTTCCTTGGTCTTCTTAGCTTTCTCTTCTGCCTCTCTGATTATCTTTCCCGCTTTCTCTCTCGCGACCCCTAGACCTTCTTCCGCCTCTTCACTCGCCTTTTTTATCATTTCTCCAGCTCTCAACTCGCTTTCCTGAACATCCTTTATTGAATCTAACTTATTCATACATATCATCTATGCATCAAATGTGCAGATGATCAAAAGAAGTAGAAGATCACTACACATTCACATTCAGTATAGATTGATAAGTTAAGCTTATAAATCTTGCTCGACAGAGAAAAGGTTATCTGATGGTACAATGTTGACTTTTGTTACCGGAAATGAATCAAAGTTCAGGGAAGCCTGCCAGATTCTCGGAATGGGGCTTGCTAAAACTTCACTTAAGCTTAGCGAGGTCCAGTCTCTAAGTGTGGAGGAAGTCTCAATAGAAAAGGCAAGGTCAGCATTCCTCAAGCTGAGGAAGCCGCTGATAGTCGAGGATACTGGTCTTTACATCAATTCACTTAACGGATTTCCTGGCGCGCTTATCCGGTGGTTTGAGTTGGTAGGATATGAAAAGATCTGCTCTCTTCTTCCTGAAGACGGCAGATCCGCTTACGCAGAGACTTGTGTAACATTCATATCTGAGAATGCCCTGGAGACTTTTGTTGGTAGGATAAATGGGCGAATAGCGAGCTCGCCAAGAGGCTCGCATAACTTTGGATGGGATGTGATATTTGAGCCCGAAGGATGCGACAGTACATTTGCAGAACTCTCTGAATCAGAGAAAAACAAGATATCAATGAGGCGCCTGGCACTTGGCAAACTTAAAGACTATCTGGATAGCAACCCCAATACTTATAGATCAATATAGCAAATTTCCCTACCACGGCAAAGTTCCTATGCCTTCAAGGCCTATCTTTTTCAAGGCCCCCTCTGGATTATCATAATAATCCCTGCAGAATTCGTTTATCTTTTTCATGTCCCTCATGCCAAGGCTATTAAGCCTTTCAAGAATCTTTGCTCTCCTTCTTTCCTCCAAGACTATCTCGCTGGGAGGGTAGCCTGTAAGCTTTGCCAGTGTATCTCTGTAAGTAACGCTGGGGAGCATTTCTGAGCTTCTGCGCGTCTTGTAATCATATGTGTAAAGGTCAGAGAGAAGGACCTGCGTTTCTATTCCAGATATCTCAGACACTTGGGTTATCCTTCTCACCTGTTTCCTATCTTCGGTAACCTGTGATATCACTATGAGTGCATCTATCAATGGTATTATATCCTTTTCTATATTCATCGGAGTATGCTCAAGCCTTGTTATTATGTCTCTGGCAGTGCTTGCATGTATTGTGCTCATCGATATCTTCCCTATGTTCATGGCAGTCATCATGTCCTTTGCTTCCTCACCCCTTGCCTCTCCTATTATCATTATATCTGGCCTCATCCTCAAGGCATTCTTCACGAGATCCTCGGTGTCCATGTCCGGGCTTGTTTCCAGCCTGACGCAATTATCCTGCGTCTCGGTATTAAGCTCGTAAGTCTCTTCTATAACTATCACTCTTGTCTCAGGTCTAAAAAAGCTGAACATAGCATTGAGCAGCGTGGTTTTCCCGCTTGCAGGCATGCCTCCTACGAGTATGTTCGCTGGCCTGATTCTAAGGCCTTCAGCATAAAGCCAGAGCCTACCTCCAATACCATATCCAAATTCCCCCTTGTTGATGAGATCTATTACGCTCAATGCCTTATTTTTAAAATTTCTTATTGTTATATCAGCACCCAACGGCGAGTCAACTATATTTGCTCTTGATCCATTTGGAAGGTGGACATCGCTTATATTGCTATTTGATACTGCTGTAGTGGCATACATGTTCAGTTTTGCCACAAGCAATGCTAGATCCTTCTTTGAGTTTACTTTCTCGGTAGCTTTGATATAGCCGTACCCACTCTTATAAATAAAGACATTCGATGTGTTGTTTACCATCACATCTTCTATATCCTCATCAATAACGTACTTCTCTATCGGGGAAAAATCTTTAGCATCATCTATAACCTTTTTGATATCTTCACTCGAGCATGTAGGGTCTACTGATTTTGCAACATTGGTTATTCTCTCTACGAAATCCTTTTCCCCACCAATCCTACTGAGCTTTCCTCTAAGCCTTTCATATATCTCTGTCTCAAAATCGTAGAGTCTGTTGCCATCCATCTTATCCCACTGAAGAAAAGTTCTGATGCAAAGGATTTAATCCTTTCGCAATTTCCACATAACATCATATTTAAATAATATTTATACAATCATTTAGCTGAACGCATAAAGCTCTGGTGCATATGCCTAAAGTTAAAAACAAAAAGCTGCAGAGTGCTATTGAGTATCTTCTCACGTACGGATGGGCAATACTGATACTCGTTGTTATAATATATCTCATGTATTATCTGGTCATATTGCCTGCAACGATAACCTCTTCTCATTGTTCAATGACATTCGGGGTGTATTGCCAAGACATAATAATGGGATCAAACACAGCATATTCAAACATGGTTATATTGTTTACCAATACTCAGCAGTATGCGTTGCAGGCACCAAACATATCAATCACTTCTCCGACGTTTGGCAATGCCAATGGCGTGTGCGAGCCAAACTTTGTCCTTCCTGGCGGATCTATAATCTGCATAATGCACATTCCCGAGAGCATTCGTCCTGCTTCTCTTGTTAGCGGAAGGCTCAATCTTAATGCATCGATATGCACAAACCAGAATCCTACGCCTAATGTATGTCTTCCTTCTCCTCCGCAGACGTACACTGGCTACTTCAATGCTCATGTGCTAGACTCTATAGTAACTCCCAGGATAGAAATAATATTCAGCGCAGAAAACTCCACCCAGATCGCAAATGGGGTGCCTGATAAGCTTACTGCAAATGTAAAACTCTTCAATTCGCCTATCTCTGGAGCAACTATAGCCTTTTCAGCAAACCAGAGCTACCCAGTCATCAGTCCAAGGGTCTCAACTACCGACAGCAACGGAGACGCGATGAGCTATATCTCAAGCACCACTGCAGGAAATGTTCTGGTAAATGCATCCTTTGCAAATGAGAGCGCGTTTACCGCAATAGAGTTCATACCATACATAACGGTATTTTATGGGAAGCTTAGCTGCTTCACAACTCCAGATAAAAGCATATACTGCGTAACGCAATCTGGGATATATGTATTTTCATTATCTACAGATGAATGGACATTAATGAGCAATCCACCACCTGGCCAGCAGCCTTTCAGTTGCTTTGCACAGACTGATGGCACATTGTATTGCGTGACATCCTCTGGAATATATCTTTACTCTGACGGATCCTGGACTTCTCTTGGCTCTCCTCCAAGCGGTTCCATATATCTTAGCTGCACCTCGCCTCCAGACAACAATATATATTGCGTGACATCTACTGGAACCTACCAATACAGCTCCGGATCATGGTCTACCATAGGGAATGAACCTCCTGGAGGAATACCTTTCAGCTGCTTCATACAAACCGACAAGAGCACATATTGCGTTACAACCACAGGCATATATCTCCTCTCATCAAACACATGGGTAACTCAAGGCCCAGCACCCCCCGGAGATCTGCAATTCAGCTGCTTCTCGATGCCGAATAAGGACATATACTGTGTCACATACACAGGAACATATCAATTTGTAGGAAGCTCATGGTCTAGCGTAGGCCCTGCCCCACCTGGAGAATCCTCTCTCAGCTGCTACTCAACAACTGATGGCAGCATATACTGCTCCACAGCCACCGGGGTTTATCAATATGTGTCAAATAGCTGGGTGCAGGTAGGCCCTGCAACTTCGGGAACGTAACCGCGAAAAGCGAACCATGATACCTCAACTTTCCAAGAAAGAATAAAAAGGTTCAATCTCACTTTGAATTGGTTGTTTAATGGAGATCCTAAATCATGATGTAATCATACTCGGAAGCGGCCTGGCAGGAATGACATCTGCAATACATGCCTCAAGAAAATCAGGCAACAGGCTTGATATAGCAATAATATCAAAGCTCCATGCGATGAGGAGCCATTCTGTGGCTGCGGAGGGCGGAATATCCGGAGTCTTGTACCCCGAATACAACAAAGACTCATTCGACCTCCATGCATACGACACAATAAAAGGCTCTGATTATCTTGCAGATCAAGATGCGGTTGAGATCCTTGTAGAGAATGCACCTAAGGAAATAATGTTTTACGACCATCTGGGAGTTCCATGGAACCGTGAAGAAGGTGGGCGTGTTGCTCAAAGGCCTTTTGGGGGGATGAGCATACCAAGAACTGCTTTCGCAGCAGACAAGACTGGATTCTTCATGATGAGATCTCTCTATGACGAGATCCTAAGCATGAACAACATACACATTTACCATGAGCATTTTACTACCTCCTTGCTCTCAAAAAGTGGCAAATTCATTGGCGTCGTTGCCATAGATCTGAGTACTGGAAACACCAGGCTATTTAGGGGGAAAGCATGTATAATTGCTACCGGCGGTGCTTCCAGGGCATACAAATTTACGACCACCTCTCATGCGAGCACTGGTGATGGTACGGCTCTCGCCTACAGGTCTGGTTTCAATCTCAAAGACATGGAATTTGTCCAGTTTCATCCAACTGCATTGGTACCAAGTGGCATACTGATAACAGAAGCGGCAAGAGGGGAAGGCGGATACCTCTACAATTCGGAAGGGAAGCGCTTTATGGAGAGGTACGCGAAGAGCAAGATGGAGCTTGCGCCAAGAGACATCATCTCAAAAGCCATAATAACCGAGATCAAGGAAGGGAGGGGCCTTCTTCACGAAGAGTCAAAGCTCAGATATGTAAATTTGGACCTGAGGCACCTGGATCCTAAAAAGATAGATGAAAGACTTCCAATGATAAAAGACATAACGATAAAGATGCTTGGGATAGATCCCGCAAAGGATCCAATACCTGTCCGGCCAGCTGCTCATTTCACTATGGGTGGCATAGATACTGATAAGAAAGGCAGGATGAGTATGGGCAATGGAAATGAGTCAGTGGGATTCTGGGCAGTTGGTGAGGCTGGTTGCGTGAGCGTTCATGGCGCAAACAGGCTTGGAAGCAATTCACTAAGCCAGTGTTCTGTCTGGGGAAGAATTGTAGGGGAAGATGTCGCAGACTATGCTCTTAAGGAAAATAGCCTCTCTGATGGGGGCGTGGTAAGAGAAGCTGAGAAAGAAGAGGCAAGGATAGCAAAGATGCTGGATTCAAACGGGAAGAACAATCCATATGAGATCAAGGAAGAGCTCACCTCGACGATGGATGAACTTGTTTACGTATATAGAACAATGGACGGGCTGAGATCTGCATTGAAGAAAATCTCTGAATTGAAAAACTCTTTTGCAGACATTCACCTGGATGATAAGGGGAAGATATTCAATACAAATCTGAGGGATGTGCTGGAGTTGGAGAACATTCTGGACATAGCTCATGTGATAACCGAAGCAGCATTGAACAGGACTGAGAGCAGGGGTGCACACTCAATGGTAGAATTTCCAAAGAGGGATGACAAGAACTGGCTCAAGCACACCATAATATCAAAAGGGGATACTTCTGACAACATAACATATCTTCCTGTTACTATAACAAGATGGCAGCCTGAAGAAAGAAAGTATTAAATTGTTTTTATATCTGGTATATTTTGTATGTTGGTTTGATGGAAAAGATTACTTACGATGTTCGCGGTAGCCAAAGCAGGATATTTAGGCTTCTAGAGTTTGACAAGGAAGCCTTCATACACATGCTTTTTTATAGAATATTGCTTTTTGTAGCACTAATTACGGGAATAGCAATACTCTTCTATCTTGCATTTGGCGGGACGTCCCTTCTGATAATCTCGGATGCGCTCGTAGCAGCAGTATGGATACTTTTTACACCGCAGCTTTTTGAGTCAGCAAAGGCATTTTCCCTAATAAGCAGCAACGGGGAGTCATTCGGGCATCTGAATAAATCATTTTTGAACTCTTCAGTAATAAGGGAAAGCAAGGCAACCACATCCATATACAATACAATACCTTACTTTGCTCTCGCAATATGGGTTATCTGCTTCTTTATATTACTTTTCGCGTGGTTTAGATGAGAGCATCAAGGTTTATGATATTGCTTTATGTGTGCATGGTTGGCATTCCAGTGCTGCTGCTCATCTATGCTTTCTCATACTTATTCAGCCAACTCTTCATAGAGCGCATTGTGCTTGCAATCATCGCTTTCGGATTAATTCTTTATGGCATCTTGAGTTTCGTAGATGTTTATGCAAGAAAGAAAGGCGTAAATTCACACGAGGTTCAGATAAAACTGCGGCTTCTTGAGCGAAAGAAAGCAGAGGAGGCTCCGGCCCCGGGAAAGGAAGGCGAGAAGGTGGTCAACCTTAGGATCAAGAGGTTTAATCCAGATAAGAAAGGACTTGAGGAATCTTCTTACAAAATGTTTGCGGATAGCCTGACAACCGTTCTTGACATGCTTCTCGGAGTAAAAGCAAGCAAAGACAGTACTCTCGCAATGAGATATAGCTGCAGGATGGGCATATGCGGTTCCTGTGGCATGGTTGTGAATGGCAAGCCTGTTCTGGCATGCGAGACCAATGTCTTCAAGAACCTTGAAAAGGATGAAATAAGCGTGGAGCCGATGCAGGGGCATCCTCTCCTAAGAGATCTGGTCACAGACTTTGACGACTTCTTTGAAAAACATAGCTCGATAAAGCCTGGACTCTACAGAGTTGATGAGAAGGAAAAATATGAGCCGACAAAACCCTATTATCAGTCTAAAGCAGAGCTTGACAAGTTTCTTCCTTACTCTTATTGCATTATGTGTGGATTATGCGTGGATGCATGTCCTGTAAGCAACACCAACAAGGACTTTCTTGGTCCTCAGGCTCTCTCACAAGTTTATAGATACAATGCAGATTCAAGAGACCAGAAAGGCACGAGAAGAATATTTGATGTAGATACATTGGATGGAGTATGGGGCTGTGAATTTGCAGGCGCATGCTCTGAAGTATGCCCCAAAGGCGTTGACCCTGCCACAGCTATACAATTACTGAAGGCCGAGCTTTCTAAGAATATATTGAAGGAGGATGTCACATGAAATATAGGATGGAAAAAGATGCTCTTGGTGTGGTTAAGGTGCCATCTGATGCATATTATGGGTCAGAGACTGCGCGTTCATTGGAAAACTTCAACATATCCGGAATAAGCATACAAAGTGAATTCATACGCACCTATGCCATAATAAAAAGCTCTGCTGCACTGGCGAACCACAGTATTGGGAAGCTCGATAACAAAAGGAAGGATGCAATAGTTGCTGCATGCGACGAGATCCTCAGGGGAAGTCTCTCCGATCAGTTTTTCCTGGATATATTCCAGGCAGGTGCCGGGACAAGCACGAACATGAATCTGAACGAGGTTATCGCAAACAGAGCAATAGAAATAATCGGAGGGAAGAAGGGCGATTATTCGATAATGCATCCTAACGACCATGTCAATATGTCGCAGTCCACAAACGATACATACCATACTGCAATACACATTTCATCATACATCTCTGCAAAGGAAAACCTTCTTCCTGCAATTCTGCATCTCTCAAATGCCTTCCAGTCCAAGAGCAGGGAGTTTGAAGACGTCATAAAGGTGGGCAGGACCCATCTTCAAGATGCGGTTCCAATACGGCTCAGTGACGAATTCTCTGGATATGCAGGGATCCTGCGCAAAGCATATGATAATGTAAGAAATGCCATAAATCTGTTCCTGGAGCTTCCTCTTGGAGGGACTGCTGTAGGCAGTGGCATAAACGCAGGCAAAGGATACTCCTCAAAGGCAATACACGAGATAAACAGTATGCTTGGAGAGAAGTTTTATCCTTCGAAGAACATCTACTCTGTCATGCAGAATCAGCATGAAGAGATTGTTGTATCTGATGCGTTGGCCGAGCTTGCAACTCTGCTTGGCAAAATAGCAAACGATCTTCGGCTTCTCAGTTCCGGACCGCGAGCAGGCATATGCGAACTCATACTTCCAGAGATCCAGCCTGGATCCTCAATAATGCCAGGCAAGATTAATCCTTCAATGGCTGAAATGATGAACATGGTATCTTTCCAGGTCATCGGAAATGCAACGACAGTAAGGGAGGCTGGCTCATCAAGCCAGCTTGAGCTCAATGTATTCATGCCAATAATCTCTTACAATCTTCTTTTTTCGATTAACATACTATCCAAGGGAATGCACTCTTTCGCGGATAGATGCATAGCTGGCATAAAGATCAATAAAGCTGTGATCAAGAAGCATCTTGATAACGATCTATCCATGGCAACAGCTCTTGTTCCATATATAGGATATGAAAAGGCCGCAGAGATCGCCAGAAAAGCATACTTAGAGAACAAAAGCATATTTGAGATAGCCTTGGGAATGCATGTTATGGATGGAAAGAAACTTAAACGGGTTCTAGATCCAGAGAGATTCATTTAGATTCATTTAAATACTTTTTTATTATATGTCTATATTAAATATTTTAAAATATTGGTGTTCAAATGTCCAATGATACTTCCCAAGACCCTGGTCAAGCGCCTCCACAACCGAGCAAATCTGTATCTCAATATCCACAGAATACGGATACTCCTCCATCCTCATCTAATCAAATGCCTTCTTCTGGAACAAATCCCGGAACTCATCTTAAATATTATGCAGCGGCAGGAATATTGGTTGTTGTTATAGTGGCCCTGTTAATCTTCTTTCTTAGATCAAACCCAACAGCTTCTCTGAGTACGGCACCAACTATCATTACGAAGAATGTCACTGTAAAGGCCCTCTACACAAGCACCATGGAAAAACTGAATTCAACTAAAGACTTCATGATCAATTATTCTATAGAGATACCTTTGCTATCACAATCGTATCTTGCTGGCACTCTCGCTAACATGAGTCTATCCTTCTTCAAAGCGGGAAATGATACAAAGGCATTGATAAATATCCAAAACTACGGGGCAGTTGCAGCATACGATATAAATGGATCGTCATTCAGCTGCACAGAATCTTCTCTATCTTCTTATCCTTCATGCTCACCGACTTCCACGCAACAGAGTCTGTACCAAACACCAGAGCCTCAGAATTCAACAAAGCTTCTCGGCTCTATGCTTAATCTGATAAATAATGACACCAAAGTAACATACTCCGGGCCAAGCACTATTGCCGGAAGGGCATGCAGCGAATATGTTATGAATATCAATGCATCTAAAGTAAACGGGTTGATTGGAGAGATAGATAATGCTACGTATGGATCCACGTATAGCTCTTATTCCTACTCCATATCTTCTCTGCTTCCAGCAGGAAGCTCATTGACGCTAGAGATGTGCCTTGACAATCAATATGGATATCCAGCCTCACTTAACTTATCTTACAATAAATACTCTACTTTGACTGGTAAAAATACCACAACAAAAGTAATTACCTTACAATCCACCGGATTTAGCACAAATGTGAGTTCCAGTGAGTTTACAATACCTGTCTCATTCATGATTCAAAACCTTTCCTTAGAGTGTACTCCAAATTCGATACGGTTTGGGTTCACTTCATTAAGAAACAGCGCAAACACGACTATTTTGATAAATAATATTACATCAATATATGGAATCAGCACTCCAATCCCATCAATTATCACACATGCCAATGCGAACAGTCTTGTCTTTGGGCACAATTACAGCGTTAGCGCAACACCTTCAGAGAATCTCTCTGGCTCATATTACACTCCAGATGTATGCATAGATGGCTCATGCCAGACAGAAGATTGTTTTGTGCAATCCTCTTACAACTATAACTATACTACAGGGGGCTACACGAGCTACAGCCATCCTGTCGATTATATAGCATTCAACGGTACTAATATAGCAATGAAAGGCTCTACAGGTATGGTAGATCCAAATGGATATACTTTATACGCAACAAACATTACAACTTACAATCCCTCTGACAAATCCCTCTATCTCTTGGATCCGAACACAGGTTATGTTGCTATAATAAATGGGAATTCCTCTTCCGCCCAGTATGTGGGATCTCCAAGCAGTGTGGTATATGATCCCGCAGATACTTACGTATATATGCTAAGTTCAAGCGGATACATCTACGTTATGAGCGGGAGCGGCATAATAGCTACAATATATCCCTCTTCATCGTCCGGAAGTTTATTCGGCTCAATAGTATACAATCCCTCAAATCATTATCTATATGCACTCAGCGGCTCAGAAGCCATCGTCATAAACGGCACTAAAACCATAGGCACAATAAACTATGACTCTGACAAAAATTCATTATCTCAGGGTTCATATTTAAATGCGGTATACAACAATGCAAGCAATGACATTTATGTTGCGATAGAGAACGGGTCTCAGGAATACTCTGGAGGATCGTACCAATATGTATACAACTACAGCATCGTAGTTATAAATGGGATGAATGTTATTGGCACAATAAAGAATTTATATGCGTCTCAGCTGATAACTACTCCATCATCAGAACTCTTTGCGGTAGGGAGCAGATATAATTACACAACTAATGAATATCTTACCTCAGCATACGTGCTCGATGGGCTTAATGCTACTGCATTGCCATTAAACGCATCAGGTTATGTGTATACTTCAGCGTATGACCCAGCAAACAACCAACTCTACGTATCAACCTCATATAATCTATATTCATTCAGCGGTACCACCCTGGCTTCCCAAAATCCTTTGGAAGCAACATATCTAACGTATGATCCGGTAACAAAGGATCTCTACGCATTGGGATACCAGTCCGCAGAAATAAATAGCACTGGAGGAATAAATTACATCTCTTTGAGTTCTGGTTCGGCTCCTCCTTTAGTCGATTTAAAGAATGGGGACTTATACTCATACAGTGATAATACATACACTAATTATGGTGGCGCATCTGAAAACATAGTATATAAGAATACGGTAACTACTGCGTCTTTGCAGAACGTTTATAACTATGCTGGAAGTGCTTACAATCCATCAAATGGATACATGTATGTATTCTATTACGCAAACCAGAGTTCATGAACAAAACCCTCTTACTTTCAGTGCGGGAAGATCCTAGTTAATTGTTTGGCCCAGTTAATTGTCTGGCATTATGCTCTCTATTATAAAATTGGGATCATATGGCATAATGTCCTCGTATCTTTCCCCAGTGCCAAAAAATAGTACTGGTACATCTGTCTCGCTCAATATTGATAATGTATTCCCTCCTTTTGCATCACAGTCCAATTTTGTAAGTATTATGCCGTCAAGTCCAACTGCAGAATCAAACTCCTTCAATTGATTTAGCAAAGAATTTCCAGCAATGCTCTCTCCTATAAATATCTTTAGGTCTGGTTTCGTGACTCTTACCATCTTCTTGACTTCTTCCATCAGGCTCTTGTTTGTTTCCTGCCTTCCAGCACTGTCAATCAGAACTACATCTATATGCCTGGCCTTGGCATGGGCTACTGCGTCAAATGCAATGCTTGATGGGTCAGCTCCATAAGATCCCTTTACTACTGGGATTCCAAGCCTGCTTGCATGTATTGCTGTCTGTTCAATTGCAGCTGCCCTGAAAGTATCGCTTGCAGAAAGCATACAGCTAAATCCCTTATCTATAAACATCTTTGCGATCTTGGCTATTGTGGTAGTTTTTCCCGCCCCATTAGGCCCGAGGAAGAGTATCTTAAAAGGCATCTCGCCAGAAGACTTCTTTGATGCTGCAAGGTCAACTATATCAATGCCGCCACTTGATTTCAATATATTCATTAGCGATGTTCGTATCTTTTCGGATATCCTTATCTCAAGCTCTGCAGAGGATATGCTTCCTTCTGTAAGCTCTTTCCTAAGGCTCTCTACAACTTTCTCAACGACTTCGTAATTGACATCGGATTCAAGAAGCGAGATCCTCAGCTCCTCCAAAAATGGATTGATATCCTTCTCAGATATCCTGATCTCCTTGAATATTTTGCTCCTGAGCTTTGTGCCGAAAGTTACATTGCCTCTTTTTTTTAGTTCTCTTTCCTCAGTTATCTTTTGGTGCTCCTCTCTTTTTGGCATCTCTGAAGCTTTCTCTTGCTCCTTCCTCTCTTCTCTTATCTTTGGTTCTGTGTGTACTCTTTCTCGCTTCTTTATCTCTTCTTCCCTTACTCTCTCTTCGTTAGGCAACTCTGATGCGGTCTCTTTTTTATCTTTTAATGTTTCTTCCTCGATCTTCTCCTCTTCCTTGCTAGCTATGGAATCTACAAACTTCGAGAACTTTTTCTTAATGCCTTCAAACATCGTATCCCATTGTATTATTGAATTGTGGACAGTTTGTAGGATATGTCAAACAGCTCCTTCTCTATCTTCTGCCTCTCACCAATCAGCCTTTTCAGCCCAGCTTCCTGTTTTTCAATGTTTCTTTTAAGAAAGGATTCCGCTTCGCCAAGGCTCTTAGCAATGAGATAATTTGCCCCTACATATACAATAACACTATCAACTTTTCCGACATTGGCATTCATGTATATATTTCCCTGGCTATTGAAGAGGACTGTAGAGTTCTCAACTCTTTCCATGTTCTCTATAAGGTCTATATCCTTTCTGACTGTGTTTATCGCCATTGACAATGTTGTAATCTCATTTCCAAGAAGTTCGTACTGTTCAGCATAAGCATTCTGCATATATCTCAACTGTTCAATTTCCTGATCTCTCTTTCCACTTTCCTTAGAATTAACGTCCATATCAACCAATCCAATATATTGTGATATCAATCCATTATACATTGCCAAGAAAAATTAATATAATAGCGGTTTCTCTGTCCTTGCAGTTTGAAATATCGTGAAGAGCGGTGCTGGCTTTCGCATTGGTGAGGTTGCAGCATGATTTCCTGCCTTCCGTATCTACTCTCTTTAAAATCAGAGGCCAAGACCATCAGAGATCCTTGCAAGCTCAAAGCCCGTGGTCGAGTCTCCTGCGATAAGTCCTGTAGAATTGGCTATTGTGGAAAGTCCTATGCTTAATGAACCAAGGTTCGCTGTAGACTGCGATGGCTGGAAGCCCTTAAAGATCTTTCTAATCTCTTCAGTCTCCTCATCAGTGGCCCTGTTATTCAGCACCATGCCTTTGTTAGTAAGTATATTATTTGCACCAACTGTGGAAAATCCACCTATGCTCATCCTGATGCTCTCAACACCAAGAATATCTTCAAGCTCCCTCGCTTCTTCGGCGGTATACTCTGGGTTAATGAGCGCAAATTTATCATTTACTAGTAAGTTGTTTCCCAAAGCATTGAGACTGCTTTTAAATATCATTACTTCTACATCAAGCCACTCTTTCGCTTCTTTCCTGAAATGTGCAATCTCATCTTCCTCGATTATGTTTGGAAGTATTATTGCCCTTGAATTTGCTGCCATATAAATGCCCACCAGGTCCGAATTGTCCAGGTCAAATGTCATTGTCTTTATTCCTAGATTCTTCTCTATTCTATCTCGTTCACCATGCGAGATCATCCTGGCGAGCACTGCAAACTTGTCAGTAGCTACTGCGAAAGCGCCTATATAATCGCTTCCCAATATGCTCATTTTTGAGATTCC
>JAMCSO010000016.1 GCA_023379075.1 Candidatus Martarchaeota archaeon | reverse complement strand
GATATACGAACCGACAAGAGATGAGCTCAATAATATATTTAATGTTTTAAGAACACAAAAGCCAATACCTGCAAACGCACTCCAGATAACCGGAGGAGAGCCTACAATGAAAGAAGATATTGTAGAGATAGTCCAAGATGCAAAGAAGGCTGGATTCGATCAGATACAACTCAATACTACTGGAATAAATATAGGGCTTGACCCAAGTCTTGCAGTAAAGCTAAGGCATGCTGGAACGAGTTGCCTTTATATGAGCTTTGATGGGGTGAGCAAGAGGGCGAACCCAAAGAACCATTGGGAAGTGCCTGCAACGCTTGAAGCTTGCAGGAAGGCAGGACTGGGGGTAGTTTTAGTCCCAACAGTAATCAGAACAGTTAATGATCATGAGCTCGGAGACATAATAAACTTCGCTCTCAATAATATGGATGTTATAAAGGCAGTAAATTTCCAGCCAGTATCCCTGGTTGGCAGGATGCCTTCGAGACTTAGGGAGAAACAGAGAATAACAATACCTGGGGCTATAAAACAGATAGAGGAACAGACAGACGGAGTGATAGCCAAGGAAGACTGGTTCTCTGTACCATATGTTGGAGGTATAAACAAGTTTATAGAGGCTTTGACAGGAGAATACAAATACGATCTTTCAATACATTTTGCATGCGGAGCCGGAAACTACCTATTCATGGATAAAAACAATAAGATAATTCCACTTACAAGGTTTGTAGATGCTCCTGGTCTGCTCGACCACCTTCAGAATGCAGTTTACGAGATGGAGGGAAAATCAAAAATAGAGAGAAAAGTCATAGCATTGAAGACGCTTTCCGGGATAAGAAAGTATATAGACAAGGAAAAGCAGCCGAAATCGATAAGCTTCTCGAAGCTTCTCATGTCCTTGATATTGAAGCACGACTTCTCAACTATGGGATCCTTCCAGCTGAAGACGCTCTTCCTGGGAATGATGCACTTCCAAGATGAATACACCTATGATATAAAGAGGGTGGAGAAGTGCGATATCCATTATGCAATGCCTGATGGCAGAGTTCTTCCATTCTGTACATTCAACGTCTTCCCAGAGGTTTACAGAGACAAGATACAAAGGCAGTACAGCATACCTTCGAAGGAATGGCAATCGATGCATCCGGAATGGGGCTACTCCAAAGATAAATACCATCGAGATGTGAAGGCGCTTGAGAACAGCGATGCTTACAAAAAGGTTTACAAGGAAAGCATCGACTATTTCCATCTCCCAATAAACAGGGAAGAAGCGAGAATTCCAAGAAAGGCTGTTGCTGATGATGTAAGGATGCCGATAAAGATGATGTCGTCAGGAAGCACGACAATCAACACAAAGGATTCATATGAGCATAGAGGATCATCGTGCGGATGCGGGAATTCAGGTTCTTGCGGATGCGGTAAGAGCGAGACTGGCTCTTCCTGTGGATGCGGCGGTTCTTGCGGATGCTGAATTTTTTATTAGACAGGTGCGGTTATGGATCGAAGAGACAACACCCCTGTAGAGAATGCGTATATAAAAGATCTGCAACAGCAGAGCGCTTATGACTACACAAAGGACTTTGTTAAAGCGGAAGACGGTAAAATTTATAGAGTACCATACAAAACAGTCAAGGAAGTAGTCTTTACAAATCTTAGCAAAGACGATCTCATAGACATAGAACACTGTGCAAGAGTGCAGTATAGGCTTCTTCTTCAAGAGGCCATCTTAAGAGCAAAGATAGAGTTTGTCTGGAGAAGAATAACAATAACATACAATCCAGTTGGAGCAGACAATGGAAAGGAAAAAATTAGCCTTCAGGGAATTGCAGACTTTCTTGCTGGAGAAGGCATCAGGATAGACCCAAAGAGCCTTCAGGAGAGAGATTGTGATTATTATAAGGAGATATTCAGTTACCAGTTCAATCCACCATCCATAAGGGAGCGTCCACCTTATTCATATTCTCCAGAAGAGTGGAAGGCCATGAAAGAAAAGTGGGAAATTAGGAGAGTTGAGGGTGACAACGAAAAGAGGAGAAAGTTTATGGAATGGCAGGATGATTATGCGAGATCCCATACAGCGCTTGTAAGTGATCTTCCAATCAACTTCTCAGAGAAGAAAGAATTGACATTCGTAGAAAAGATCTTTGGTTCAAAGAAGAAGGGAGAGAAAGGCTTCTGGTTCCATGGCGTATGAAAGGGATCAGAAGGTCGTTTTTATATCATTGTATATTGTTAGCACATAACCTGCCTGCGCATCGTCCCTTGGTATATTTATTGCAGCGGCTATGTCGCCTATTTTTTCTAGGGTCGGCTGGATCTTTATTGAAAGAAGGAAGAATAGTGGTGGCACATACATTAGTGCGTTTCCATAATTAAGATTGGATACGAACTTGATCATCTTCTCTTCAGGTTTAATTCCCAGTGCACCAACTATTGAGCGGATGTTCGCCATGAAAGCATCCATGTTTATTTGCCCGAGATCTTTTCCGAGGAACGCGAGCTCTGCTGTTGCTGTTAGATAAGGCATGAGATCCTTTATATACGCCATTGTGTCCTTCCGCTCGAATGTTCTCTCCAGTTCCATGTTTGTCAGCCGGGATATCATCTTTGCAACATCAGTTATGGAGTGCTCGATCTTTTCTTGGAGTGCGTTTGATCTTCCGGGAGTTGCCATTGCAGATTGTGATTCCTTCTCCATATAGCTCTTTAGCACCTTTGATGCACTCTCTTTGTTTGCAGGCACGCCTATTGAATTCAGAACGTTAATGATTCTTTCTTCAGTAACCCCCAACCCATTCACTTTTAGGAGGTATGCGGTAGGCACATAAGGAAGAAGTTCTGCAATCTTGATCGAGGCTGCAAAATGCAGAAGTCTGGCATTTGGGACAATCCCGGCAGCATTGATTATTCGCTTTAGGCCATCATCTGTTATCGGTTTCATCTCGAAAGCGAGCATTATTATTGCTGATATGTATGGAGCAGCGGCTTCTTCGGCGCGTTTTCCCCCGATCTTGAGCAGAAGCTTTGTGAAAGGGCTGCTTTTGGAAAGCGTCTCCTCGATCTCATCTGTTATAATCTTTGCGGTAAGCGTTGTGACTGCAGTGATGTTTTCTGAATATGTCCTCTTTATGCTCTGTAGGTCTTCAAGCCCCATGTTTAATAATCAATATTGTGATCTTTTATCTCTTTCTGTAATGGCGTTATTTGAACTTAATAAGCAATGGAAGGTGATCCGATACTGTTTGGTTGATGGCTTTGAAGTCTAGAACCTTAATATCTTTTGATACAAATACATAATCTGCAAACCAATCTTTTTTTGTAGGTTCCTTCCCTCTTGCTCTGAGCTGTAGATCGTACATCTCGCTTCTGGTTGAGTCAATCTTATATTCCTTTATTAGATTACGCATTCCACTCTCTTCAATTTTTTTTATGCTTTTGGTGTCTGGATAAAGATTGAGATCTCCACAGAGTATTCTCTTGCCCGGCAAGCTGGTTAAGAGCCTTGTCCAGAATGCAGATTGAGAGAGCCTTTAGCTTGTATCAACTTTCCCAACGGGCTGCCATAGTCCATGAACATTGATTATATTAAGTGCAACCTCATTATCCCAGATAGAGATGTGGAAGACCGGAGAGTTAAATTCGTATGGGACAATCTCTCCGTTTGATAATCTGTAGTCGATTCTGATGGGAGGGCAGGCGCGGCTCGAACTGCTCTGCATCACCTCAAGTCGCTTGTTTACAAATGTTGCGAGGGATTCGCCTGTAGACGAGTATTGGGGAGAGACAAAGGCATTGAACTCTGGCAGGGTTCTGCATATCTCTTTGTATAGATCAGGCACTTTCTGGCCCTTATGGACAGCATGATCATCAGCCACCTTGTTTGCATTGCTCCATTCTTTACTTCCTTCCAGAATCTTGCCTGTGCTTGGAACTTCCTGTAGACATATTATATCAACATCGCTGGAAAGCCGGCCAAGGAACTGTAGCAGGCTTTCTCCGAGCCTTCCTCCCCATGCGTTGAGCGTTATTAGTTCCATATTGTCACTGAAGGATCTAGAGGATCTTATTGCTTAATAATGTTAGGTCGTGTATTGTTCCGAAATCCAGGGTTTCTTCTTCGCAGATGCACAATGCCCGCATGCTGTTTATATCTGCTATCGAGCTGAGGACTCCAGATAACTTTGGCTTAGATGGTGAATTGATTTCTATGCCTTCGGAAAAATAATTCATGGCAGGCAGGATTATGAGTTCCTTGTTGCTTCTGGTCTTACCTACCAAAAAACAGCGGAGCTTCTCTTTTATCCCTAAGCTGCTGTATATAGAGATGCATGGATGCAGATGACCCATTACCAGGACTTTCTCTTCATTCAGGTCTGGAGGCTCTTCGCCATGAAAGAAAAGAAAGTTGTCCATAAGCACCTGCTGCCTCTCGACTCTCACACCAAGAGGCTTTTCGAGCCGGTCTATAAAGTTGTCGTGATTGCCTTTGATCAAAGTTACGTTTTTGATGCCCAGATCCTTCTTTAGATATTTTACCAGATCGTTAAACTCGTTGAATTCTTCTGTGTGCACCTTTGAGAACTCGTTTTTAATGTCGCCATTTATTATTATGGAAGATGCGTGTGCATGATCCTGAGCTAGCTTTATCTGCTCCTTGATCTTCCTGAAGTTTATCTTTGGAAGCATTATGCCTTTCTCTGCAGCTACTCCCTCATAGCCAAGGTGCAGATCAGAACAGACGAGTGCAGACAGCGGTCTTATGAATAATATTGGAAGTCCATCTATTGCTTCCGTGTCCTTATTGATATTCATTTTGCACCCTTCTTTATGCTGAGTATTACCTTTTTGTGGAGATCTCTCAGGTGCTTTCTTCTGTCTTTCATCATTACCACGTCTGCCTCCCCAAATGATACGAGTATATGTGAGAATGGCGAAGGAACCACAGTATTTATTATCTTATGCGAGATCTCTCCAGAGAAGAGCGATCTCGCAATCTCCTTTGCTCTTGGAAGATCCATGGTATCTTCCAATATCTCCCTATAAGTCTCCTTTATCACTGGAAAGTTCGGACCGATCTCTTCGGAGGCCCTTAGGAGCGATTGCGAGCTTATCTGCTGTCTGCTTATGCTGATCTTTCTTCCCTTATAGTTTCGCAGGATCATGAAGCTTCTGGCTGCGCAGTGCCTAAACTTACGTTTCATGAGCTCAGTTCTTCGAATGTTGTCCTTGAGCAAAGATTCCATATCAACATTTCCAAGGTCTCCGATCATCTCACTGAGATCCTTGGAATTTATCTCTTTCTCTGTTATAAGCACAAAGCCATTATCATTTATTATCATGCTGACCTCTATTCCAAGATACTCACTTGCCAGTATGGCAAGTGTCCTAGATAAGGCATCGTTTATCCTTCGCCCATACAGGCTGTGAAATACTGTAAGATGATGTTTCCTCTCCTTATCTCTTGTTTTCTCTATAAGAATGAATTTGTCGTTTGGTATATATTTGGCATAGATTAGCTGCTCTGCGAAGTATGAGAAGATGGAGCTTTTTGCATTATCATCTATTGGCATCGCATCTAGTATCTTGCTCGACTCCTTTCCCGGCTTTGTCTTTCCTGTTGATAGCAAGGATATGAATCTCTTGTCTTTGTTTATATCGCGCTCTACTGCTTTTGCGAACTCTCCCCTGAATTTCCCTATGGAGATTGCGAGATCATATGTCAGTGGCAATTGCTCCGAGAACCATGGAGGTATTGTTGGCGATCTGCTTTCTGCCTTGCTCACAAAACAGACCATGGCTCTGGCGTACTCGAACCTGTAAAGCTTCCCGCCAAGCACGAATATGTCATCGGGCTTCAGTCTGGATAGGAACTCCTCTTCTATGCTGCCGAGCCATTCCTTCCCTTTTGTCGTATAAACATCAACTGCAGACGTGTCAGGTATGCTCCCAAGATTCAGATAGTATATTATCTTTGTGAACTTTCCTCTTCTGCCAAAGGTCTTTTCCTTCTCATCATACCATATCTTGCCATATACCCTCCTGCTCTCAAGCCCAACATACATGCCAGAGAGATATTCTAGGACTGCCAGGAAGTCCGAATCGCTTAGTTCGTGATATGGGTATGCCTTCCGTATCACAGCTATTGCATCAGAAACTGTCCATTTCTTGTTTAATGACATGCCAACCACGTGCTGGCATAGTATGTCCAGAGCATTCTTCGGCACAAAAAAGGAGTCAAGCTTTCGCTTTTTTACAGAATCAAATATTATAGAGCACTCTACAAGATCATCCCTATTCATCACTATTATCTCCCCTACTGCTACATCATTGAAGCTGTGGCCACTTCTTCCAACCCGCTGTATGGCCCTGGTCACGCTCTTGGGTGAGCCAAGCTGGATCACGTTGTCTATATCGCCTATATCAACTCCAAGTTCAAGACTAGTAGAGGATACTGCACACTTAAGCTTGCCTTTCTTGAGCATATCTTCCACTCCGAGCCTCGCTTCCCTTGAGAGAGATCCATGATGAGCTGCTATGGAATCTTCACTATACTTGAATCGTCTCATCAAGTTGAATATTACCCGTTCTGTACCGCTTCTGGTGTTTGTGAATATGAGTGTTGTCTTGTTCTTTCTTATAATGCGGTTTATCTTTGAATAGACCTGGTTCTCAATCTTCTCATCGCTTGCGTTGATTATGTCTTTTACAGGGCTAATTGTAAGAAGGTCCGTCTTCTTTTCCCATGTTGCATCAACTATATAACAATCTCTCTCCTCAGTTGCGCTCTTGTAACCAGCCAGAAATTTTGCGGCTTCATCTATTGGATGGAGAGTGGCGCCAAGGCCCACCCTTATGAAATCCTTGCCTATCAGATCTGCCAGCCTTTCAAGAGATAAGGAGAGGTGTACCCCCCTCTTGTTGTTTGCAAGTTCGTGTATCTCATCTACAACCACATATTCAATGGCGCGCAGATTTTCAAGGAACCTTGGAGAGTTGATCAGTATTGCCAGGCTCTCTGGGGTTGTTACAAGAATGTTTGGTGGCTTCCTTAATTGTTTTTGCCTCTCGCTCTGGGTTGTATCGCCTGTCCTCACACCTATTGATATCTTTTTCTTTTCTCCATCTAGAGAAGCATAGAGCTCCTCCAGAGGCTTGGAGAGGTTCTTGTAAACATCGTTGTTAAGAGCTCTGAGTGGCGATATATAAATACAGTAAACTTTATCTTCAAGAGAGCCTTCGCGTTCCTTGCGCATCAAGTTGCTTATTATAGACATGAATGCAGAGAATGTCTTTCCGCTGCCAGTTGGTGCTGTTATCAATATATTATTGCCTTCGCTTATTAGCTTGAATGAGTAGTATTGTGGGGGGGTGAGCTCTTTGTGTGTCTCTTCAAACCAAGATCTAACCTCTGGCGAGAGGCTTGATAGGCTTTCTTCCTTTGAGAAGGGTTTTTCATAAAATTTGATCAATTGAACACACCATAGATCTCTGAAGCGATCAGATCAAGGAATCTCTGAAGGAATATGGAGATATAATATTAGAGAGTATAGTTATTTATACTTATATAGATAATAAAAAGGGGTGTGATTGTGGTCTCGGAGAAGGATAAGAAAGCAATCCTTAAGAGGAAAGAAGCTCTGGAACGAGGACTGAGGGTTGAGGAACAGCTTGAGATTGGAGCTATACAAAGCGAAGCTGCGCTTGCGTCGACAGACAGGCCTGTAGATGATTCACATATAGAAGATATTCTCTCGCTTAGGAGTGCTGCGGTTGTTGGTGGCAGACCAAAGGCAAAGAAGAGTGGTTCCAAAAAGAAGGTTAAAAGAAGATAATCAGGAGTGCTTTCCGCCTTTGCCCACTGAGAGCCTCACCCCGTTTGGATCTCTTGTTATTGTTATATCTAAGTCGTCGCTCTCTAGCATATGCCTTAGCTCATCGTAAGTGTATGCACCGATGTTCTGACCTTCCTGGGGCTTTTTCTTTAGTATCTCGGCCCTTCTCTCGATAAGAGAGTCCTTCTTTATTAGCTTATACACGAGACTGAGGGGAGGCTTCTCTGCTCCATACATATCTTCTATGCCTTTCTCTATGGGCTTGTACCCCTCACTCTGGTATATAAATGGAAGAACTGCATTAAACTCAGAAGATATTCTGTTCCTGACCTCTAGCACATTCTTGTTGTCCCCGGCTATTATAAAATCATCACTGTTTAGGAACCCCACAAAGACATTGTTTCCTACCTCGCGTGCCTTATCTTGCAGTATCTGTGAGACAAGTCTGAGTATGGTTATTGCTGAGCTGTTTCCAAAGCGCCTAGCGAAGCTTGCGAGGCCTTCAAGCCTTATTCTGCCTATCTCATAGCTGCTATTGGTGCTCTCCACCGCCTTCTCCAGCGCAGCGGAGATCTTGTCTTCGTTTGGTAGATCTATCAATGGATCAAATTTCTTGCCTTTCTTTTTAAGGAATATGGTCACGAGACTCCTCAGCTCTCCGGGGTCGAATGGCTTCTTCACATAATAATCCGCACCGTATTTTATCCCTTTAAAGCGGTTTGATGTTGCATCCATAGCACTGATTATTATTACAACAGTATCACTAAGGCCAGGATCCTTCTTTATCCTTTGGCATATCTCCAGGCCATCGGCTCCTGGAAGCATAAGGTCCAATATAACAAGGTCCGGCTTTTCGTTCCGTATCTTTTGGAGGGCCTCTCCACCATCATACATCTGCACGATGTCAAATCCTTTTCCGACAGAAAGGGCCATGAGCTTGTTTATGTTCTTATCATCTTCCACTATCATTATCCTGTGCAGGGATGGTTCATCATTTAGTAGATAATATGTAAGGATCCCTCCACTGCTTCTCGAAGCAATTATGTTTGCGCTCTCCAACTCCGCAAGCCCTCTCCTGAGCATCTCGTCGTTCATCCCTATCGATGCCGCGAATGCGGAAAGTTCATCAGAGGTTACCTGCTGCTTGTCATTTATGAGTGAGATTATGTCTGCTTCTATGTCATCTATGTTTACCATACGATCGCCCAATATATCTCTTTGACAGAAAAACTAATAGTACTTATCTTGATTCTGGAACTTTTGCTAAAAATGTTTATAAACCTGTTTGCATTATGATAAGACATGGCAAAGAAGAAGTCTTTCAAACCGGGAAGAGAGAGGGGACCGTATGTTTATGTTGCCCTTGCTCTGGTTGTGTTTGTAGTAGTCATACTCTTGGCATGGCTCTCAGTGTCGGTGCCACAGATACAGCTGATCTCTTATAATTATACCACATCATTATCTGCAGGTGGGAGCTTAGTATTCAGGCTCCCGACAGCAAGCACTTCTTTTGTTTTATATCTGAAGAATTCTTCAAAATCCGCAGAATAATGGCTATAAAGAACAAGACCAATACTTGCAGGCGAGACACAGGAATTCACAATGCTCAATGACTCGCTGATTAATATAAGCACGACGGGATCAAACATTGCTGACCTTCAGATCAAGAGAATACAGGGATCTGCAAACGAGACAAGATTCACGATACTGGTTCTTCAGAGAAGCCTGGGAATAAGGGCTGATGGAGGCATCATTGTAATTAACAATACAGTCTCGTAAGAGAGCATGATAGATTTTAATGCTCATGCTGCCTTCTTCTTTATTCTGACAGATGTTGGTATGGTAAACCAGAAGGTGCTTCCCTTCCCAACTTCTGATTTCACCCCTATCTGGCCGCCATGAAGGTTTACTATCTCCTTTGTTATGGATAATCCGAGCCCGGTTCCTGCGCCCTCGTGTGTTGTGAGACCCTTTCTTGGAAGCTGATAAAATTTCTTGAAGAGCTTTGCTTTCTCCTCCTTATCTATACCCATCCCAGTATCAGTAACCTCGACACGTATGTTCTTTCCTTTCTTGAAGACCGAGACGGATATCATGCCGCCAGCTTCGGTAAACTTGATCGCGTTCCCTATCAGGTTGACGAAGGCCTGTATCAACCTATTCGGACTGGCAGGGATTTGCGGGACGTTGTAGTCGACATTATGCTTCAGTGTTATCCCCTTGTTGGCTGCGGATTCTGCCAGAGCCTTTATGCTCGCATTCTCCATCAATTCCCTCATATCGACCTGCTGCAGGTCCAGCTTTATTCTTCCTGATGAGAGCTTTGCAACGTCAAGTATCTGTTCTATGAGGAGCATTAGCCTGTCAAGCTCATCCATTATTATCTTGACATAGCTTTTTTGCTCGTCTGTCAGAACTCCGAATTCCTCTTTGTATAAAAGAGTTGAGAATCCCTTGATGTTCGTTATAGGGGTCTTAAAATCATGTGACACATTGTAGATAAATTGTGTCTTTAAGTCGCTCTCGCTCTTTATCTCCTTCATCTGCTTTGTTGCCTTGTCCAGAGCCTCGTTGAGGCGCTCCTTTTCCATCTTTGTCGAGAGCTCCCTGCTCACAATAAAGTAGCCGTCTATCGTATTGGTCTTGTTCTTTATAGCCATTATGCTTTGCTGGAATGGCATTCTCTCCCCTATGCCCTTCGGCAGAATATTCACATATATATCAGTAACAACATCATTCTTCTTTGCTATCGAGATCGAGGAGCTGAATCTGTTCTGGCTATCAGTATCTGCATACAATGAGGATATCTGCATGCCTTCAAGCTCGTCGCTTCTGTACCTTAGGAGCTTTTCGGCGCTTTTGTTTATTCTTATTATGCTTCCAGATTGATCTACCTCTATCACTGCGTCGCTTGATATCTGAACTATATCATTCAAAGCCTTCTTGACTGCTGAGAGGTATCTCTCGAAATTTATTGACAGTATGGATGAGAATCCGTTTTTGCCTTTTAGGATGGTTGCCATGACCTCCTGCTTCTGGTTGTTGTCAAAATTTAACTGCATCTCTTCTGATATTATCTCAGTTTTGCCAATCTGCTGTAATGAGGCAGAACCGATAAAATCAGAGAGCTTTCTGCCAACCAAGTAATCTTTGTCGACTTTGAGGATCCTTGAGATGTTTTCGCTTGCCCAGTTTATCCTCATATCATCGTCCATGGTGATAAATGCCTCGGTTGTGCTGTAATCGAGAGCTCTCGATCTTTCCTCGAGGAGATTCAGAGAGGTTGTCTCATTAAAAGTTAGGTGGAGCAGGCCTTCTCCGAGACCCTTTGAATAGATCATGAATTTCCTGGATGGTTTTCTGTAGAGTTCAACGCGTTCCTCTTCCCATGGGGGGCTGTTGACCTTGGTGAAGTCTATATTAAAGAACTGTGATATCTGGAGCGGCTGCACTTCGTTGGGCTTGCCGAGAAGATCAAGCATGGCAGTATTTGCCATCACTACCTTTCCCTTTTGAGTGACTATCGCCTGTGGCACGACAGTCTCGAAAGAAGCTTGAAAAAATCTTTCCATCTTCTGGCTCTTCTCGCGGTCTAGCTGAACCCCACACTCATTGTTTAATATGTTTGAGGATATATTTAACTCTGCGACATCCTCTTTTCCAAATGCTTCTTCCTTCTGTGAAAGCAGCGTTACGGTGCCTATCGGCTTGTTCTCGTTGATTACAGGTATTATTGCAGAGCTCCGAAAACCATTATTGTAATAGTTTATCAGATCGGGAAATGCAGAGTATCCGCTTAGCCTATTGTCTATATAGAGCTGCTTGGTGTTGATCGCATACTCTTCTCCTGCAGAGAGGCTTTCTTTCTTCTGATTTAGATTTTTTATTATTACCTTGTCTATGGAAAAGGATTCCTTAAGCTTATCTGAGACTCTCGAGAATAAATCATTTATCCCATCAGAAGCCTTGCAGGTGTTATACATTTCTATTATGAATTTGTTTGATCGCCCACCTTGCATTTATTACACCAACCAGGAAGCAGAAGCAAGAATACATTACAACTCAAATATAAATATGTTTTTCTAAATCTTATTCGTGTATTGAATGCACCAGATAAAGAAGATTTTTGATGGAGTCTTCCTAGTTGACGGAAAGCTTGCAACCATGAATCTTGACATGGGCAGAGATGTTTATGGTGAGGAGCTCATAGAAAAGGATGGATTGGAGTACAGGCTGTGGAACCCGTATAGGAGCAAGCTCGGAGCTGCGATATCCAAAGGTATGAAAAGGATGGAGATAAAACGCGGATCTAGAGTGCTTTACCTTGGTGCAGCTACAGGAACGACATGCAGCCATGTTAGTGATATAATAGGTGAAAAAGGTATCCTCTATTGTGTAGAGATCTCTGAGCGCAATGTTAGAGATCTGCTCAGAGTCTGCGAGAGGAGGAGCAATATGCTCCCGATATTCAATGATGCTAGGAATGTAAGGGAATATGGAGAAGATGTTGGCAGTGCTGATGTCATATATCAAGACATAGCTGCAAGAGACCAGGCAGAGATCCTTCTCGAGAATTGCAAGCTGCTAAAGAAAGGAGGGTATGCTTACATCGCAATAAAATCGCAGAGCATAGATGTCTCACGGAAGCCAAGTGAGGTGTACAAAGAATTTTTAGATAGGGTATCTAAGAGATTCAGCTTGTTGGAATCAATAGATATAATGCCATATGACAAGATGCATCTTTTTGTTGTTCTTCAGAAGACTTGATCTCAGTCCCTCACCATGAAATCGTCAAGATGTTGGCGTAGCTCTTCCTTCCTCTTATTGTGTTCTTTAAGGAAAGCGTTTATCCTCCCAGTAAGATCCCTCTTGTGCTCACCGGCAAGAAGTGTGCCTTTTCTTTCACCTTCGAAGATCTTGGCGAGTTTCTCGTCGTCAGGCTCGAAGATATACCTGTAGTACTGGCATACTGCACATTTGTCCGGATTCCCTCCGAGTTTTTTTTGCAGCTCTGCCGTAGATTGCTGACCAGTTATCGCTTTATTGATCTTATTTTTGACTATTTCTGGGGAGTCGTTAAGGTAGATTGTGTTGTTCGGATCGCTAGAGGACATCTTTGGGCGGCCGTCCAAGCCAGGTAGAAACTTGGCATGGATTATCGATGGCTTATAATATCCCAGCTTTGCCATTACATCCCTCGCTATCCTGAAATGCACATCCTGGTCCACTCCAAGAGGTATCAAACACGGCACATTCTTATTTTCCTCTACAGATCTCAAAAATGCCGGAACGGATTGTAGGCTTGTGTAAAAGAGAGTGCCCACATTTGTCTCGTTGGTAAATCCGAATGCATCCTTTACCATTGAAAAGGTTATGTGCTTTGCAACGCGAACTGCCTGCTTATAAAGAGTTTTGGCGTATTCCGTAGAGAGAAATATCTTCGTCTTCTTTGGGTTATATCCAAGCGAGACTATGTCAAGTGCATCCTCATATGCCAAAGAGTGCACCTTATCCAGAGTCAGAGTTGGGTCCCTCTTTGCAAGAAACTTTTCTTCGTCTGGTATGTAGATGTATACCTCAGCATCAAACTTATCCTGCAACCATTTAGTTAATAAAAATGGAATCAGATGCGCCATGGTCATCCTTCCGGAAGGAGCTATCCCTGTATAAAGATAAAATTTATTCCCTTTCTCGTACTGGTCAAGAAGCCAGTTCATGTCTCTTTGTGCGAAGTATATTCTACGCCTTATCATAAAGTGGCTCTCTCCAGCTATCTTCTTGATCCTCTGCTCCAGTTCGTCGTCCAATGGCTTTATTCCGAAGCGTTGTACAATAGTATCATAATCAATCTGACCTTCCACATCGTATGGAGTTACGCTAAAATCAGGCATGGAATACACAGTAGTAAGAGGTTATTTAAATTTAAAATAACATAGGTCAGTAGAATTAGAAGATGCCGAAGCGTTTTTTTGAGTCCCCTTTCCCGCTTTCGCTGGCATCCCTGAAATGTTCTATGGCGGCTCTTTCTTCTGTGGTGAGGTTTTTAGGAAGAGATACGTTTATGCGAAGTATCTCGTCTCCGCGGGAGACCGAACCGAATTTCCTTATGCCTTCGCCTTTTATGATGATCTCCTTGCCCGGTTCTGTTCCTGGATCTATTGATATTTCTTTCTCGCCTTTCAGGGTAGGCACGCGCACTTTTCCACCCAATATTAATTTATAGAAAGGTACGCTTACCTCAGCAAATATGTCGTTGTCGTTTACCCTTTCAAAGATCTTGTGCTTTGATAGGTGTACTTCTATGAAGAGGTCTCCAGATGCATCCTTGCCAAAGTCCCCCATCCCATCAAGCTTTAATCTCATGCCCTCCTTCACTCCAGCAGGTATCGTAACATTTATCTTGTCGTTCCCTACTACACCGCCTTTGCCGTTGCATGTTTTGCAGCGCCGCTCATAAACTTTGCCAGAACCCATGCAGATGTCGCATGTAGTGACGGATTGTATTCTCCCAAGGAACGAGGAGGTTATTACAGTCACTCTTCCTGCACCTTCACATTTAGGACATTTGCTTTGCTTTGAGCCCGGCTCTCCGCCACTTCCACCACAATGCGCGCATTTCTTTCTGTGCCTGATGGTGATCTCCTTCTGAGCCCCATCAGAGATCTCTTCCAAAGTAAGGTCCATCCTGAAGAGTATACTCTGCCCTACATCCCTTCCACGCTGTCCCTGGCCGAAGAAATCTCCGAAGATGTCGAAATTTCCATCGCCCATGTTGATGTTTACTCCCATTTCCTTGAAGAGATCTCCGAAATTGAAGTTACGGAATATATCTTGTTCAGAGTACTGTCTTCCAAACTGTTCGGGGCCATATGCATCATATTGCCTGCGTTTTGTCTCGTCACTAAGCACTGCATACGCTTCATTTATCTTCTTGAACTTTTCTTCTGCGCCAGCATCCTTGTTTCTGTCCGGATGATACTTTAGAGCGAGATCCCTGTATGCTTTTTTTATCTCTTCTTTTGTGGCGTTTTTCGGGACTCCGAGAAGGCTGTAATAATCTTCCATTGAGTTATCACTTCTCTACCTTAAAGTCTGCATCGACGGTCCCGTCATCAGGACTTTGCTTGGTTCCATCAGGATTGGGGGCACCTTCAGGACCTGCTCCGGATGCACCATCTCCCGGACCTTGCTGATACATGCCCTGGCTTATCTCTTGAAGAAGCTTTACAAGATCTTCGGTCTTTCTCTTTATTGTATCAAGATCTTCGGTCTTTAAGGATTCTTCAAGCGCCTTCTTGGATTCCTCTGCCTTCTCCTGCTGCTCTTGTGGTATCTTGTCTTTGTAGTCAGAGATTGTTCTCTCTGCCTGGTAGACAAGGGATTCTGCGTTGTTCTTGGCCTCTATCAGCTCGAGTGTTTTCTTATCAGACTCTGCAAATTCCTCTGCTTCCCGTATCTTCTTCTCGATCTCATCCCTATTCATCTTGTTTGGAGCTATCACCTGCATGTGCTGCTCCTTTCCCGTCGC
>JAMCSO010000015.1 GCA_023379075.1 Candidatus Martarchaeota archaeon | reverse complement strand
GAGAAAGAAAACTGACTATTGCAGAAGCTAATACTATAAACTATGTTATAATATAAAATACTACAGGTTTAGCTCACAATACTCTTTTTATTTATTGCCTTAGTATGATAGTTGATTGTATGACAACTGATGAATTAAATTTCATGGATCTCGCATGTTTAATCAAAATCACGCCAAGCACAGTAATAGAAAAGCTTGGCAGTGCAATGAATGCGAGCATATTCGACGCATCAAACATCGCAGGGGCGCTGAAGCAGAAAGGAATGATAGAGTTCACTGCCTATTATCCCGGTCCAAATACAATAACCATAACCGAGAGTGGACAAAACTTTCTGAGCGAAGCAGAAGCAAAGTCAAAAGAAGAATTTGACAAACTTGACGAGAATATACTTGTGCGCCTTGCCGATGGCAACAGGGTGCCAGCAGAGCTGCAGAATGTCCTAGGGCTCCGCCCGAAGGATCTTGCACTGCGACTCTTCAAGCTTAATAGCCAAGGGTTCATTACTTACGAGTTGAAAAACGGGGGTGTCTTTCTCTTGCTCACAGAGAAAGGCTATCTGAAAGCCAATTCGGCCGGAGTCCCACGTATGCTTGTGCAAGACCGCAAGCCAGAGGCAAAAGCGATAGGTACTGAGGAGCAGGCAACCCTTCATCCAGAAGCAGAGACGCAGGACATCCTCAATGATGTATCGCAACTCTCAAGAGTAAGAAGGTCTAGGAAGGCATTTGTTGTTGCTCTTGGACTCCTCCTTCTAATAATTGCAATCCTATTTTTAATCTTTCACTTCTACCATATACTTTGATGGGTCGGGTAAATGGGATTGCTTGAATATTCAAAGGCAAAATCGATTCTGGATAAATATAAAATAAAGAGCATAGAAAGTGAATATGTGACAAGTGCAGAAGAAGCTGCAAGATTCGGAAAGCCAGGTCCAATAGCGCTAAAAGTATTGTCTGGAAAAGCATTACACAAATCAAAGTCCGGTCTTGTAACACTCGGACTCTCAGGCGAGAGTGAGATAACTGCAGCGTTCAATGCGCTTCAATCCAAAGCATTAAAGCTGAATCTGGCTCCATATACTATCATCGCGCAGAAGATGGCTCCTTCCGGAATAGAGGTAATAATAGGGGGGAGGACAGATCCACAGTTCGGAAAGTTGCTTCTCATAGGCCTCGGAGGAATATACGTTGAGGCTTTCAGGGATTTTGCACTAAGGGTATGTCCGATAACAAGGCGTGATGCGGAAGAGATGCTCGCCCAGCTGAAATCAGCAGAAGTAATAACACAGCATGGCACCTCCATAGACATGATCTGCGATCTCCTGCTAAAAACATCAAGCCTGCTTACTAAAGAAAAGAACATCTCTGAGCTGGATCTCAATCCTGTGATAATACACCACAGAAGTTACGACATTGTCGATATTCGCGTGTTAGAGTAGGGTGTACAAATGAAAACCTTAAACCTTGAACCCATGCTAAAACCAAAGAGCGTTGCCATAATAGGCGCATCAAAGGACCCAGAAAAGGTGGGCCATGTCATACTGGAGAATTACATAAATGCCGGTTATGATGGAAGTTTATATGCTATCAACAAGAACGCGGCCCCGAACGAGGAGATGCTCGGAGTTAATGTGCTACGGAAAATAGGCGATATACGCGAGCGCATCGACCTTGCAGTTATTGCTGTTCCAGCTCCGATAGTCCCTATGGTCCTTGAGGAATGTGGCAAAGCGAAGGTCCGAACAGCGGTTGTCGTAAGCGGTGGATTTGCGGAGATTGGTGAAACAGAGCTTCAGGATAAGCTTGCATCCATAGCTCGAAAATATAATATGCCAACACTTGGGCCAAACTGCCTGGGCGTCATGGATCCAAGATCAAGGATAGATACCTTATTTCTCCCGACATATAAGCTTAGCAGGCCACAGGTTGGAAATGTGAGCTTTGTATCTCAAAGCGGAGCAGTGGGAAGCACGATCCTTGATCTAATCTCTGGAGAGGGTTTCGGCCTCTCCAAATTCATTTCCTATGGGAATGCTGCCCACGTGGACGAAGTCGACATACTGAATTACCTGATGGAAGACGACGAGACAAAAGTGATCGTCATGTATCTGGAGGGAATAAAGCGCGGAAAGGAGTTCATAGAGGTCGCAAAGAAGATCACAAAGAAAAAACCCGTGATAGTGCTTAAGGCTGGAAGAACTTCTGAAGGGATGGCGGCTGCACATTCCCACACCGCAGCCCTGGCGGGAAATTACGAAGCATACGAAGCCGTATTCAGGCAATTCGGTTTCGTAATAAGCGAAGACATAAGCGAACTTCTGCATTACGCCAAAATCTTCTCCACAGAGCCACCACCGCTTGGCAATAAAATAGCAATAATCACAAATGGCGGAGGAGCCGGCGTCCTTACAACTGACGCAATATCTGCATCAAAAGAACTCGTATTGGGTGAGTTCTCAAAAGATACTATACTAGCGCTCGGAAAAACGATGCCAAAGCTGGTGAACGTGAGAAATCCCCTAGACCTTGCAGGGGATGCCGACTACAAGCGTTATGGCACAGCTCTCGACCTGATAAGCAAAGACCCGAACATAAATATGATCATAGTGATAGCTCTATTCCAAACTCCTGGAGCTGACTCAAAGACTGCTGCAGCGCTTATCCACTTCAAGCAATCTTCAGGAAAGCCGATGGCTGTATTAAGCATAGGTGCGAGTTACACTGAGATGCACAAGATAATGATGGAGAGTTCTGGGCTTCCTGTTTATGACTCTCCAAAAGCCATAGCCTCTTCCCTGCTTAAACTGCGCGAATACTATCAATACAAAAACAGGAAGGACTAAGCTCCCTCTTTCTTATACAACAGCAGGTCAAGCGCACTCTTCACCGCTTTCTCCTTGCTGCTCTCTTCAGCCAACAAATCAAAAAGCTCCCTTGGATTTGCTTCAAGCTCGTATTTTTTCTCGGCAAGTTTTTCTACAAATACCGACAACCCAAAATCTTTTATTGAGAGATTCTCCAACGTCCCGCTCCTAAGGGACGCTATATCAACATCCTTCTGCTCGCTCTCGACCTTTCCCTTTCCTATCTCTATTATTGCCTTATCCTTAAACTCTCTTATTGCAGATTGTATATCAATATCGATGCCTTTGAAACCGTCCATCAGCTTACCTGCAAGCTCTACGCGTATTATTGGCTTATCTACATCTTCTCTATCTATTTCAGAAGAGATTCCTTTCTCTATTCTTTCGGCAATTCTTTCAGGTTCAAGCCCGTCTACCTCTATCTTAACAAGCTTGAATCTCCTAGATCTTATTTCCTTAAACTGATACTCCTTTGTTGCTGTATCAAATATAAAAAAGCCCTTCGCCTCCTGCTCTCCCTCCTTCAACTGCGTCAGAACAGTGCTTCCTGGTATCAAGAAGGGCTTTCCATGCGCCTTCATCTCGACTTTATTGTGTATATGTCCATCAACATAAAGATCAAATCCTACGGGGAGGTCCTCCAAGGTTATGAAATCGCTGCTGAACGGGAGCAGCTCGTGCACGGACTGGTGGAATATGAATACATTGAACATCCCCGGTTCTGGATGAAGATCAGCGCTTTTCAACGCCTCCTTAAATCGCTCTTCAGCTATGCCGCCGAGCCCGAATATGCATATACTTTCCCCATTTTTCTCTACAAACACTCTCCCATCGCTGATATCTACCAAGAGCCCGGCAAGCGCAAGCAGATCAACAGGATCCTCAACACCATATGCTCTTCTCTCATGGGTACCTGGTATTGCTATTATTGGGAGATCAGTGAAATTCTTTCCGCTCCCATCAAATCTCGTAACCCTGGCGTTCCACGTTCTACCTGAAAGATCTCTAAATAGGTTTATAGCTTCGGCAAGCACTTCTGGCTTTGGGCTCCGCATATCAAAGATATCTCCAGGCATTACCAGGACATCTGCCTCTCTCGACGCTGCGTCTAATGCTTCCTTGGCCTGGGCGTATGCATCTTCTCTGAAACGCTCATAACCAAGATGAAAATCCGAGAGTATTGCAAGCTTCATAGTATTCAGCCTCATGGCATTGTATAATCTGTGGTCCATTGGTTTGAATAGCCGACATCACCTGTAGGAAATCCATTCAGCTTATTTCCTGAGTAATCTTGCGTATTCCCATTAAGCGGCCACCATCCTGCAAGAGCTTGGAGATTTATCGGAGCCCCTCCAATTCCTTCTAAGTAAAGCTGCTGCAGGCCGTTAGGACTCAATGCAGTATTGTATATCTGGACATTTGCTATACTGCCGTTCATGAACTGATTCCCGTAAAGGCCATATCCAATCGTCACGTTCACGTTCTCTAATGTGTATGTTGGATATCCTCCAATACCCATAAGGGCCCCTCCTACAAGCACAGGTGTTGTGTTCCCATCGAGATAAACTCTTTCCTGCGCATATGGCTTTGTAGCATTTGTAACTACAATACTGACGAAATACCATTTGTCTGTCTGGATCGGAGCGTTGTTGTATGATATGCAGTTGCATACACTCTTGTCAATCACATTCCTGCCAGAGCCATCCACCCCGCCATACTCATAGTAGCAAAGGAAAAAACTTGAGGTACCGCAAACTGCAATGCCCCAATCTCCATTTTTCACAACAATGAAATTAAAGAAATCCCTACTAGGCCCACGTATGTCTGCCCATGCTGTAACTGTGAGGTTACCTGATGTAAGCAGGCTGTTTGGATGAATATCTACCCAACTGTTAAGTCCATTGAATGTGGCAACAAATCTTGGATTCACATTGCAAAGGCCCTGCCTTGAGAGGAACTCTGTAGATCCTGGTCCCTGTGGCCTGACTATTACACAACTACCTCCAGAAGCTCCTGGAGAGATACTCCCTTTGTTAAATATCCCGATGTAAAAAAGCACCCCCGCAACAATTATTATTATGAGTATGGCCCACGAGTAAGTCGCAAGATACTCCATTGCACTCTGCGCTTTTTCCATGGTATCCCATTAATAAACAATGCCAAAACATTTAAGATGGTTTAGGACTTATGCTTTGCCCTCATCCTTTCCTCCAGCTTCGCTCTCTCTAAAGAGGCTCTTCTCTATCGTCTGCTTTATCTTGTCTGGTGGATATGCCAACTTAATCAGCTTAGTATGTCCTCTTATCCCTCTGCCAGATTCGTAGCTTATTATAAGGCCTTGCATCTCAAGGTCTGTAATGTACTTTCGGTACCATCTCTGACTTTTAGCTTCTTTATGCATTGACTCAAGCAGATCAACATACCTGCTGTATATCTCCCCGCTGAATATGTAGGTATCGCTTCCCTCAACAAGTCTCTTATATTTGCTTCCCTGCACTGACAAAAGCGCTATCGCATACACTATGAATTTCTGGTGTTCTGGCAGGGTGTTTACCATCTCGTATGCGACCTCCTCCTCAGCAGAGCGCGAAGCCTCTATTATCTGGCTAACAGAGATTGCCTTCAGTCCGCTCTCTTCGCTTATCTCTCCAGCCTTTGAGAGTATCCTCAAGGCAAGCCTGGCGTCACCACTCTCCTTTGCCGCTATTCCTGCAGCAAGGTTTATTGCCGATTGGTCTATAACATCTTTTCTGAATCCTTTTTCAGCGCGATCTTTCATTATCGACGCAAGCTCCATAGAGTTATATGGTGGGAATACAAGCTCATTCTCATACAGTGTTGAGAGGCTTCTCGGATCAAGGCTCTCCTTGAAGGATATCTTGTTGGATATGCCAACAAGGGTTATGCTTCCCGACTTGATATCGCTGTTTGCCCTAGTCAAAGTGTATATCAAATCATCAAGGTCCCTAACAATGTCTATCTCGTCAAGAACTACCACAAGTATCTTGTTGTCTTCTTCAATCCAGTTGATTATCTTCTCATAAATGTCTACTATGCCATATCCTCTCTTTGCATACATTGGCAGATGGTCCCCGACAATTTTGCTCAGAACCCTGTACCTGGAGTTGTAAATCCTGCAATTTATATATGATATCTTTGAATGAATGTTCGGTATCTCGCGTATCTTGTCCATGACATGCTTCATACAGGAGGTCTTTCCCGTCCCAGTCTTCCCATATATGAACAGGTTCCTTCCGCGCTCTCCGCGCAGCGAAGGCGTCAGACTCTTCACAATCTCGGATATCTGCTTATCTCTAAAAAGAAGGTGCTCAGGGATATAATGCGGAGAGAGAACTTCCCTATTCATAAATATCTCAGATTCCTTAAATAACTCCGCAAAAGGCTCTTCCATAAAAATACCCCAGAAGAAAGAAGAGACACTTACTCTCTCCTACATAATTTCCTGGCTATATTTATATACTCTTCTTTGATGCTCTCATCTTCGACCAGTGGCACCTTGCCCTCGTCGCTCATTCTTGCTATCTTATCATCCATCTTGATGCTGCCTAAAAGTTCGCATTCTAGCGACCTCGCCACCTCCACAGCGCCTCTAAGCTCCCCAGTTGACATATTCTCCACAACACCAAGGATGGAAATACCCATTCTTTTGGACATTCTTCCAGATTTTATTGCGTTTACCGCAGCAACATGTTGTGGCGTAGTCACGAGCAAAAACCCATCAAGTTCCAGAAGCTGCATTATGGATAGAGGAGCATCAGATGTGCCGGGAGGCAAGTCTATTATAAGATAGTCAAGCTCTCCCCAATCTGTATTCTCAAAAAATTCACGTATCATCTTCGCTATTATTGGGCCTCTCCATATTATCGGCCTCCTGAGGTCATCAACAAAGATCGCTGTTGTAATGACCTTAATACCATCCTTCTCAACAGGCCTTAGGGGATACTCTGCTGTTTGCAATCCCTCAATGCCCAGGAAGAGCGCAAGATTTGGGCAATCCACATCTGCATCCATAAGCCCAACCTTATAACCCATCTCCTTCAATGCAAAAGCCAGATTCACAGCAGTTGTCGTTTTTCCTACGCCACCCTTTGCGCTATAAACTCCTATCCGGTGCTTTATGCCGGATAGCCTCTTCTTAATATTTTCTCTCTGTTTTAATACATTAAGAATTGAAGGATGCTCTACTTTCACTGAGGCATTCCCAACATTGACATTATCTCCAATCTTGGGATTTTCCATGATATCACAAAAGACGCTATATTATCTCAGGATAAACTTATTTATAAGAGCATCACGCAAACCTTGTTTATTCCTACTATCCAGAGCCATAACCTAATGGCAAAGCGGGTGTTGATGAAGCAAGTATTATAAATATAAATGTATAATCAATATCATTTACATGTTTCTTATCTTATATAGGTGTAATTATGTATCCAAACGTGCAAGCATATGACCGTGGAGTCATGTTTAATCCTGACGGAAGGCTGTTTCAGGTCGAGTACGCAAAGGAAGCGGTTAGGAAGTTCGGCGCTACCTCCATAGGCATGATCGGCGAGGATTGTGTTGTCTTTGTGGCACACAAGAATATCACAGAACCGCTAGCCGTACCATCAACAATACAGAAGGTCTTCAGAGTAGACTCTCACATCGGCGCAGCTTACAGCGGAATGGTTGCTGATGGAGTTCATCTTATAGACTTTGCAAGGCAAGGGGCCCAAAACCACAGGCTTGTCTACGACGACGTTAAATCTGTAGAGGCATTGTCAAAGAATGTTTCTACTTACATGATGCAGGCAACCCAATATGGGGGAATGAGGCCCTACGCCATTTCTCTCCTTATAGGCGGAATAGATTCTGAGCCTCGCTTATTCGAGATAGAGCCGGGTGCATCTTTCCTTGGATACAAGGCCGATGCAATAGGTGCAGGAAAGAAGGTGGCAACAGAGATGCTGATAAAAGAGTACAAGGACAACATGAGCGTGGACGACGCAGTTGCATTGGGCGTGAAAATAATTAAAAAGATAAGCGAAGAGAAACTCAATCCACAGAATATGGATATAGGGGTAGTGCAGGACAGGCGCGATTTCAAATTGCTCAATCCGCAAGAGGTATCAAGCTACTTCTGAATAGCACAGTGAAGTTCATGTCAAAAGTTGTTGTAGCAAAATACACAGTCAACGGGGAACGCTTCGAGATATTTGTAGACTCAGATAGAGCGTATGAGTTCATCACGGGAAAGAGGAAAGACGCATTCTCTGTGCTAGAAAGCGAAGAGATATTTGAGGATGCAAACAAAGGGAAGCGCCAGAGCCAGGATAAGCTGAAGAAAGCTTTCGAGACAATAGACACGATCAAAATAGCAGAGATAATACTGAAGAAGGGAGATGTCCCGATAACAACTGAGCAGAGAAACAAGCTTCTTGAGGAAAAGAGAAAACAAATAATAGACATCATAGCGAGAAATTCGATAGACCCAAGAACTAAAGCTCCTCACACTGTCCAAAGAATAGATGCTGCCCTACATGAAGCTAAGATAGCGATCGACCCGTTCAAGAATGCAAACTCGGAAGGCAGAGGTCGACATTCCTCCCGAGTTTGCAAACAGATGCTACAACCTCCTAAAACAATATGGCCAAAAATCCGAGGAATGGCTTCAGGACGGCTCCTTAAGGGCGAAGCTTGAGTTTCCTGCAGGCCTCAAAGGAGAGTTCCTTGAGCGCATAAACAATCAGACCAAGGGAAGTGCAGTAGTTAAATTTATAGAATAAATAACGGTGTAATAAAATGCAAAGGATAGTGGTTCCTGGAGAGCGGCTTGAAGAGAAGCCCGTTCATCTGGAAAATACAATAATACATGAGAACAATACATACTCTACAGTGATGGGGATTTATGACAATGAAAAGAGAAATCTTGTACCACTGGAAGGGATCTGGTACCCGCGCCATGGCGACGAGGTCATTGGTGTTGTGGAGGAGGAGAAGCTAAATGTCTTCACTGTGAATCTTCACTCAACCTACAAGGGCATAATCCTAGTGAAGTACTCTGAAGGAGACATCGCTCCTGGAGACATCATAGAAGCATCTGTAAAAGAGCTTGACAAGACAAAGACTGTCGTTCTAGTAAGGCCCAGAAAGCTCAGCGGCGGAAAGATCCTCGCAGTAAAACCGACAAAGATCCCAAGGATACTCGGCAAAGGGGATTCAATGATAACGCAATTGACTGAGGGAACAAAGACATTCATAAAGATAGGCATGAACGGAGTCCTCTGGATGCGCGGAGGCAATCTCGATCTTGCAACAAAGGTAATACTTAGAATAGAAGAGGAGCCCCACAAAACCGGCATCACCGAAAGAATCAAGACGATGTTAGAAAAGAGTGTGTAAAATGTCAGAAAAACCAGAGCTAATTATAAACGGAAAGAGAAATGACGGGCGGTCGAGCGGAGACCTCAGGCCAATCAGAATAGAATCAAATGTAATAAAGAATGCAAGCGGGTCTGCTTATATCGAGTGGGGAAAGAATAAGATTATAGCTGCAGTTTATGGTCCAAGGGAAGCTCTACCAAAGCATACTGCAGATCCGGAAAAGGCAGTCATAAAATGCAGGTACTCAATGGCACCCTTCTCCTCGTTAGAAGAGCATGGGAGGTCTGGACCAAACAGAAGGGCAATAGAGATATCAAAAGTAACAAAAGAGGTTTTCGAGAATGTTGTCATGCTTCAGGACTTTCCCGGAAGCGAGATAAACATCTACATAGAGGTACTTCAAAGCGATGGCGGCACAAGGGCCGCAGGAATAACTGCTGCTGCAGTTGCAATGGCTTCTTCTGGTATACCAATGACAGATCTTCCATACGCTGTATCTGCAGGCAAGGTTGGTAATGAAGTGATTCTCGATCTCGATAAGCTTGAAGATAATTATTCAGATGCAGATATGCCAATGGCCATAGCTCCAATACAGAACAAGATCCTCCTTCTTCAGATGGATGGTACGCTGAGCAGGGAAGAGATCAAGAGAGCAGTATCAATGATACTCAAGGCAGGAGAAACCATATCAAAACTGCAGGTTGCTGCTCTCAAAAAGCCTTATGAAGAAATATCTGAAAGGTACGCAAAAGAATAACGGATGATCAATATGCAAATGGGATCAATACTGGAAGAATATATATTAGATACAATACGAAAGGGCCAAAGGGACGATGGCAGAAGCTTCAATGCTTATAGGGATATCTCAATAAAGAGCTCACCACTGCAGAACACAGAGGGCTCGGCTGACGTACTTATAGGAAATACGAGAGTCTTAGCAGGGATAAAAATAGCTCTTGATGAGCCAATGTCAGACAAGCCTGAAGATGGAAATATAATCACCTCTGCAGAGCTTCTTCCTATCGCATCAGAAAAATTCGAGCCCGGGCCTCCGACACCAGAGGCTATAGAGTTGGCAAGGGTCATAGACCGCGGGATACGCGCAGCAAACATGATTGATACAAAATCCCTTTTCATAGAGAAGGGAAAGGTGTGGAGCGTATTTATAGATATATATGTACTAAATTATGATGGCAATATGTTTGATGCAGGTACGATCGCAGCAGTCTCAGCCCTCTTCTCAACACGGCTCCCCAGGCTTGAAGGCGAAGACGTGATAAGGGAGGGCAATCTGGAAAGGTTAAAGCCATCAAATCTTGTGACCTCATGCACTTTCGGAAAGATTGCAGATAAGATACTCCTTGACATGACTGCGCCAGAGGAGATGTTCTCAAAGGCGAGGCTCACAATAGCGAACGATGAGAATGTCGTCAGGGCAATGCAAAAGGGTCTTGGCGGGTCGTTCAGCACAAGCGAGCTCGATCAGATGATTGATCTTTCTTTTGAAAAGGGAAAAGAAGTTAGGAATATTATCAAAAAAGCAACAGGTGAATGATTTGTCTAGCTTTAGTATAAGATCTGGAGTCAGTTTGAGAAAGAGATATCGAGCAGTTCTAGAACAGAAAAGAGCAAAATACAAGTGCGATATCTGCGGCAAGGAAGCCGTAAAGAGAGAGAGCACGGCGATATGGAAATGCAGGTACTGTGGAGCCACATTCGCTGGCGGAGCATACACTCTAAAGACAGCTGCTGGAGAGATGGCAAACAGGGCCATAAACAGGGCTAGAGGAGAATGACTAAGATCTCCTTTACGCCTATTCAGGAGCTCGTCATACACGAGGTCGTGGAAGTCTCCAACGACGACCTGCTCAGGGAACGAGTAACTCCTGCGGGCACCATGCCTCTCTATTGGTGCAAGGGCGTACTCTTCAGTTTCTCATCACTCCCACTAAACGACGAAGTTGTGAGAGATTATATGAAAGGAAAGATTCATTGGATGGAGGTTCATTTCTCAAAAATGGAAAGATACCAGGAAGTGCTAAGGATAGATGATGAGGAATACAAATCAACCATGAATGTCCGTGTCATAAACACCGACGGTTCAAAGGTCCACATGGACTTTGTTGAATGGTTAAATACTAATGTTAAAACAAAGAAATAAGGTAAGGATTATGGCTTATATATGCATACATTGTGGAAGAGAGATTAAAAACCTCGAGAAATTTGTACGATGTCAATACTGTGGCTATCGCGTTCTCGCAAAAAAGAGGTCCTCACTCGCAAAGGACGTAACAACAGATTAATTGCATCATTTGTTGCTTACGACTATATTCTCCGAAACACTTTTTACTCTTTTGTACTCTATGCTGTTATTTGCAATCTCTCCCCTTATATCATCAACCTTATTTATCTGGTCTATGCTCTTGAGAAGAAGCCTTGAGACAGATCCGTCCTCAAAATTCAGCACAACTCCTCTCACTTCTCCGAGTATCTTCCCTGAAGTCGATATTATCCCCTTTCCATAAAGCTCAGAAACCAAGGCCATTCAATCACCAATTCTTATTCTCTTTATTTTCTTGGACGCGAAGATTCTTATTATGTATTCCTGCAGAAGGGATATGAAGGCATCTTCATTTACACTGAGTTCTTCAAGGTCTTTACCATCAAAAAGGTGCCTGTTTGAGTTGACCAGGACTTTCATATACTCATCGCTCATTGAATAAAACTCTTCTCCGCAAGACTCGCACTTCCATGCAGGCACTATTGGAACTTCATTTATTTCTTCCGGCTTCAATCTATCAAGTTTCCTAAACAGCTTCTTACTGCAAGAGGGGCATGATGCATTTACCGCAATCTCTTTGTAATCACCTACATCCTCTATCTCTAGAGTTCCAATACCAAGATATCTCCGCAAAACTTCCTCAACCTCACGTTCTCTTACTCTGAACTGGTTTGCGACATCTCCGTTCTTTTTGAACTCTGTTATAAGTGCACCGTATTTAGTCTGCTCTCCAAGGGAGAAAAACTCCTTGCCTTCTCTTACATACAGGCTGCTTTTCTCTCTGCCGTCATTGCTCCTGTATATGCGAACATCCATAAAATTAGTTCTCCTTGGAGTATATATACTCTTGTATGTCTTTTTTTGTTACCGTGGCCCTCTTATTCTTCTTTGCGTTGTTTACTGCAAAATCAGCCATCCTCTTCGCTTCCTCTTCCAGTATCGCGGCCATTTCTTCGGCTCCGCTCTCTGTTATGTTAGCCTCAAAATATTTCTTAACCAGTTTCTTTATTGCAGGTTTTGGTATTCTGGCCATTTTATCAGCACTCAAGATCCTCATCACAAGATCAGGAATCTAAGCTCATCATCAAAGATATAGGAACTTGACAAATTAAATACTTTCACTCCATCAGTTGTATCAAACAAATAGCCAGAATCAGACATACGGTATCCAGCTTATTCTTATTCATTCGGTCTAACGCTTCACCAAAATCTTTTCCTTGATTGATAAACAGCGCCAATTCCTTTCTGTAATCCGCCAACTAATTATGTATTCTCCAGTTTCTATCATGGCTCTGTATTTTTGTCGCCAAAACAAAATGCACCACGTACTAATAACTCCCATGGAATATTGGACTTGTTGGGCACAGCACACATATGCCAAGACGTTTATACGTATCCTATTATAAAAGTTCTTGGCCAATTATATACTGTATTTACGCTTTGGTGGTTAAATGATAGAGCTAAATAAAGAAAATTTTGAGAAAGAGGTTCTTCAGTCTAAGGTTCCTGTTGTTGTGGATTTCTGGGCAACATGGTGTGGTCCCTGCAGAATATTCTCTCCCATAATTGAAGATGTCTCAAAGGAATATTCCGGAAAGATAAAATTCGCAAAACTAGATGTCGACTCTGCACAGGAGATAGCTTCAAGGTATAATATAATGAGCATACCTACAGTGCTGTTGTTTAATGAAGGAAAGATAAAGGCCATGAGCGTTGGGGCCATACCAAAAGAAAGCCTCAGATCATGGATAAACAAAAACCAGTAAGATGGTAAGATGCCTTTTAGTCTGCCGCGGGGAGTCAGAGACTATGGTCCATCCGAAGCAATAGCTTTGCAGGAGACAATCTCTGTTGTAGAGGAGGTATTCAAGCGTTTTGGTTTCTATCCTATAATGACGCCCGCACTAGAATCCATAGAAACCCTTAACTCAAAAGTATATGGAGAAGAGTCGACCAAAGAAATATTCCTTCTTCAGGATGGAGAATCTGGATTGAGATTTGACCTTACAGTTCCTCTTGCGAGATTTGTTGCCGGAAGGAAAGATCTGCCTCTCCCTTTCAAAAGATATCAGATAGACAGGGCGTGGAGGAAGGATGAGCCGCAGCACATGCGATTCAGGGAATTTATCCAGGCAGATATAGATATAATCGGGGTAAGTGAGACAAAGAGTGACGCCGAAGTCATAGCAGCAACCGCAAAGGCTCTCGAAGCGCTTGGAATCGATTACACAATCTTCATAAACCATCGCGTTCTGCTCTCATCAATCCTTGATTTCTTCAAGATTCCAGCACCAAAGCACCCTATCGTGATGAGGATACTGGATAAAATGGCCAAGATCCAGCACGAGGAACTGATAAGCCAGATGGTCTCAGCAGGGATAGGAGGCAGGCTCGCAGAGGATCTTTTTATGTTTCTTACTGAGAAAAAGACAAACAGTGATCTTCTTGGAAAGATCGCCGGAAGCTTGGGGGGCGAGACTCCCGAGCTCAAAGCAATCAGCGAACTCTTGGAGATCCTCATGCAATATGGGCTCAGGGGAAAGATCGAGATAGACCTTTCTCTAGCGCGTGGCCTCGACTACTACACTGGTTTCATATATGAATTTGTATCGTTCCGCGAGGGGAAACGCCTTCCAACAATAGCCTCTGGGGGAAGATATGATAACTTAATAGGAGCATTTTCCAAAGATTCCCTGCCTGCTGTGGGATGCAGCGTTGGGATAAGCCGAGTAGTTGATTTAATTAATAGTGGAAGCAGGAAAACAGCAGCAAACATATTTGTTGCATATATCACCGAAGAAGATTTCCCTTATGCTCTTGGAGTCGCAAATTCTCTAAGGGAAAGCGGCAAATATGTTGACATGAACCTTCACAAGAGAAGCATCTCTAAGCAGCTCGAGTATGTGAACGCTCTTGGGATAATGCACGTTGCAATAATCGGCAAGATCGAAAGGGATGCAGGCAAGGTCAAGCTTAGGAATATGCTCAGCGGAGAAGAGGAATTGGTCGCAGTTGCTGATATTAATAAGAAAGTGAGATGAAAACATGGTTTCAGAAGTGGAAGAAATTACAGAAAAGACAATATCTAAGGGTGGGATATTGGCAAAGCTTTATTTTGACATGCAGGGTGAAAAAGGCGAGGAGCTGCAGCAGCTCATGGCTGATCTGATAAATAACCGGCTCCTGAAATCTCCCGGAGTTGTTTATTGTTTTGGCAGCATAGAAGAGCCGATAAAGATAGAGGGTTATTTCTCAACAAGTGCCGCAATAACGACTCTTTTCAAGGACCTGGGGGCCGCTATAAATGTTGTCTTCAATTTTGCGCCGATAGGGATAGAAGTACTGAAGCCTTTCAGGGAATACTCTGTAAAGACCAGCAATCTACAATCAATATTGATAGATCTATCCAACATATCTACAAACTACTCCACATACATAATGAACAATGTCCTCGGTCCAGACGAGAAACTCAGGCTCGAAGAAGACGTGAGGAGGAGAAAAGCCCTGGGAAAGCACATGCTCGACAAGCAGGGAAAGAAGAGTGATCCTCAATAGATTATTGTGCAACAACACAATGCCTCATCATGCGCTTCTAAGCAGAGCTCTCTTTATCGTCAGGCTTGGCCTGTCCATATCTCCATACTTTCCAAGGAAAGAGTCTACTCCAAGCCATCGCATGCACCTCAGCCCGATTCCCATATTTCTGTTCCCAATGCTAGAGTAAATGCCATTTATGACTTTATGGAGAGCCATATCAAGCCGGTATTCCTTAACGAATCTTTTTTCGTAACTTGCCAGGTCGGTTCCATCCTCAATATGCCTCTGGATCTCTTCTGCTGCAATTATCGCGGCGTTGCTTCCGAATATTATCCCGCCTCCTGTTGAGGCCTTTACCTGTCCTGCCGAATCTCCAACTAAGAGTACCTCTGCCACATTATCAACCATATGTTCTCTCCTGGATATTGGGATCATGCTTGCTCCACCATCAATCATCCTGGCCCCATCTAATATCTTAGTAATCTCGTTTGTCTTGATGAATCTTTCAAACGCCTTCTTTGCATTGCCTTTTTTAGAATCTATGCCAACTCCCACCTCTAAAATATCCTCCGAGTTGGGACATAGCCATCCAAACAGTCCGGGGGTTCTCTCCTTATCAAAAAAGAGATCAACAATACCTCCTCTTCCTCCAACATTGAACTCTGCTTTATATGTTAGCACATACCTCTCAATCGATCCCATCCCAAAATGCGCAGCAACAGAAGAGAAAGCTCCATCCGCGCCAAGTATTATGCTTGAAGCATGCAATACATCAAGTTCTGTTCCGGTGACCCTCTTTCCGAGATTCATTCGCGCGCCTTCATGCACCGCCTCATCCATGCAAATCTCATTCAATTTCTCTCTGTCCAAAACGCATGCTTTCGCTTCTTTTGATCGTATCTCAATATTCTCACCCCCTGCATGTATGTTGGCTCCATATAAACTATTGGTGGATGCTTTATGGTAATCAACACCCAATGTCCTAAGCCCAGAGAGCGAGAGTATTCCAGAAGCATGTATCCGCGATCCCGGAACTGATTTTTGATCATAAACACTAACTTTGATATTCTTTCTGCAAAGCTCTCTTGCTGCAATCAATCCAGCTGTTCCCGCCCCTATTACAGATACAGTGCTCTTCATGCTGATCTTTTTATAACTTTATAATGTTATAATCATCTGCCAAGAAAAGCTATATACATGATTATGCATCATTGCATATATCTGGAATAGCACAGATCTCTGTTTAACAACGGTGTATGGCACAATGAAAGTTATAATAGCGCAACCCTATCTTAACATCCAGGGAGGAGCAGAACGGGTGGTATTAGAGATAGCAAAGCACTATGATGCCAAAATATATACACTAGAGTATGACAAGAAGAATACCTTTGAAGGTTTCTCAGATCTCGACATAACTATAATTGGGAAGGATATTCCATTGTCTGGAATTTTGCCCTACAAAGCCTCGCAAGGCCTGCGTTTTGGATACAATTTCTATAATCTGGAGTTAAAGGAAGATTATGATGTAATAAACGCACACATCTCTCCTAGCGAATGGATAAGGCACAAGAATAGGGGCGTATTGTGGTATTGCCACACTCCTCCGAGGGAGGTTTATGATCTTTACGCAGAAAGGATGAAGTATAGGACATACAAGGAAAAGTTCATATATGCTACAATGGCAAAAGCCTACAAGATGGTCTCGCATAAGATAGTAGGCAAGATAGAGTGTATAGCCACAAACAGTGAGACCACAAAGGAGAGAATCGCCAGATACTTCGAAAGGGAAGCAGACGTAGCAAACCCGGGAATAGATTACAATGCATTTGAGAACAAAGCCTATGAAAAATTCTTTTTTTATCCCTCACGCATAACTCCAAACAAAAGACAGGATTATGTAATCAATGCTTTCAAGAAGTTCGTCTCAAAGACTGGCAGAAAAGACTATCGCCTGGTCCTTGCTGGTGCGCTATCAAAGAATCCAGAGCATACCGCATACCTTACCAAAATAAAAAAACTCTCCAACGGCCTAAATGTTAAGATAATCACGAACATCTCGGACAAGGAGCTCAAAGACCTATACTCGAGGGCATATGCTGTGTTATTTGCCGCAATAAATGAAGATTATGGTTACATCCCTCTAGAAGCCATGGCAAGCTGCAAGCCAGTGATCTCCGTCAACGAAGGCGGACCAAAAGAGACAATTCTCGACGGCAAAACTGGCTTTCTAGTAAACTCTGATAAGGAGATGGGAGATAAGATGGCAATGCTTGTGGACTATCCGTCCACTGCAGAGCGCATGGGCAAAGAGGGACATAAACGCGTATCATCGCTTTACTCTTGGAAAGCATTCTTCAAAAAATTTGATTCCTTGTTAGAAGATACAAAGAAAAAAGCAGATCTCTAATCAAGAACATATTTTGAGATTATCTTAGCAGCACGCTCAAGCACCGCTTTTATATCCTTCTCTGTATTGAGCCCCGTGCAGATGAGCTTGCCGTTCTTGAATAATATTATGGCAGCCTTTGTATCTTTCATCCTGAATATTGCTCCGGGAAACTGCTCGGGCTCATAATCCACTTCCTTAACACCCTTAGAAAGCGCATAGAGGTCGATGTTTGCATGAAGGTCAGCACTCACCACAATGTTCTGTATCTTTATGATGGGCCTTATATTAATCTCCCTCATCACCGGAGCCGCTTCCTGCTTGCTCATAATATCACTAAAACATAACAATATTTAATAAAGATGAACTACTTTTTAATTCTTTCGCTGGCAGAGGCAAAGCTAATAATCTAAAAACAATATTATTTTTATGCAAAGGCAAACATCCCGCCCCAGCGGAGAAGCACTTAAATTGATAAAGGCCCAAGAGCGTACCCTCGATTGCATCCAGGAACGTATGGCTTCGCAGAATGGCACATCTCCAGATCCAAAAACTGCCCAAAAACTAAGTCACATAAGAAACAATCTCGTAGTTGGATTTTCTCTCTTATCTAGAGAGGAAAAGGAAGAATACTTGCGCTCAACTCTCAGGAGTGCTGTATGGAAGAGGTATGGCGTTTCTTTGACTCCAGAGTATATCTTTATAGGGTATTTCCCTCTTATAATGTATTCATCTTTTATCGATTTCGGGTTTATGCCTGTCATTCAGAATCCATACTGTAGCAAGACCGATCCTGAAACTGCTATCAAAGCAATACTTAAATCTTTGAAAAGAACTACATAAGGTTATTATTTTCAACTTTTTGTTGAAAAAAAGCAAAACTTTATATACTTTAATGTACATAGTATCTTAGATGGGAGTCACAGAAAAGATCGTAATCAAAGCAGTCAACAGACCCGACGGAAAGGATATCGAGGCGCTATCGGGTTGGTTTTGCAAGGTTTTCGATCTATCAAACGGAAGAAGTGAGATAGAACCTCTAATATTACAGGAGATAGCAAACGCCAGTCTCAGGGGCGACGGGATGACAAGCAAGATGCTGAATAAGAAACTCTCAGTCCCAAGAAGCACAGTTATATATCATCTTAACAGATTCATATATTCGGGCCTTGTGATCAGGCGTGGCAGAAGATACTTCTTGCGTTCAAACGATATGGTAAGCACACTTGAGGACCTTCAAGGCGAGATATTGAGGGAGTTCAGCAGGCTGATAGAGTTTGCAGAAAAAATGGATGAGATAATAGGGGGTGGTATTGATGAGTGAGGAGAATAAGGATACCAACAACAAACAGGAGAATCAGAATGATAAAGCTCTTGAGGAGCTCAATGACAGACATCTTAGGCTGGCAGCAGAATTCGATAACTATAAGAAAAGGACAATGAAAGATGTTGAGAACTCAAGAAAGTCTGGGAAAGCCGAGCTCGTATTAAAACTTCTGCCAGTACTTGACGAATTCGAAATAGCAATATCATCAATAGAGAATACAAACAGCAAAAAAGGAATCGAGCTTATATTTTCGAACTTTGTAACAGCGCTAAGAAACGAGGGTCTCTCAGAGATAAACGCAGAAGGCATTTATGACCCATATAAGCATGAGATAATAATGGTCGCGGAAAGCAATGAAGCCGAAGGCACCATAATAGAGACAGTACGAAAGGGATATATGTTTAATGGCATTATGTTGAGGCCGGCTTCTGTAATAATATCAAAGCCGAAGAATCCTGAAGAAAAGGAGAACAAATAAGGTGATAATATGAAAATAATAGGAATAGACTTAGGAACGTCAAACTCAGCTGCAGCAGTACTGGAAGGAGGAAAGCCCGTGCTGATACCAAGCGCAGAAGGAGCATCTCTTTATGGGAAATCCTTCCCAAGCTATGTTGCATTTACAAAAGACGGCCAGCGCTTGGTCGGCGAGCCGGCAAAGAGGCAGGCAGTAGCAAATTCAGAAGGCACTCTTAGCACATTCAAGAGAAAAATGGGCACAGACTTCAAGTACAAGGTCTTTGGAAAAGAGTACTCGCCCCAGGAGCTTTCTGCGATGATACTTCAGAAGATAAAGAAAGACGCAGAAGCTTTTCTTGGTGAGGAGGTAAAGAAGGCAGTCATCACAGTGCCTGCATACTTTAATGACAATCAGAGACAGGCGACAAAAGATGCTGGAGAGATAGCTGGCTTGGAAGTCGTAAGGCTTGTGAATGAGCCTACTGCAGCATCTCTTGCATATGGCCTTGACAAGCAGAGCAAGGAGCTCAAGATCCTGGTCTACGATTTCGGAGGAGGAACTCTTGATGTCACGATAATGGAATCTGGAAATGGTGTCTTCGAGGTGAAGGCGACAAGCGGAGATACGCAACTTGGGGGAACAGACATGGACAACGCCATAACCACATTCCTCCTCTCAGAGCTCAGGAAGCAGACTGGAACGGATGTCTCAAAGGATGGTCAGGCAATGCAGAGGATAAGAGAGGCAGCCGAGAAGGCAAAGATCGAGCTATCAACAACACTTACAACAGAGGTGAATCTGCCATTCATAACAATGGCAAACAATGCGCCAGTGCACTTCACCTATTCTTTTACAAGAGCAAAACTAGAAGAGATAGTGGTGCCGATAGTCGAAAAGACAACAAAACCAGTGATGCAGGCCCTGAAGGATTCAAAACTCGAGCCAAAAGATATTGACAAGGTGATACTTGTCGGAGGTCCAACAAGGATGCCAATCGTACAGAGGTATGTGGAGCAGCTTCTTGGCAAAAAGATTGAGCGAGGCGTGGATCCGATGGAAGCCGTAGCCTTTGGGGCAGCGATACAGGCGGGAGTGCTCACTGGAGAGGTCAAAGACATCGTGCTTCTTGATGTAACTCCTCTTTCCCTCGGCCTGGAGACTCTTGGAGGAGTCATGACAAAGCTCATAGAGAAGAATACTACAATACCTGTAAAGAAAACACAGCCATTCACCACCGCCGAGGATAATCAGCCGGCAGTAGATATACACATACTACAAGGAGAGAGACCTCTTGCAAAGGACAACATCGAGCTTGGAAAATTCTCATTGACCGGATTGCCTCCCGCAAGAAGGGGCGTTCCGCAGATAGAAGTGACATTCGACATAGATGCGAACGGAATCCTTCACGTGAGCGCCAAGGACAAGGCGACGGGAAAGGAGCAGCACATGCAGGTGATAGCTCCAAACAAGATGAATAGGGATGAGATCGAGAAGAAGATACGGGAAGCAGAGGAATTTGCAGAGTCTGATAAGAAAACACTCGAGCTGATACATGCCCTG
>JAMCSO010000014.1:6563-11291 GCA_023379075.1 Candidatus Martarchaeota archaeon | reverse complement strand
TTATGTAGACCTTGCCCAGAAGAGGATAAATGAACTGCAAAATAAGAATAAACAGCAAATCTTGCAAGACATGAAGTTTTACTAGTAAATATTATTTCTGAACGTATTTAGATAGTTCTTTCAATTGAGTTATCTTATCTGTAAATGCCGAGTCTATGTTTTTGTATAACGCATCCTTATCTTTCGCTATATACCGCATGGTCGTAGACGGATTAGAATGCCTAGCGAACCTAGAAGCTAAGATTATGTTGCCATTAGTTGATTTGGCGAAATGAGTTATCGCATAATGCCTTAAGCCGTGTGTTGTGGGTCTGTGTAATGGTCTAGACCTATGATAAGAGTAAGCTTCTTCCGAAACTGCATAAGTCTGGTCTAAATCTGTCTGCTGGATTATCCTGCGGAATATGTTTCTAACATAATTCAGGTTTATGTAAGGCAGTTTGGTTCTTTCGTAGTCATTTTCTTTGTAGAAAATGTAACCTTCAGCTGCATTTATCTCTTTCAAATGGTTATTCATAAAGTCCACTGTTTCTTTGAATAATTCGATTGGAATTATGAGCGAATCAGTTTGTCGAGACTTTTCGCTGTTTATAGTAAGTTCCCGTTTATCGAAGTCGATATTGCTTATGTGCAATTTGCAGACTTCTCCCCCTCGAAGGCCGAGATACGCCTGATACTTAAACAAAAGGCAGAACTTTTCGTTGTGAATGTTTCTTAGAAAACGTTGTAGCTCAAGTTCTGTAAAGCCTTTGTTTATCGTACCGGTATCAGGCTCCCTTCTTCTTTTAAAGCGTTTTTCATGCGCTCTTGTAACTATCGTTCTGTGTTGTTCAAGTTTGTTCTTTGAGATTGTATTGCTAAGCTCAGTTGTGTATTTTAGGAAGTCCTGAAAATCTAACCCCGAACCAGCCTTTTCCATGCTTCCAGAATCGGGCCCAAAATCCGGATTTGAACCCCTGTTTTGTCGTCGATTTTTGCAAATGGGCCCGAGGAGATTTGAACTCCCGTCCTCCCGATTTCTGTCATTTGATTAAACTTTTCGAAAGTTTATATCAGTCGGGTGCTCCAACCAGGCTAAGCTACAAGCCCATTTTGCATTAATATATGAAGAGTTTCATTTATATTCCTTGCTTTCGAAAATTTCCGGAAGTGCTTCCTTGAATTTTTTAAGATCCTCCTCAATCTTCGGTATTCTTGTTTTGGACCTCAGCGCAGCAGCAGGGTGGAATGTGACAAGGAACATTCTTCCATCTCTTTTTATTATCCTGCCATGGTTCTTCTCAACGCTTCCGTCACCAAGCATGGCATCGCTTGCTATATTTCCGAGAAGGATTATCCCTTCTGGATTTATTATGCTCAATTGCATCATCAGAAAAGGCATGCAGGCAGCCACCTCCTCTTTTGTGGGAAGCCTGTTCTTTGGTGGGAAGAACTGGACAACGCTGAGTACGTATGCATTATCTCGTTTTATTCCTGCATTCTTAAGCATCTTGTTGAGAAGTTCGCCGCTCCTTCCGACAAAGGGTCTGCCCTGTTTATCCTCTTCAGCTCCGGGAGCCTGCCCAAGTATGACTATCTTTGCATTTAATGGACCATCTCCAGGAACAAGCTTCCTGCTTAGTTTCCAATCCTTTTTCTTCAATGGCAGTGTTCCATATTTCTCATTAATCCTGGACATGATTTCCTTTCTTCTGATGTAATCATAAGCATGGCTTAGTAAATCTTTAGAATTCTTGAATCTCAGCATAGACATTGCTTTTGCGTAGTCTACCCACTCGAATGCTTTGTGCTCCGAGGATATTCTGACATCTTCTCCTTCAGACTCCGCGAGAAAAAACTTGGCAAACTTATGTATTTTTTCCCCTTTTTCCTGGAAAAAATATTCTATTACTTCAGAGAATCCACAAATGATCTTTGGCTCGAGGTTGCTCTCTTCTTTTATCTCCCTCATTGCAGCAATCTCTGGGGTCTCCCCTTTTTCTACATGGCCTTTTGGAAACCCATAATCTCCATTATTGCTTAGCAGGAGCAGGAAAAGCAGAGACTCTCCTTCTCTCTTGTAAACCACCGCACCGGCAGAAAATTCGGGTCTCATTCCTTGATCAACCTGTTTAAGATGCAGTATGCACCCTCAAGCCTTCTCTGCTCAGAGTAATTGCCGGTCTTTGAGAACAGGTCTGAAGCCGAGGTATAAAAGCCATCATAATAGCTCGGGCATGTCTGATTTGTTATCGAGGTGTTGTGCATCACTGCATAGACACTTATTATAGAGGAACTGTAACTGTTTTCAGAGTACGGAAATGAGCTTTGATACACAAAAAATTCGGTACTGTTGGAGACGATATCATAAACCCTGCTCGTTACTGAATCATTATTGAAAAATATTGCGTCTCCTAGAACTGTGTTGTTTGACAATAATTCCTTGGTGATGTTTGCGTTCTGGTTTGTAAGGTAAACTATTATAGGATATTGCTCCATGCTTTTGTTGGAGAGAATCACAGCTGCAGAGTTACCATTCGTTGCAGTCAATGTTATAAATCCGGAAAGGTTCAGCTGCGTGTCAGATAACCTCACAATGCTCTGGTTTGTAAAGTTGAATGCTGAAGATGAAGATAAGAGAGACGGGCTCACAGTCAATGAGGTGTAATAATTCATCGTAAATGCCAATATCAGTACAGAGGAAAATACTGCTATGAATATGCCTGCTTTCTGTTGCGATGTCGCTTTAAATACCATTTTCCTACCATAGTGTGGCATATCAAGGTCATATTTTTTTGCAATAAGAAACATGATTATTATAGACGCGTAGAATAACAATATGCCAGCCACAAGGTGTATCGAGAGAATCGCGTCATTCGGCCCTCCGAATAGCCATGCCGCAGCGATGCCTAACATACGTATAAAGTTGAGCAGCATGACAAGCACCACGCTTGAGATGATCCAGAGTACCTTTTTCGAGTTCTCTCCGTCATAGAAATATGCAACAGGGATCAGGAACAAAGCAATGGCTATCAATGCCCCTATTCCAACACAGCTCTGGCCTATGCTTATGTTGATACCATTTGCACTTATTGTTGTCGGAGCAATATATGATATCTTAGCGAATGCGCTCAATGTTGCATAAACAAGTTTTGTGTTCAGGGCTGCGAATCCTTGGTTTAACCTTATGATAGGAATGAGCAATATCGGAGAAGCTACAATTGGGTAAATAATCAGCGGCCTCATGTTGTTGATATTCCTGGTGCCGAAAAGGAGTATCACAAGCGAGCACGCAAAGAGTGGAAATATAAGCATCTCTATCTTGTAACTCGTGAATGCAAATGAGAACAGTATGCTTAGGTAAATCATGGCGATGATAAAGATTGCCATACCCAATGCCCCAAATGCCACATCTGACTTCTTGACATTAGGGTGTATGCGTTTCTTTGACATGAATAGTGCCAACAGCGGGATCATGAGCAACGGAACTATAACATATGTGGATGGATCCGTATCACTTATCGTGAACGATGTTGTCATAATCATGTTTGCTATAGCAAAGAGTAGCGATATAAAAAGTACTGCAAATGCTATCCTGCTATCATATTTCATAAATACACCGATTAGTCCTCAGCCGATATAGGTTTCATCATTTTTCAGCAGTTACTCTTGTCTTCATAGGACAGAATATTATCTTTTGGCAGGTATATATAATTTTGCATTCAAATTGTGAAACATGAAGCGTGAGAAATTCAGGTATCTGCCTCACACAGCGGACATAGCGTTTTTTTCTTACGGCGCAGATAAGAAAGAGGCCATAGAAAATGCAGCTCTCGCGCTGCTGAACATAATGCTAGATCTCAAAAAGATAAATGAATCAAAGTCTAAGGTCAGGGAATTGAAAATACGGGAAAAAGCTCCAAGCATTGAGGATCTAGTCTGGTTTACCCTTCAAGACATATTGTCAAACATAGATGCAAGAGCGCTGAAGGCGTACAGCTTCAGGATCGATGCGCTTAGCGAGGGCAAGAATGGAGCAAGGCTTACTGGAAGCATTATACATAAGGACATAAAAGACGACCTATCCTTGCTTGAGGTCAAGGCAGTGACTCCACACAATTTGACAATATCAAAGAACAGGAAGAGGTACAGGATACATGTTCTAGTAGATGTATAAAACAAGTGAACTGTATCTTAGAAAGTATTATATTATCTTAAGAAATAGGTCTATCTGGGTGAATTGATTAACAGGAAAACATCAATGCTATTGCTCCTTTCTCTCTCATCCCTAATACTTCTTGCAGCATCAGTGCTTATGATACAATTAGTATCTGTGGCGTATGGGGTGGGTGCCGGAGCATCTATACAAAGCGCTGCCGATCATTCAAACGTCACAAGTATACTGGAGCCATCCGCAGAGAATCTGAACCCCCTATACGCTACAATACTATCCGAGTATATGGTATTCATAGTCGGGATAGGAATGCTGATATCTTCTGTACTAATTTACAAAAACAAATCCAACATCGCAAACAGTGAAGCCAGGGGGTATGTCTTTCTTAACGCATCCCTTACTCTAATTTACACCGCCCTCTTCTTCATCATACCTCTATTCTTTGTCAATATCATCAAGGCGCAGATAATATCTGTAAGCAATTATTATTATATTGCAGTCTATCTTTCAATAATAATGGCGTTATCGATAGATTCGTATATCATACTATCCAAATACATTAATCCATCATCACC
>JAMCSO010000014.1:0-6553 GCA_023379075.1 Candidatus Martarchaeota archaeon | reverse complement strand
AGGAGGAAGAGTCTGACTATAGATCCATCAAAGCCCTACACCAACCTTCTCCGCATAAAGGATGAGATATTCTCCCAGCTAAATGGAAACGTATTCATTGTAGACAAGCACATGAACTCAGAGGGCATAGAAAACTTCTCCAGGCTATTCATGGGTAATGGGAACAGCGTGCCTGAGGTAAAGATACTTACTTCAAAAGAGATGCTTGATGCACGCTTCTCAAGAAACTACCTTGACTGCAAGGCTGAGGCCGAGAATTATGGCACGCAGATTAGCGTCTTTGTCATGAGCGATGAAGATGCAGTCTCACAGCACGAGAGGTTCATATTTGATGACAAGAATGCTTACAAAGTTCCGCCATTCAACATCATGCATAAGAAGAGTGAGCATATAACCAGGCTTAACCTTATAGAAGCTAGGCGAAGATTTAACGAGCTACAAAAAAGATCCATAAAATACGAGAACTTCGTCTCAAAGAATGGTTCAAGGCCCAAATGAGCGTTAACGCGGGGAAGCCCAAGCCGTTTACATGTGGGAGGATGTCACGAAGCCCATTCTGCACCATAATTGGTTATCCTTCTCGATCTTTGCTTTTTCTATTCCTAAGAGGAGAAATAGTGGCAACATTCAATCAGAAAAGCACACTCTGAGCAGAATTGATTGACCAGAGACGCCCCGGAATAAGCCAAATATAAGAAACGCAATCCCGAATATATAAAAATGGATGAACCGAGATTCTTCCAAAGAAGCCAGGAAAGGGAGTTGAACCCCTCTAAGCCGCTCTGCAGGCGGCTGCATAGCCGATCTGCCACCCTGGCAAAAGGCATATATTATCTCTATTATTAGATAGTAATTCTCTTATAACCCTTTCTGTGATCTTTCAAGCATTCTATCATGTTCTGCCTCACTGATGCAGGAACGCAGCATGTCTATTGCCTCAAGAGGGAATTTGCCAACCGATGTCTCATTGCTGAGCATTATGGCATATGCGTTGTTAGAAATTGCATTTGATATATCGCTAACTTCTGCCCTGGTTGGCACAGGCTTGCTGACCATGCTTGCAAGGACTTCTGTGGCCATTATAAATGGCGTCTCGCCCCTCTCCGCAGCCTTGATTATAAATCTCTGCGCCTGAGAGAGCTTCTCAAAGCCTACATTCAGGGCAAGGTCTCCCCTAGCCACCATCACCATGTCCGACTCGCTGATAATCTCATCTATACTATCAAGAGCAGCTTTTCTCTCGATCTTAGAAACGATCTTCACGTCTTTGGCTGCTGATCTTAATTTTCTAATATTGTCTGCATTTCTGACGAACGATTCAGCAACCATATCGCATTTGTTTGCAACAGCGAATCCAAGAAGTTCTATGTCCTCGCTAGTAGGCGGTTCTGCGTCTACTTCAAGTCCTTCTAAGCTCAGCCCTTTCCTGTTCTCTATAATGCCGTCAAAGTAGGATCTGCACGTTACCTCTCTCTTCCCAATTTTTGTTATCTCAAGCTTGAGCTCTCCATCACCAACATATATCGCAGCTCCTGGCCTGCAATATCTAATAAGATCGTATTCTATTGGTATGGAGCCTGGAACAGCGTCTCCTCCTCCAAATGAGAATCTGACTTCATCGCCCTTCTTGATCTTTCTCCTTTTATCAAGCCTGCCTATCCTTATCTTTGGGCCTGGAAGATCTGCCATGATCTCTGTGCTCTTACCAAGCTTTTTCGATATCGTTCTCACCCTCTCAATAGCTGCAGACCACTCCTTCTCGCTCCCGTGGGACAGATTAATTCGCACAATGTCTGCCATGCTGACTGCCATTTCAAGAATTTTCTCATCCTTTATCATAGGCCCATAAGTGATTATTATCTTTGTTCTCATCAAACCCCCGTTTAACAGGTCATATCTTTCCTTGGTAGACATAGCTTAAGAATATATACTAAAATTATATTGTATAAGAATTATCCTTTTTGCAGAGGTTGAGATTGTGATAAAAGTTGCTTTCCAGGGTGAGTCAGGGGCTTACAGCGAAGAAGCCGCAAAGAAATATTTCGGAGAAAGGATCGACGCTGTTCCATGCCAGACATTTGCAGATATCTTTGAGTCGATCTCCAGCGGGATTGACTTTGGTGTCGTTCCAATAGAGAATTCAATAGAGGGGAATGTCACGCAGACATACGATCTAATCCTAAAATTTGGGTTTCCGATAGTTGGCGAGGTTATACATAAGATCTCACACTGCCTAATAGCAAACGAGGGGGCAAATATAAAATCTATCAAAAATGTCTACTCGCATCCACAGGCCTTGGGCCAATGCAGAGAGTATCTGGAAAGGATGGGATTTTCTGCGATACCGGAATATGACACAGCAGGAAGTGTAAAGCTGATAAAAGAAAAGGGAATAGCTGACGGAGCCGCAATAGCCGGAAGGGGAGCTGCGGTAATCTACCGCATGAAGATACTTGCTTCTGGGATAGAAACCAACAAGAAGAATTTCACTAGATTCTTTGTTATATCAAGAAAAGCCAATAAATCTTCAAATGATGGCGTTGGGTTCAAAACATCGGTAGCGTTTTCAACAAAGCATAGTCCAGGAGCGCTCTACAATGCAATAGGATGTTTTGCAAATAATGGAATAAACCTTACATACATCCAATCAAGGCCAATTCTCGGAAAGCCTTGGAAATATAACTTTTACTTAGACTGTGAAGGGTCCATCCGTGAGACAAAGCTAAAAGAAGCAGTCGAAGAACTTGGTGCATTTTCTTCATTCGTCAAGGTCCTTGGGTCCTATCAAAAAGCGGAGAAAAAAGGTAATTGAATGAGAGTTGCGATACTGGGCGGAGCTGGAAAAATGGGGGAATGGTTCTCCAGGTTCTTCGTGGATAATGGCGATGATGTTGTCATTGCAGGAAGAAATTTGGCAAAGGCAAAGTCCCTCTCCAAGAAAATCCCTATCTCTGTTGCAGAGAATTGTACCAATGCGATAATAGGGGCAGACCTTGTAGTGATATCGGTCCAGATCCAGGGTCTTGAGAGCTTACTTGCCGAAATCGCTCCGCATCTCTCCGAGAATCAAAAGATAATTGATATAACATCCGTAAAGGTAGTGCCCGTGGACCTAATGCATAAGTTCATCAAAAGTGCATTGGTTTTGGGTACCCATCCTCTCTTCGGCCCTTCCTCTGGTGCTGAAGGCCAGAACTTTATATTAACTCCAACAAATGTACGAGAGCGCGTCTTTGCTGAGGATTTCTCATCATTCTTGTCATCAAAGGGATTTAAGGTTTTGATAACAACCCCCGAGGAGCATGACTCCGCAATGGCCAAGGTTCTCGCGCTCACACACTTTATCGGCCTCGTCACAGCAGATGTCTGGGAAGAGATAAATATAAACGAAGTAATTCCATTCAGTGGAACAAGCTTTAAGAGGCTTCATAACTTCGTGGAGAACGTCATTGAGTCGGATGTCGAGCTATATTCTTATCTGCAGATGAATCTTCCCGGAACTGCCGATCTGGAAGCTCTTTTCGCTAAGAAGGCTGTAGAGTGGTCCACACTCTCAAAAAAGAAGGACACAGAGTCTTTTTCTTTTAAGATGAATGATCTGAAAAAGACCATAATTTATAAAGAAGAGTGAAAAGTGAGACTTCCCGTAACCAACACGTTCTGATAACCTTTATAAAGCTCTAACTGGATTTTTATATGCGACCAGTCTGCCAAGGTTTAAGTTCTTTGGCGAGGATGATATTCATGCCCTACGAAACCCTTGAAAGTGCAGTCTTTTTTGGAATCACATCAGTATTCCAGTCTGGCATAGAGATAATCCTTGTGGGTGTATCCCTCGCTGTCCTTTTTGTACTGGGTATAATGATTGCAAATAAAAAGGAGGATGAGCGATTCGTCTACTTAATGCACCTATTGATAGGAATAAGCTTGGGTGTCTTTGGTGTTGCAATTGCATTCCTTACTGATTATTTCATATCCTTCTGATTACTTCAGCCTTGCCCCTCCATCTACTGGTATTACTGCTCCATTAATCCACTCCGATTCATCGTCCAAAAGCCACATTATGACTTTGGCGACATCTTCTGGAGGGCATTCAATATCTCCCAATTTCCTGCTTTTTTTCCATTCTCTCTCCGGCTCAAAATCATGTCTCATTGCTTTAGGCGCTACGGCATTGACTCTTATATTTTTATCCAGAAGTTCGTATGCCAGGAGTTCTGTTGCCTTGGCGAGGCCGGCTTTTGCCGAGGCGTATACTATTTCATCTAAGCCATGCCCATAGGTACCTTCTATTGAGGATACCATGACTATGGCCGAGCCCCCCTTGAGATGCGGCAATGCTTCTTTAACTGCGTATATTGGCGCCTTGAGGTTCACGCCTATCATACTCTCCATCTTCTCCTCGCTAAGACTCTTTATTGGCGTATCCATGTAATTTCCAACAAGAACCGCAAGATGGTCTATCTTTCCAAGTTTCTTTAGGGATTGATCCACAGCCTTTCTTGCTCCCGAGATAGTGGAAAGATCAGCAACAATATAATCAATTTTCCCGTATCCGGAGAGTTCTTTCTTCACCTTTTTAAGGTTGGATTCATTTCTCGCAACAATTACTATCTCCGCACCGCTCTTAAGTAGGAAGTAGGATGTTGCTGGGCCCAGTCCTGATCCAACACCCATAACAAGTACCTTTTTGCCAACAAGACTCATTATATCACCAAGCCTTTAAGTATGCGTAAGAGAAGTTATCTCATTTTGTGATGTCTATTCTTATACTATTAGAAACCTCTAATGAAGCCTTACCTTTTTTTATCCTCTTTATCTTCATGCTACCTTGAATATCCTGAAGCTCTCCCAGGTCAGATTCTGAGTCTATAATGATTGATGCAAGCTCTGCATTGAGAGCCATCTTGTTATCGTGTTTCCATTTCCTTATGAATTTTATTATAGAGACTATCGACTCACCAGTCTCAAGCTGTGCAGCATCAACCTTCTCTGCGGATGGCCAAATGCTTACATGTATTGATTTGCTCCTCTCTTCAGGGAATGCTTCAAGAAATGCATTATTTGAAAGGAATGCTGTCTGGTATATCTCTTCCATCGCGAAAGGAATGAATGGGGCAAGCATCTTCACTACTGAAAGGAAAGATTTCATGAATGGCCTGCAGGCAGATTCGTCTCCCGAATAAATCCGGTATTTTATGAATTCTAAGTAATCGTTAGCGAATTCCCAGAAGAACTCTTCCACTGCTTGTTTTGCTCCGTGGTAATTGTATTCGTCGAATCTCTTGGTTGCTATACTCACAGCTTCGTTCATTCTTCCAAGTATCCATATATCCACCGGGTTCTCGCTGCTCTTTTTGCTAATTGATTTACAGTTCATCTCCATAAACCTTGCAACATTCCACATCTTATTAATCAGCTTTGAGCATGCGATAAGCTCCTTCTCCTGGAATGAACTGTCTTCCCCTAAGGATGCTGAGCTTGCCCAGTATCTGATTGGGTCTGCCCCATACTTATCAATGAATCCCTCTGGCTTTATGACATTGCCCAGATGCTTATGCATTGCCTCGCCTTTTGGATCAAGGCCATGCCCCGAGATTATTATATCCTTCCAAGGTATTGAGTTGGTGTGCAAATATGATTTTACCACTGTTGTGAATGCCCAGAAAGATATTATGTCATGAGCCTGCGGCCTCAGGCTCATTGGATATATTTTATCCATGTACTTCTCATCCAGCCCCCATCTTGCATTGATAAGCGGCGTCAGGGAAGATGTTGCCCAGGTATCCATCACATCGCTCTCCGGTTCGAAGTCTGAAGAGCCGCATTTTTCACACTGGCCTGCTGGCTTATCGACAAACGGATTAACAGGAAGTGCCTTCTCATCTGCAAATCTGACTTCATTGCATTTCCTGCAGTACCATACTGGGAAGTAAACTCCGAAGTACCTCTGTCTCGAGATCCCCCAGTCCCATTGCAGGCCACTCACCCAATTATCGAACCTGACTTTCATGTGCTGTGGATACCATCTGATCTCGGATCCAAGCTCAAGAAACTTGTCCTTAAGATCAAGGTAATGTATATACCACTGATTCTTAACGATAAACTCTATCTCAGTATCGCATCTCTCGTGCGTATTGACTGAGTGTTCTATTTTGTCTTCCCTGAGAAGAAGCCCCTTATCCCTTAACTCCTCAACAACCTTTTCCCTAGCTTCCTTTATGCTAAGTCCTTTCAGAGAACTTTCTGTTATCTTGCCCTCAGGGCTTATTATTATTTTTAGGTTAAGCCCATAAGCTTTGTACCATTCTATATCTGTCTGGTCTCCGAAAGTAGAGCACATGACAATCCCGCTGCCCTTGTTAGGATCTACTCTGGAATCGCCGATTATCTTCACCTCCTGTCCAAAAATTGGCACTTTCACAGATCTTCCTATCAATTCCTTGTTTTTCCCGTCTTCAGGATTTACAAATATTGCAACGCATGCAGGTATAAGTTCGGGTCTTGTTGTTGCTATGACTACGCCTTCATCCAGCCCCCATCTTGCATTGAT
>JAMCSO010000013.1 GCA_023379075.1 Candidatus Martarchaeota archaeon | reverse complement strand
GATGTTGTATTCCTCTAGGTTAGCATGTGCGGCAGCGTGTAATTCCTTAAAGAATAAGTTTAGCTCGGCTTGATTTGTAGCTCCCATCATCTTTCTTAGCGCGCCAATAGGACTTAGCCCTACCAACGTCATATCATCATGTATGCGCAGGAGCTTTGAGGGTGGTATCAATGCAATAGATCTAACTGTAGCATTATCATCGGACTGGAGACCCTCGCGTATAGTTTCGGCGAAGGGACTAAATGCAACTGCGGTTCTAACAATGGGATTTATATCTGATGAATACTCTTCCAATTTTGCAGGATTTTGAATCTGGGCTATCCTATTGACTATCTTTTCTATCTCTGGCGTTATCGTAGCACGGTCTTCTGCTCTTTTTCTTTGAAGAGACTTAAGCTTTCCTTCTCTGAGAGCAAACGGTTTAAATGCCAATCCGTTTTTAATCACGCCATTGTCTTTTGGTTTAGGATTAAAGACCTGTTGTTTAACCATCTGTACACCACCATAAATGCATTTTTCACGATCTTCGTTCTATTCCCTCTTAACTCCAGCCAGATCGTCCTTGAATCTTATTCTTGACAGACTAGCCGAGCTTAACGATTTAACAGGTAGGCACATATTTAAGATATTACCTTCACTTTGAATTATAATCCCACCTCTTCTAAATAACTGCCTTAGTGATAGTCCCCCCAAACTGGCAACTCTCGAAACTAAAATAAAGGGTTCAGCTCCCACAAAGAATAACGTATCTGCTTCTCTAGCTCTTGATAGCGCTTCTCTCGTAGATGCGTTGCCTTCCCAGCGCGTTCTGAGGTATTGGTTTGCTGCGTGTCTTACCTCATCCTTTTCTTCAATCTTCAAGATATCCTCCAGATTAAGAGATATTTGACTAGATTAAGGATTAAAAAGCACTCTCCAAATAAGATATTTGACGAAGTGTCAATCAGCCCTTGCATTCAATGTACTCGAGATAGATTTCCCTATTCTTTGGCCCATCTAATTCTAAAAAGAATACGCTTTGCCAGTTGCCTAGCATTAGCTTTCCATTCTGTATTGGTATTATCTTCTCACAACCTATTGCTATGTTTGCAAGATGAGCGGGCGTATTCTGATCTACTTTATCATGCTTCCATCCCGTTTTTCTTTCTGCTAGCGACTCTACAAACATCTCAATATCAGATAAAAGGCCTGCTTCGTTCTCATTAATTATGATCGCAGCAGTTGTATGAGGTATGTAAATTATGCATATTCCATCACTAATTGTATTATTATTTACCTTGCTCTTGACATGTTCAGTTATGTCTATCAACTCTACTTTCTTCTGGCTTTCAACACTGAGTTCCTGCATAAAACCCCTAAATTTTGATAAGTCTGGTTATTATATCAAATCGAAAAGAACAGATCTACTCTTTCCGCAGTAATATCTTCTCATTATATTATGATAAACACAATCTAATTTGCAAGCAAGTATTAAATATTGTCCCATTAGCAAGTTTCATCTAAGGTTAAAGTGCTTCAGGGAATCTTTTAATGGTGTTATCTTCTAGCCAATTCTTTGGCTGCAGATAAGATCATGCTCTCGGTTTCGTTCCAACCTATGCATGGATCAGTTATGGATACACCATATTTGAGATCCTCTTTTCGTGTTATACCGCTTTCGAATTTTTGGCTTCCTTCTTCCAAAAAGGATTCAAGCATTACTCCGATGATTCCTTCAGTGCCTCGCATAATCTGGTCAATAAGGCCCCAAAATGCCACGGATTGTAGTCTGTGGTCCTTTTTATGTTCACTATTCATCGCGTTTCCATGCGAGCAATCGACAACTAATGATTGCTGTAGGCCTCTTTGTGCAAGTGCCAGTAATGCACTCCTTACACTCTCTTCATCATAATTTGATTGGTTCTCGCTCCCTCTTAGTATAATGTGTGTATCACTGTTTCCTTTAGTAGTAACAGTAGCTTCCACACCATCCCAGTTTATCCCGTCAAACTCGTGGCTGCCTGCAGCAGTTATTACAGCATCGATTGCTGCATTTACATTGCCATTAGTATTATTCTTGAATCCTACAGCCATACTCAATCCAGAAGCCATATGGCGATGTGGTGGCGATTCAACGGTCCTTGCTCCTATTGCAGACCATGAGACAGTATCTCCTATTCTCTGAGGAGTACCTAATTGTACAAACTCCGTACCAGTTATTATTCCTTTGTTGGCAAGATCAACCAGTAATCTGCGCATTGCCATGAGACCTTCGTTCGGATTAATGATACCATCAAGTGAAGGCTCATTTATAAGTCCTTTCCACCCCAAACTAGTCCTTGGCTTCTCCCCGTAAACACGCATTACCACAAGAAAAACACCAGCGACCCTCCCACTTAGTTCTTTCAGTCGTTCAGCATACTCCATAGCTGCGTTAACATCATGAACAGAGCACGGACCAGCTATTAGCAGTTTCCTTCTATCCCGCCCTCTTAATATACCTTTGACAGCGTCTCTTCCTTGCAAAACTGTCTCCTTTCCCTTTTCGGAAAGAGGCAAGAGTTCCTCCAGCTTTCTGGGGGTTAAAAGTTCCCTGTATCCTGTAACATTATTATCAATCAATTGTTTTTGAATCATAGGATAACCTTATGTTTATTCCCTACAACGGTTCTGTTCGATTACTATATATTACTAAGTGTACAAAATTCAATTTTTATATAAGAAGTCTTTTAAATATTGAATATTATACAATAATTATGAAAAGTATAAAGGAGGATCTTGTATGGCTGATGAAGTCTGGATACTGTACTCCAAGGATAATTAGCATAGCAAAGAAGCTGAAGGCACCTTCTGCAACCATACATTACAATCTAAAGCAGATGGAGAAAGAAGGCATAATCAAAGCGTACAAAGCTGTTTTTGACTATAAAAAGATTAATGAGGGTCTCTGCAGCTACGTACTTGTAAATCTTTCACATAATGAATATACAGAACCAGAGAAGGTTGCTAAAGAGTTCTCTGCGTTTCCAGAAGTAGAAAGTGTAGATATAATAACAGGAGAGTGGGAGATCCTTATGAAAGTGAGGACTGCAGATATAGATTCATTTTATAAATTTGTAAAGGCGGTTCTATCAAGAAAAGGGGTTGAGAAGACAACAACACTTAACTCCCTTAAGCAGATCAAGAGCGAGTTTGTCGAATTCTGATCCTACTTGATAGTCTTGGTTTGATTATCTACGTCTTGCAGATTTGGCTTGGCGTTCTATTCCTTCAGCAAAACCAATTGCTGCAGCTGCACGTTTTGGGTATCCGCTCTCGTATATCGAAGCAGCATCTCTTAAAGCTTTTGCAGCTACAGTTGGATTAGCTTCTCCTCTGCTTCCTGCAAAGCGTAACAGCCTAGTAAAGAGGTCGAATCTCCAGGGGTCAGTTCTAATTGCTGTAATAATATTATTTGCTATGCGTCTCGAGTCTTCCTCAGAATAGACAATCTTGACCATTATAACCCTCTAATTAGTTTGGCTAATTTATTATATAAATCATCTTCTCAGAAGTTTTGCGTAGGTACCCTCTATATATAGTATAATACCAAAAATGCTATTCTCAATTCTGGACTTTTCTTTCCTGTCTCTAACCTCTTTAGCCAGATTGTATATAAGTCGGATGTTTTCTGGAAGGTATGATAGTTCCTGCTGGTCTGGAATTTTTTTGTTTCCTGTCGGACCTTGATCAGATAAAAGAATCAGGATTTGTCTAAGACCGCGGGAGATCCTAAGAAGCTCCTTTAAAGAATCCGTAGAGACATATGGATTAGAACCTATCTTTCTATCAATTGATGACATAAGCTCTGGAATAAGCCTTCCGCAGATAGTTGTAGCGGCATTTGAGTCTCTAAATGCACCCTTCTGCACGGGATGATTTGTTCCTGACTTAAAGGTTGACATGGCCCTGCAAATTGAGATTATTTTTCAGGCTGCCTGTGTGTTAGATGATGGAAGTGGAATTACAATTACAGCTGCTGCTCCGTTATTCGAATTCAGTGATTTTACAGTTATTTCTACAGTTGTTCCACCAGGAAGTACTATCCCTGTGCTGTTGGAATCTCCTTGAGCCACATTTATAACGTTTCCGGCTGCAATTAGATTACCGCTTTTAGTCTCAGTCCACTGGAATCCTGCCTCAGGATTTCCATTAACTTTCTGTATACCATCATAAACAACATTGTTTGCTATTCCATTCGAGTCAGTATATGAGAATATTGTTCCTCCGGGAAGGACTATCAATGTCTGACTCTTGTACTGGCTTGCTGTTGTTGAAGTTGTAGAAGGTTTTGTTTCTGTAGCAGATGGTGTTGTAGCTGTTACGCCGCTGCCTGTAGTCTGGACAGTAGTGCTGCTCGGTGTGGTTGTAGGTGGGGCTGTTGTTGATGTAGTAGAAGTTGGCGAACTTGAGGCATCTGCACGTTCCTGTGCTGCCATAGCGTTATATACATTGTAAAGAGGAATATTTCCTGCACTCCTTGCTGCTGATGCGGCTGAAACAAATTGGGTGGCTTCTTTTCTTTCCTGTGCTGGGCTGGTACTGGTTTCACTTCCTTCTGCCTGTGCAAGATTCTTTCCAACTACACCCGCATCTTTTATTTGTGTCTGCTGTACTTGAACCTGCGCTACTTTCTGATCATATGCCTTCTGCGCCCTAGATCCAACATAAGCTCCTCCAAAGAGTATTCCTAAAGCAAGTACTGCACCCCCTATTGCAGAGAGAGGGTTCCAATTATGATGATTTACTACTGTTGTAGTCTGAGGAGGCTGAGGAGGCTGAGCCTGAGACTGTTCAGGCACTACTGCAGACCTCGCCCTTGGAAGAGGAGTTGCAACTGCTGCTGAAGAACTATTATTAGCAGTTAAGTTTGAAGAGTTAAGCAATGCAGTAATCCTCCTGCTTGTTATATACTCTTCCATGCTGTCTGCAATATTCGAGAATGAAAGACCGTGGCTCGCACAGATCTTTGAGATTATATTTCCTAAATTTTGTCTGTCTTTTGCTACATTTCCTCCCTGATATCTGTCTCTTTCAAAATTAAGATCATTTATAATTTCTTTAGGAAGCACATCAACATTCTGAGTAGTATAGCCAAGCCTGGCTGCCTCGCTGACCACACTCTTATTAATGGAATCAACCCTCTGAAGCAATGCTTTATCTCCCAATATATTCGCATTCATGACGAGTGCCTTCCATCTCTCTCCACTCTCAACAAGTTGCTGTCCGGTCATAGTCTGGCTCGTAAGCGAACGCTCATACGAAGTAAACGATGCGTTCATCTTTTCAATCAATTTCTCTCTTACCTTTGCTTCTGGCCTTGGATTCACAACGGTTACTGCTGGTGTAGCTACCATAGATTCTACCTTGTATGTTAATGTAAACATCAAGATCATATTTAAAGATTAGCCATATATGATAGATACATTTTTAAGTATATATATGAATAAAGCCAAAAACTGACAGATTATCAATCGATTGTTATTTCTGCCCCATGTTCAGATCTTATGTTTGCTTCCAGAGTTCCGTTCTGGTATCAAGATTTCCCGCCCAGTTTGTTAAGGAACTAGGCAGATGTAACTTTCTGCAGTTTGACTTTATCCGTATCAACTTGGAAGCAGTTTCGGCATAAAAAGCATATCATGCTGCTTTTTTCTCCGCTGATGAATTTCTTAAGAGATGAGATTTTAACACTAGCTCCAATTCCTGAGGTTTAATCTCAAGATCTGACGCAGGGATTGCAACTTCGCCTATCTCTACCGAAGTCGGCCTGCAGGCAAACCACTCCAGTATGCCATTAATGTGGATGTATTCAAGGGCTTCTAGAACTTCAGACTCAGTAAGCTTAGTATAAACTCCGACTTTCTCTCCCCAAACTGTAGTCAATCCAGATAAGAAAGAGGGGTTCTTTTTCTTCCATGCAGATTTTGGGATGTTCCACAGTTCCAAGCATTTGATTGCTATTCTGAGCATTCTTTGTGCTTGGTATTCTCTCTGATAATCCGCATCAGTATCTTCATTCTCATTCAAAGGATTCGTTAGCCGCATCGTAGGGAACTTTAGTGTCTCTATTCTTCTTAGATCAGCAAGCCCGCTTCCCTTAGCTTTTTCCTTCCCATTTCTAAGCTTAGCTAGCTCAACCACTTTTCCCATAGGAACACATTTAAATTATAAATTTAAATCGGAATCATATTTAAAGGTTTTCAGTATGATACTGTTGTGTTTTTAAATAATAATTGGAAAACAGAGCATAGTGTATTGTATGGTAAATATACTTAACAAATTGCTAGATCCAGATAAGGAGACTGCGGTGATAGAAGATGGAAATGATATCATGACAATAAGCGAGAGCAATACTGAGAAAGTGTTCAGGTTCAATAACATAGTGTATTCTCGAATAAACAAGGATTCTGTTTATACAGGGCAGTATTGGGATTACTTCATGCCAATAGCATCGCTTTATAGCAAGCCGCGCATATTGATGATAGGTCTCGGGGGAGGAACCGTGGCATTCCAGCTTGATGCAATCTTTGGCGATAAAATAAGGATGGACATAGTCGAAATAAATGAGAAGATGGTGTTTATAGCAGAGAGAATCCTTCCAAAGAAATTGAGATCAAATCTTTTTATAGGCGATGGGGCATCATTCGTTTCGATGACTGAAAAGAGATATGATATAATTCTGCTAGACGCATACGATTCGATGAGGATCCCACAGCAGTTTCTTGGAGAAGATTTCATAAAGGATTCCTTCCATAAACTGTCAAAGAATGGGATATTTGCTGTCAATTACGCACTCAGCTTCAACGGAATGGAGAACCTGAATAAGTATATACGCAGGTTATCAAAGTTCTTCAAAGTATACAGAATTGACACATCATCCCCTCCGGGAAATATAATATTATTAAATTCAAAGTCGATGGAAAGAAACGATATTCTGCTGCGGATAAAGAAGCATTTCCCACAGACAAAGGACAATGTACGCATGCTCGAGTATTACTCAAAGATGACACGTTGTGGAAAGATACCATATGTGGAATAGGTAATCATTTATGCCAAATCTTCTGCGCAATGAAAAAAGCCCGTATCTGAAGGAACATGCAAATGATCCGGTAGAGTGGTATGCATGGTCAGATGATGCATTCTCTAAGGCTGAGAAGGAGAATAAATTAATCTTCTTATCAATAGGCTACTCTGCCTGCCATTGGTGCCATGTCATGCACGAAGAGTCATTCATGGATGAAGAAATATCATCTCTAATGAATAAGGCTTTTGTCAGCATTAAAGTAGATAGGGAGGAAAGACCAGACATAGACAAGATGTATCTAAATGTCAGCCAATCAATGACTGGAATAAGTGGATGGCCTCTCAATATAATATTAACGCCACACAGGAAGCCATTCTTTGCCTCTACATACATACCAAAGGAAAGTGAGAATGGCATCATGGGCATGCGTGATCTGATACAGAAGGTAAGCGAGATGTGGAAATCAGACCCAGTAAGAATAGAGCGCATGGGCAGTGAGATAATGAATTATATGCGTAATGATAGCGTGACTTCAGAAAGAAAGAAATTTGATGAGAATGTCCTTGATGATTCTTACAAAAGACTTCTGAGCCTGTATGACGCTACAAATGGTGGCTTTGGCATATCGCCAAAGTTTCCAATGCCGCTTTATCTAAGATTCCTGTTGAGATACTCGCATCTGAGAAAGGAAAAACGGGCTCAGGAGATGGTTGAAAAGACGCTTTATTATATGCGGGATGGTGGCGTATACGATCACATAGGGTATGGAATACACAGGTATTCGACGGATAGGGTGTGGTTCATGCCACACTTTGAGAAGATGCTTTATGACCAGGCATTAGTCTCCCAAGCATATATGGACACATATCTCTTATCTAAAAAGGAGGAATACGCAAAGACATCTAAGGAAATACTAGAGTTCATGATACGTGATATGCGCGACGTGGGGGGCGCATTTTACACATCCATAGACGCCGACAGTGAAGGAGCTGAGGGATTGTTCTATCTCTGGAAGAGCAACCAGATAAAGAAAGTGCTAAACAATGAAGAGATGGTGATATTTTCCACAGTGTTTGGAATTGAGGATGGTGGAAATTTTGGAAACGAGCTGAATATTCTATATAAAAGATATGATACTGAGCGCGCAGTGAGAAGGCTTGGCAAGCCTGCAGGAGAGATTGAGATGAAGCTGGACAACGCCAGGAGAAAGCTTTATGAGGCACGCGAGAGCAGGATTCATCCTAAAATAGACGATAAGATATTATCTGACAGTAACGGCCTTGCAATATCCGCTTTGGCAAGAGCTGGCAGAATCTTTGGGTCTGAGACATACTTAGAGAAGAGTATGAAGACAGCGGATTTTGTCCTCAGGATGATGGTCAGGGATGGTGAACTCTTCCACGCATTCGAGCAAGGTGAGACAAAGATTAAAGGATTTCTTGACGATTATGCATTCATGACCGAAGGCCTGATAGAGCTTTATCAGGGCTGCTTCGAAGATCGCTATCTCAAAGGTGCGATCGCTTTTGCTGAGAAGATGCTGGAGCTTTTTTGGGACCAGAAGGATGGGGCATTCTTTTTCTCCAGAGAAGGTGGAGATGGAGTCGTGCGTGAGAAGGATGCAATGGATAGTGTTATCCCATCAGGAAACTCGGCTGCAATATCCTCTCTTCTCAAGCTTTATAGTATGACAGGAAGGAAAGAGTTCAAGGAGAAGGCTCTTCAGGCTATAGAATACCTGTCCGGATCGATAGTCGAGAATCCCCTTGCGCATATCTACTTGCTGAGCAACATGGGCCAGCTGTTTGGATACGCCAAGGAACTCGTTATCGTATCAAAAAGCAGATCTGAATCAACACAGGCTCTTAGAAAGATAAATACAGTATTTTCTCCCGGTATGCTTATTCTGCTTAAAAGTGATGAACTCGCGTCTATGGCTCCGTTCGTTGCTGATATGAATATAATCAATGGAAAAACGACCTTTTATCTCTGTTCTGAAAGGAGCTGCAAAGAGCCAACAAACGACATAGACACAGTCATCAATGCATTGAACGGATCAAATGTTCATTCTTATTAGATAAACATTTATTCTATGCTCATTGATTAGCATCTCCACAAAACGCTCAGAGATATCATCTCCATTGAGCTTGCTAAGAATCAAGGCCCCATCATATTTCTTTGCAATGTTGCCTATGATATCTGGTTCCCCATAACTCAGCAATATTGGGTAAACATCATCCATTTTGATATCTTCTATCTTGAACTCCAACCCAAGCCTTGATGACAATACTGTCCTCTCTTTATCATTAAAGTCAAAGGAGAATGCCCTCCTGCTCTTCTTGGCAGAGATAATCCCTTCTTCCATCTTTTGCAAGTCGCTTTCCATATCATGTCCTCTTTCTAAGTCGCAATATTATAAGGAACGCAATAAATGAGGCAAGAGCCGCATATGTGTATGCATAGAAATTGCCAAAATAAAATAATAGGAATCCCATTATTATGTTTCCTGAAAACAAACCAATGCTTCTGCCCATGGAAAGATCGCCCATTCCCCTTCCCTCGCTGCTCTTTGTAACAATCTTTGATATTATTGTGGGCTCGAAGGTCTCTATGGCACCCACAGCTACCCCAAGTATCGCTGCCATCAGGTATAGTGCAGCAATTCCCTCTCCGACAAGATATGCAAATCCGAAGCTTGCCAAAGAGGCAAGGAGATATCCTGCAAATGCAAGCCCGTTAATATCGCTCATCCTGCTTCTTCCAAGAAAATAACCTGAGAAAGATGATGCACCAAGAAAGACAAGATAGGAAATTATTCCGAGATAGCTTACTCCAGATGCTTCTGCAATTGTGTATATTGGAAATCCGAACGAATACGAGCTAAACCCAAAAAGAGTGGCAGCTGCAAGTATGCTGTAAAAGGATCCCTTGTTTCCTGAAGAGTATGTGTTGACTATAAGTCCTTTCTTTGAGGGTGCCTTTTTTGCTGCAGTGTTGATCTTTGCATCAACGCCGTTCTTTTTAACAAAGAATAACAGCAAGGTAGATATAAAGATGGGAATTATGGCTATTAAGAAGATGGATCCAAGTCCTTCCCTTGCATTGGACCCGAATATGAATACGAATAAAAGAACGGAATATGCTACCGCTATCATTCCTCCCCCTAGGTCAAGTGCATGGAGAATGCCGAAAGCTTCCTTTCGTTCTTCGATTGAGGTATTATCTGCCACCATTGCCCTTCTTGCAGGGCTCCTGAAATTACGCGACCACCAGCCCCCAACAAAGAGAGATACTGCCTGAATCGCTGACTTCGCAAGGCCGGTAAACCCCAAAAGCGGTATCAGTGCATTTCCAAGTATCGCCATCCGCTTATGCCCATACTTATCAGCAGCCCTTCCTCCAATGTATGAGAAAATTGCTCCGCCACCGTAGCTTAAGGCTTCGACTATCCCATAAATATATATTGGAAGGCCAAGACCAAAGACCAGAAAGATTGGATAGCCTGCTACAACTGCCTGGTACCCTAGGTCAGCAAAGAACGCAGATAACGCTATCAACAATACTTCTTTCTTTCTTTTGATCATAGTAACATATGAATACTTCGTTTTGGGCTAAAAGTATAAAATACCTTTCAGGTAGACTTGAACTGTTGGCAAGAGTACTTTGTTTGTAGCATTGAAAAACAGCATATCTGCATTCGCATTCCAGAGCGGCTCTCCAGCCAGATAACTGATAGCTTTTAATAAACTTTTCGAATACAATATTAGCATGAATAAGATTCTTGCGATACTCAAATTGACCAGGATAGAGCACAGCGTGATGCTCGTTATTGCGGTTATGGCTGCAGAATTAATAGCTTCTGGAGGCAGGATTCCATCCTCAGTTATCCTTACTGCAAGCTTCATAACACCAATATTCATAAGCATGTCCTCATTCGCAATCAATGATTATTTTGATGTTGAGGTAGATCGGAGCAATAAGAAAGGGAGGCCAATAGTGAGCGGAGCTGTGAGCAGGAAGGAGGCGCTATGGATTGCAATTGCCACTCTTGCGACAGGCATCATATCTTCTGCGCTGATAAATATGTACTGCTTATTAATAGCCATAATCTTCGGGGCCCTTGCAATGCTTTACAGCTACAAGCTAAAGGAGATGCTCTTCGTAGGCAATGCATACATAGGCCTCTCCATGGCAATACCATTCATATTCGGAAATTATGTTGTTGATACCTCTATCAATAAGAGCATTCTTCTAGTCTCTTTCATGATCTTCTTAAGCGGCCTTGCCAGAGAGATACATGGAACCATAAGAGATTATCATGGTGACACAAAGATAAGGAATGCTAAGACCATTCCGGCAGTTATAGGAAAAGAAGGTGCTGCAATAATAGCAATGGTTCTTTATGCAGTGGCAATACTGATAAGTATTTATCTCTTCATCATGGTCGTTCCTTTCAAGCACAACTTTATATATGCAGTCATGGTCGGGCTTTCTGATCTTCTTCTTGGATATGTCTCTGTAGGATATTTAGTTAGAAAGAGTGCAAAGTTTTACGCAAAGACCCGGAATATGTCTCTGGCTGCGATGGCATTGGCGCTTCTATCATTCATAATCGTTGCGCTCTAGCTCTTTTTTCAGCAGTGTGACTCTCGATGCCATCTCCTCAGTTGTGATGCGCTTAGAATGCTCTATCATATCGTAAATTCTATTGTTATCATGCTGGAATTCGTCATTACTTGCTCTGGGTATGACGTGCATGTGAAGATGCGGAATGCTCATTCCTGAGTACTTCCCTATCTGTGCCGTAAGATTATATGAATCTGATCCTTTTGCAAATACTTTTGAGAGGACAGGTTTTATCTTTCTCAGAACGTTAAACATGTCAACTACTTCCTCATCCGTAAGCTGGACTGGATCACTCACATGCCTTATTGGTATTATCAAAGAATGGCCTGGAAGAACAGGAGCTATGTCGCACACGGCCATAGTATATCTGGTTTTATAAAAGATGCTATCCCTTATCTTTTCGCTGCAGAATAGGTCTTTCTCGGTATCGCCCATTCACTCACTTCTTATGGAGAAGGATAACAAGCAGGAGTATCATTATTATTGCAAGAAGTATCGCTATTAGGAAGACCATTACGTAAAGCTGTGAGATCTGATTTTCTATTGTAACAAATTCCTTTACTGAATTTGCTGATGAACCGGGAATAAAAGACGAGATGAGCATCTGGTCTGCCTTATTGAACTCGCTTGAAAGAATTGCGGCAGAGTACGCTTCAACCAGATACGCACTCTTTTGTGAGGCATTCTGAGCCATGTCCGCTTCCTGTAGATAGAAGAATGCCTCATTTGCGAACTCGGATGGCCATATTCCAGAAGTTGAGTTGCTAATGTTTGAGATGGTTGCGTTGCGCAGATAGCTCACCGAGAGGTTTCCCGCTCCTAGAAGCTCGGCTTTTGCATATAATGAAGAATATACTGCAGCACCATAATTGCCCTGTGAATAATCCTGGATTGCAGTTATCCCATACATACTCTGTGATAGTTCGGGGCTTGATTTTATCTCAGATACCAATTCTGTTGCATTATTTATTATTGAGTCAGAATATGAGACTGGCTCTCCGCCGATGCTTGACGCTTCGTTGTACATGACGTTTGCTGCGTTGCACCACGCATTTGCTTCTCCTAGAGTATAGAGTGCACGCACCAGATCGTCGGTTGTCTGTGCTGACTTTATTGTTGCTTCAGACTGATTGATTGTGTAAAGAGCCCATGACTGCCTTGATTCGCCGCCAAGAACAAACTCGTAATTGCTTCCAGTCAATTCGGGCGGAGTGAGTGAAGAGCAATATGAATAAATCTGCGAGGAGATGTTGTATGATTTTGAGAGTGTTAGATTCCCGGAGTTAGCAAGAACGAAAGCGTCAAGATACTCTATAAATGAGAGATCTGCGGCTGTGTAAGAGTATCCTTTTGCACCTATCTCTTCGTACTGGCTGAGAAGAGAGAGCATCCCGGATTTTGCATTAGAGTAGTTTCCGGTTATTCCTTTTATCTCATTTGAGGTCATGTTGAATGTGAATTCAGTCAGATTCTTAAAGTCCTCAGAATTACATAAGGTGCATCTCGTTATTGCTGCTGTTACATTTAAGTTTGTGAAATTATCCAGGAAATCAGAGATGTTTAGCCCCAGGGGCTTTTGTGCGGATGCGCCATTTCCAAAAGCATAATTGACAGCATCAGAAACGTTTGAGACACCTATGACTTTTATCCCGAATGATTGCTGCGATATGTAATAAAGGAGATATTCGAACGATCCTTCCGGTGTAGATGGTACAAGGACATACTTAAGATCATCTGCTCTTGCAGCCCCTATCTTGTCATAGACTCCACCTATCAACCCGACACCCCCATTAGGGAGTATTGTTCCTGTCAGGGTGAAGTTCTGAAGAAGTGGCTTTTGTGTGATTGCAGAGATTGTTAAGAGAGTCATTGCCAGCCCTGCACTCGGACCTGATACGTTTGTGGTATTTGCAATGTAAAAATCAAAGTTGTATCTTGACTCATTGATTCCAGTATAATAAGATGCATACTGGACAGCATCTTGTGCTGACTGTATTGTGCTGCTTCCTACTGAATCAGGTCCGTTGACGGCTATTGTACCATTACCTGGCGTTACATTCAAGGATATTACTGTTATTATCCCTCTGTCTTCGTTTGAGAGCACTGCTGGAGCATGAATGTATGAGGTGAATGCATGCGCTGAGACAGACATTATGATGAATAAAATTGAGAATATTGGAATAAGTTTATCCATAATGGCTCTTATTATGTTAATATTTATAATCTCTTCTTTGCTTTTTAGGTCTCAAAGTCAGAGATAGTCTTTTGCTTTCCAGATCTCTTCACACTCATCTCATTAAGGATATCAATTATGCCGAAGACCCCATCATATCCTGGTATTATGTTCACGCGCTCTTCGCGTATGTTCTTTATTGCAATCGCGACATCGTTATCTGCTTCCCCCAATTCTTCTATCGAACTCTTTAAAAGGATATGAAACTCGTTGCCAAAGGTGGAGATCAGCTTGTTGTATGTATTTTTTACATGATTTGTATTTTTTCCTTTCTTTGATACGAATGCTATGATCTCTTGAAGAGGTATTATGTGTGAGAAGGGTATTGCTTGTTGTGGAACAAATCCAACTGGCCTGTCTGCAAGCTCATCTATCCTATGCATTACACCTATTGTCAACCGCCCCCTGCATACTGGACATATATTATTGAATTTCCTCGATTCTGAAGGATCCATAGATATGTTGCATCTTCTATGTCCGTCATAGTGATACTTGCCCTCTTCTGGGTAAAACTCTATGGTTCTGGATATCCTTCTTTTTTCAATTGAATAAATCAGATTCTTGTAGGATAGTTTTTCAGAATCCATATCAAGGATTGTAGCCTCCCTTCCGAGATTTGGAAGCGAGTGGGCATCACTTCCGGAGAGAAGCGCAATCCCATCCAATCCGGAAATGCGCCAGTTCATGGAAGGGTCGCTGCTCAGACCAGTCTCCAGTGCTTTTATCTGATCACTCTGATTCCCGTATGCCGCTTTAAGCGAGTCGAATCCAGACATTGAACCAAAGACGCCAAACCAAGGGGTCCATGCATGTGCGGGAAAGATAAATGCATCTTTGCTTATTGCTTTTATTCCTTCAACTAGCTCTTCTGCGCTCACAGATAGTAATGGTCTTCCATCGCTATCGAGGCTGCCATATCTTGAGAGCATAGAGTTTATTGCTTCTGCAGCCTCAATGTTAGGCGCCAGAATGCAATTGTGTATCTTTCTTATGCTTCCTGACTTGTCAAATATCGATCTTTTCTCATTGTCTCCGCCGAAAATTGTGCATACCTCAGAACTCAATATGAACTTTGTGCCTGTGCCAGAGATCTTTGACTCGTAGACACCATCTCCGCTCTCTACAAGCTCCTCCTTTATCTCTTTAATCCAGAGAGGGTGAGTGAAATCGCCTGTTCCGAGAAGATCTATCCCTTTCTCCTTAGCAACAAGATCTATGTTCTTTAGATTAAGCTGTTCGCTGCATGCATAAGCATATTTTGAGTGGACATGAAAGTCAGATATAAGCATTTTATCTACTTTTAGAGACCCCATTTTTTGGGCAGATATCTTTTAGTTGGCATTTGCTGCATAGAGGCATTCCTGACTTACATACTTTTTTTCCATGTGCTTTCATGACATATGCAATGTTATGCCAATACCTCTTTTCTACCTTTGACTCAAGATCCTTCTCTATGACCTCTGGATCCCTGCTCGCGGTCAACCCAATCCTCAAAGATAGCCTTATAACCCACGCATCAACAGGAATGCCCTCAACTATGCCAAAAGCATTTATCAAGATGGTGTTTGCAGTCTTTCTGCCTATTCCTGGCAGGGAAATAAGCTCATCCATCGTATTTGGGACTGTGCCTCCATATCTCTCAGATATTATACTGCACGCTGAGATTATGCTTCTTGCCTTTTTCTGTGCAAAACTGACTTTTTTGATCAGGCCACAAAGTTCTTCTTCATCTGCATTGGCAAAGTCCTTAGCGCTCTTATATTTACTGAAGAGATCATTAGAAAGCGAATTTACTACTTCATCCCTTGTCTGAGCTGATAGTATCGCTAATACCAAGAGGTGAATTGGTGTATCAAAATCAAGGTAGTAGGATGCTTTAGGGTACGATCTCTCTAGAATACTGATTGCATTCTTTGCTTGCTTTGTCTCGAGAATCATGTGATTGCCTGCAGTTGTTTATGTCAGGGCTTAAGCCTGTGCCTGTCCCTTGGGAACAATGCGCATTCGCGTATATTCTTGCTCCCAGTCAGTTTCATCGTGAAACGCTCGAGGCCTATGCTCCATCCTGCATGAGGAGGCGCCCCTTTCCTAAATGCATCTATGTAAAAATCAAATCCTGATGGATCAAGCCCTTTTTTCTTCAAGGCCGATATTAAAAGATTTGGGAGATGAATTCTCTGGGCCCCGCTTGATATCTCCAGCCCTTTGTAAATCAGGTCAAAGGAGTTGCATAGCTCAGGATCTTTCTCATTAGGCATGCTGTAAAAGGCTCTTACGCTAGTAGGATACTCTTTGATTATTAGAAGATCGCCAAACAGCCTGCATGCTTCCTCTTCATGCTCTCTTTTCAGATCTTCGCCGAACTCTATCTTAATTCCATTATCGTTTAGCTTTGATATGATCTTCGAGTAGGTTGTCTCAATTGCAGAAGTTTTGGATAGAGTTGCTCCGAGAATCTCAAGATCCTCTCTGTTTTTATCTACAACCTCGCTTATCGTCTTCTCAGCAACTTTCTTAAGAAGCTCTATGGCATCTTCGTAACCAGCAAATCCAATCTCTACGTCCATCTGGGTTATCTCGTTAAGATGGAATATGGTATTCGATTTTTCAGCCCTGAAGACAGGCACGATCATGAATATTCTATCCATTCCTCCAATTACTGCTAATTGTTTATAGAGCTGCGGAGACTGTGCAAGATATGCCCTTTGTTCGAAGTAGCTTAGACTGAATAGATCTGCGCCGCCCTCTGTGGCTGCTTCTACAATTGATGGGGTCCTTATCTCCTCGAAATCTTCCTTAAGCAATGTCTCTCTAAAGGTACCAAGAACTGTTGATTCTATATTGAATATTGACGATACTTCAGGCCTCCTCAGATCTATGTACCTATTATCTAGCCTTACGTCTAAGTCTGCAGGGACCTTTCCAGTTACTTCGAATGGAATCGGAGCAGATAGTGGATTGAGATTAGTTACCTTCTCAGGTATAATCTCAAACCCTCTTCTTGACTCCTTGTTCTGCTTAACTCTCCCCTTAACCATGATTACGCTCTCTTTCTGAAGAGATAGAGATGCCATGATCTCGTCGCTGACAAAGTTCCTCTTAGCAGTTACCTGCGCTATTCCGGTGTGATCCCTTATTAGAATGAATAGAATCTTGCCTATATCACGCACTTCGTGTACCCAGCCCGCAATAGTAACTTCTTCCCCATCCATCGATCCGGAGATATCCTTCACATAATGGCTTCTATACAATGAGCGCAAACAAAACACCGCTTAGATAAATTCATCTCTAAAGGTTTATATTATTGACTGAGGAAGAGAAAGTAAGGAGAAAGAAAGTAAGGAAAAGGAGTAAAGAGCACCTTACTTTGCAAGAGTGATCTCTATTGAGCTTACTTTGGACTTTGTTCCGTCCTCATTTGCAAGCTCTTCTGAGTTTATTGCTATGTTTCCAACCTTTATATCTGTTATGAACCTGTTTCTTGATATCTCAGCAACATCTACGGCCCTTGATATAGCATTCCCTCTTGCCCTAATCTTTACACTCCTGGCCCCATTGTTGAACTGGGTCACTACAGCAAGCACATAATTCATTGGAGGCTTCTTACCTATTAAAACTACATTTTCTGGCATTGAACTTTCTGGTCGCTCTTCTTCATCCATATTTTTCACCTAGTCTCAGTATCAATATCGTCTCCGCGTTCTTTAACAATAGATTATGATGTAGAATATATAAAGGTTATTGTAAAGAAAGATGCGATTTTGAGTCAGATTGATTCGCTTATTATCGAGAAACTTTTCTGATCAAGCTTGTCAATCTCTATTTCATATATATTGTCAAATGTATCTGTGAGGCTTATTGTGCTGCCATCAATGCTGATGTTTCTCCTTCCTTTTGTATTGATTATTGTATTGCCATATTCTGTGCCTACGTGCCACTCTAATTCATCTCCCCTTATCAATATCTTTCTTATCGTGCGTATCGCTGGCTTAAAGTTGTTCATTGTTATTGCCTTTCTGAGGATTTTATATGACTCATGGTCAAGGGCAGTTATGTCATCTACGAATAAGAGCTCATTCCCGCTTTTGTAAAATATGACTGCGTTGGGATTTGATATTGGGAATGGCAATTTTGGCAGTAATCCAGAATGTTTTTTGCCAAGAGCAACAACATCCACGATGCTCTCTCTGTCCCCAGTGGTTATTGTGATGCGTTTGGGATCTAATATGAATCCATCTATATATGAGTATATTGAAGAGACTGATTCATCTGCCTTCTCCTTCTTGAACTCACCTTTGCTGATCTGCCTCTTGAACATACGGTAGAAATTGCCTTTTTTCCTCAGAAGGTCCTCTGGGCTCCCGCTCTCGCAGATCTTCCCATTTTCCATAACGATTATTCGATCAGCATTCATGACTTCGTGGGCATTGTGCGTTATCATTATTGAGGTCTTTCCCTGCATCAGGTTTACCAAGGCTTTGTATATCTCCCTCTCGCTGTTGACATCCAGGTTTGAGGTCGATTCATCAAGTATTACTATATCCGGTATCTTCACTACTGCCCTTGCGATCGATATTCTCTGTTTCTGGCCTCCGGAAAGAGAGGAACCGCGCTCATTTAGGTTTGTATCGTAAGCAGAAGGCAGCTTCATGATCTCATCATGTATTATCGCAGCTTTGCATGCAGCGATTATCTCCTTTGCACCTATATGATTGTTTGAGCCGTATGCTACATTGTATGCAACGGTATTGTCAAAAAGAATAACGTCCTGTGGGACATATGCTATCCTGTCTCTGAGATACCCTAACTCTATCTCCTTCACATTCACCCCGTTTATGCTCATGACGCCATCATTGACATCGTAGAACCTCAAGATCAGCTTGGATATTGTTGATTTACCGCTTCCGCTCTTCCCAACTATCGCTACTTTTTCGCCTTTTGCTATGCTGAGATTTATGTTCTTGAGAACATGCAGCATGGGCTCGTATCCGAAATTGACATTGTTGAAGGATATTCCAGCATTCAGATCAGGCTTGCGTGGGTGTTTGCTGTTCGTGATTGTCGGCTCTGTCTCAAGCAGCTCACGTAGCCTGTCTCCGGAGGTTGATGCCTGCTGGATAAAGGGTATTATGTTGCTGAGGTTGTTTATTGGACCGTAGAACATAGACATGTAAAATACGAATGCTGTTATGACTCCAAGCTGTATGCTGCCGGCGATGACTTGATTTCCACCCACCATATCAGTATCGTAGAGAACGCAGTTATAAAGCCGAGAACTGGCCAATAGAATTGGTTCATCTTAGTAACCCTGACCTGCGAATCATAGAGTGAGTTCAGAAGGGCAGAGAGGCGTTTGTTCTCAAACTTTTCCTTGGAGAAGGACTTGACTATGAAATAATTCGGGACTGTATCAGAGATCGCTGCTGTGACATCCGCATTTCTCCGCCAATTCCGGTGATATATCCTGTGTGATTTCTTCCTGTATTTTATCAATGCATATATTGCTGCAGGCACCGGGATTAATATGAAGACTGCAAGATTCGCATCCATGGCAAATAATATCAGACCTACGCCGAGAATGGTGAGAACATTTGTAGCTATTGTTGGAAAACCCCATACCATGAGCCATTGAGTATTTCCGACATCTGTTGTTAGCCTAGACAATATCCTGCCTGAAGAGATCTTCTCGATCGAAGAGGATGACAGCCTCATGACGTGGTCGTAAGTCCTGCTCTTGAGGTCGTTTACAACCTTTTGGCCCGTCACTGTCAAGATGTAATTTTGCAGTATGGAAACCAGCGTTACTCCTGCAAGAGCTGCGAACAGCTCTAACGTAAGAAGCCCGAATAGGCCCTTACTTACATACGAAGTACTTATAAGGACATTATCGATTAATGCCTTGATAATTAGAGGAGGCACAAGGTTCAGCGCAACTGAGACTAATGCTAGGACAACTCCTAATGAGATTTTTAGCTTGTACGGCTTCATGAAGTGTATAAGCCATCTGAGAGTGCCTAACTTATTCGTATATTCTTCTTCCTTCTTATCCAGATTTATTTGTGGAGGATCTTTTCCATCAATCATGGCATTTATTATGAGAGAAAGTTTTCTGAAGCTCTCGACCTTCTTCTTCGTGAAGTATGCTATCTCCAGCTCTTTGTTCTTTTTAGTCTTGATCACAAGTCTGCCTATCCCTATCCCTTCCTCTACGCTGGCAGACTTTATCTCGTTTATTTGAAGCTCGAACAGAGTTCTTTTGTCCTTCGCCACTATTATCTTGTCCTTATCTAACAGGATTTGCTCTTCGCTGAAGTTTAGATTGTGGTCAAGATCGCTTTTCAATGCGGTTTTGTTATCCATCCCAACACATCTTAGGAATATGTGCAATAAAAGATAAATATTGTTATGAGATCCAATCATATCATGGGATCATTGCCTTAATCTGATCCGCGTCTGCTGTCAAGATTATCCTGTGCATACCTTCCAGCCCGGTTTAGCTTGTTCTTGAATCGCCTGTATGTAGTTGGTGCAGAACATAGGGTTTCCTTTCGTGAGATTCCAATCTCAATATCCTTTGCCATCCTGCATTTTGATAATGGCATATCTGAATTTATTGAAGAGTACCGCATCGAATTTTGGAGCGGGCTTAGATGCCCTCTGAGTGGAGTTCTTTTTATCGCATGCTAATGTTATTGGAAATTCCGCTCTCTTCACAGACCCACTGAACAACCCGACACCAACATTCTATTTCAGAATAAGAGCAACAAGTTTTCAATTAAGGCTCACGTATGCTATCGCAGAGGTTTTGCCAGGATTGATCAATGCCATTAAGTGATTCATCAAAACCTCTTTGACTATTTTGCACATAGGCTTGAATTCGCATAGCATACAGATTGCATTGCAGTTTGTGGTATTGCAAGGTATTGGCAGTCTGTCACAACAGCTACGCTGGATACTATATTCTCGTAGTTGGAGAAGTAATTCTGCGCGTTGATTGCTGAATAAGATGATGAGAGGCATGACGAGAGGGAAGTCATATTCATCCCGGAGGATCTTGCAAGTAGATATAGTGTATTTGGTGACAAATATGATCCAGAATAGGCGGATTCCAGAGCAGATACGAAATTCGGGAACTGGGGTTCCTTAGAAGCACAATAGATATAAGATCCCAATGCCCGTGTGTTGTTGTTACCATGTACTGAGGCTACAGTTCCAGAGTATTGCGGTGAGAACATCATTTCTGGAGTGAGATTTAAAGAACTTCCAAAATAATTCTCAAGCTCTATCATCTTGTTCAGGCTTGAGATTGCTCCAGGAGAGTAAGGGTCCATGAACCAATACATCTCTGTCTTGTTGGAGCTTGCACATGAGCTCTTGCCGTAAATCTGGATAACTCCGTCAGACACTACATAATTGCGGTTGTTTGTCGATGGCCTTGTCATCTCTATGAATGGTGTAATGGCGCTTAAATTCTTATCACTTATTACCATGTTGATATAGAAAGTGGCATTGTTTGGTGGAGGGGATGAAGGAACACTAACATACCATGCATCCTGCAGAGGTATGAAAGAGACCTTTGCCTTGCTAATGTTTGTGTAAAATGGCAATATTGAAAGCGAGCTATTAAGATATGTATAAGATGCGAGAAGAGTTGATGCTGCCATAAGGACTTCTGAGGAGTTGTGCGTTGGAGTAATGCAGCTAGAGTTTACATAATAAGGGCAATGCTGCGTATTGTTCTTTGCGGTCTGATTGTAAGCAATTGGGCTTGAATATGATACGAGGAGAAGTGTAGCTATCAGGATCGTTATAAGAATTAACATAGCCAGATGAATGTTGTCGAGTCCGCCGAAGCGGCTTATTGGCTTTACCAAGACGCTGCTCTCCTCAATCTCCTTAACCTTATTATCCTTCTTAGTTTTCTTATTCATTGCCATTTTAAACACCTGGCGGGTCCGACGGGATTTCCAACGCAAGTGATCTGCCTGCATATTTGAACCCGCGACAATCACCTTAGGACGGTGCCACTCTATCCAAGCTGAGCTACGGACCCACCAATACATATATACTAATATGGAAAATTTATAAAGACACACACTTTCCGGTTTGCTTGTAGTAATATTTCGAACAAAAAAGCTAAATAAACATAACTACAATAATTACGTAATTCGAAATAAGATTACGAATATTGATATGGTGGAAAGATATGGTTTTAGTGAATGTCGAAAAAGCAGAGAATGTTGGCAGGATTGTATGCGTTGCTAGAGGAAGAGGAGCAGTAGACGCTGCTGCTATTGCGAGAAGAGAAAAGATAGCTATGCAGACTACTGTACGGCTCATTGAAGAATCTAGGAGATTCGAGAGGCTCCTCGCAGAGGCAAAGGTTGGTGTGATTCCAGAAGAGATGAGAAAAGAACTCAGATTTATCTTTGATTGCAGATATGAACTTTTTGCGAAGAGGACCCAGATATCAGAGCTTCCAGCAGAGAGTCCTTTAAGGAAGATGTTTCTTGACGCAACAGAACATGACCAGAGGATTCTGCGCGCATTTAGAAGTAATCCGGAAGCTACGGCATCTGCTCAGGATAGCTCTGCAGTGAGCATAAAGTTGATTGTGGAGCGAGTAAATGAGCCTACAACAATTCTTTCTGTAGAAGATCTAGACAAGTTAGCCGCGAGCCCCAATTATAAGGAGAGGTCGATTGCTGCGAGGTCCATATATATTTCGCGCGAGACTTTGGAAAGGCTGCTTTGCGATGATCCAGATCCAAGAGTAAGATTCGTTGCTGCACTTCAGAAGGAGATTATTCTTGAAAAGCAAATGCTTGAGAGAGGAATCTAGGTCCTGGCTCTTTCTTGATGTTTTGCCTTATCATTTCTTAGGTATCTCTGAAGCAAGTTCCTTTATCTCTTCTTCAACCTCAGATATTGCCTTTGATACAAGAGCCCTTGCATTCTTCGAGGACTTTACTACAAGCCTTGGATTGCTTATATCAGGATGTTCCTTTACTACTGTCGCGAACTCTATGCCTTCCTTATTAAGGAGTTTGTCTTTTATTAGCTCTGCTATTCCCCTATCGGCTTCACCGAACTCTATAATAAGGCTCTTTGGCTCGTCTTCTATAAAATTAAGCTTCATACTGACACCAACATTCTCATATGGTAAAGGGATTACTTTACCTATAATCAGATTAATAATTTGTATCGTAAAGTATATAAAACTATAAACATAATAGCTTAACTGCATTCTTAAAGTTATTTAAGGATTTACTGCATAATTGTTAATAGATATTTATCGGTGCTGTTTATGACAAACGCATTAGAAATTGACTCAGCTAAGCTTATAGAGAAGGCAGCCATGAAACTAAAGGCAGATAAGGTGGCGAAACCAGAGTATATAAGCTATGTTAAGAGCGGCGCGGGAAAGGAAAGAGTACCACAGAGCGAAGACTTTTGGTATGTTAGGTGTGCATCAATACTCAGGCAGACATACAAGGAAGGCCCTGTTGGAGTAAACAGACTTAGGACAAGATATGGAAACAGGGTCAACCACTCAGTTACAAGGCATCACCATGCAAGGGCTGGAGGAAGCATAATAAAGGATGCATTCGACGCTCTTGAGAAGATAGGCTACCTTGAGAAGACAAAGGGCGGCAGGAAGATTACCTCTAAAGGAAGATCCTTCCTTGATAAGATAGCAACAGACGTAGCCAAGGGTGAGTAATCTTGAGTTCTGAAGAGCAGCAGGAGAAGAGCAACGATGATAAAGTAAAGGAGATGATAAGTAAGAGAATGAAGGCTCTTCAGATAGAGCAGCAGAAAAAGGAGATGTTGAAAAAAATAATGAGCAACCAAGCATACGAAAGACTAATGAATGTGAGAGTTGCAAATTATGATTTATATTCGCAGGTTGTCGATTTGCTGATCGCTATGGCAAGAAGCAACAGGATAACTTCGCAGATAACAGACGATCAGTTGAAGAGCATACTGGCAAAGGTAACATATAAACCAGATACCAAGATTGAGTTTAAGCATAAATAAGTGATTTATGTGAGCAAGAAAAGCTTGAAGAAAAAGATGAGGCTTGGAAAAGCATTGAAAAGGAACAGGAGAATACCTGTTCTTGCTATGGTTAGGACTAGAAGGAAGATCCAGCATAACAAGTTTCAGAGAGATTGGAGGAGCAGGAAGCTTAGAATAAAGGAGGAGTGATGTTTATGCCAACAGAGATTACGATCAATCTTAGGAAGAAACTTGTAAAGATACACAAAAGCAGGAGAAGGAATAGGGCAGTCAAGAGGCTGAAGGAGGAAGTCGCAAGAAAGACAAAGGTCAATATTGAGAAGATCAGCATAAGCAAGGGGCTGAACAGACACATCATCCTTACAATGTCAAAGAACCTGAAGCCAGTGAAGGTATCGATAGATAAGAGTGGAGATTCCGCCAAGGTAAGCCTTCCTGGAGAGGATAAAAAGGTAGAGAAGCCAGTCGCTCCCGCAAAGGAAAGTGGAACAAAAGGCAAGTCTGCTGAAGCAAAGCCTGCGCCCATACCTGAAAAGAAAGAAGAAAGGGCAGACACTACTCCTAAGGCTGAGAAAGAGGAAAATGTTGAGAAGAAGTAGCTTCTCACAGCTTACCCACATATTATATTGTTTTTCATTCTAAATCCTAAATATAAGGTTTTAAAGCAGTGCATTCAATGGGAATCTCAAAAATGAGCATATTGGGAAGCGATTATATAGGCGCTTTCGCAGTAGCTACTGACAAGTTTGCAGTGCTCGCCAGGATGATCTCGCATGGTGAACGAGATAGAATAGAGAAGAATCTACTCTCTTT
>JAMCSO010000012.1:544-4890 GCA_023379075.1 Candidatus Martarchaeota archaeon | reverse complement strand
TGGTGGTATCAGATCGGGTTAGAATACTCGTATGGCTGTAGTACACCAGGCTTTGCTATGGATTGGGAAGTCTTCCCTCCAGGAAATACTAATGGAACCACCATACCTCCAGGTGTAGTTGAATTTAATGGCAAAGTAAATCCTGGCGATAAAATATTATTAGATCTGCTACCAGATTCTAATGGTACACTCGTAATGGAAGCAATAGACTGGAATACTGGCGCAAGTGCTGAATATACTTATAGCTTTGAGGGTGCTTCAACCTTTGTTGGATCACCAAATTACATTGAATCTGGCCCATTTACTGGGCTCATGACTGAATGGCAACTTTCAGCTCCATACTACGGAAATGAGCAGCAAGTAACATATTCAGAATATGGAAATGAAAAAATGAGTGGTTACCTATTCGCATTTGGCTCGGAATCTAACGCTGAGAATTATTTTCATAATAACACCAGTACGCCATCTCAAAATGCACAACTAACTGCTGATGGTGCTACAATGACATATCTTAACGGTACCACTTTTATTACAGGAGGTTGATCTGTACGAATAAACGTCCGTTTTCTAGCTTGCAGGCGTTTCCTCGGTTATATTGACAGGTTTTGCAGGGGAGATTTTCTGGGCTTCCTGTTGTTCAATTCCAGGTAGTCCTTGTATCCATGCGCATACTCTCTGTTTGGGGAAGCGACCTCCCTGTCTATGTGCCTCATTTGGGATTCTGTCTGATAAGAACTCTTTTCAAGATACATGCCCCTCACAGGCGTTATACCTTTCTTGCCCACTTATTAATGTTGTGGGAAACTGGGGAGTTCAACCTCTGAAATGAAAGCCCCGAGAGGGCGTCACTTTAGGGTCTTTGCCCATTCTGCGAATTCCTTGTGAGGGGAGAATGAACCTGCGTCCATAACCCTCATCTTTGCGCCCTTGAAATCGCCGTCTTCAAGCTCAATCTCTTCCTTTATCGTATCCATATCGGCATAATAGACCTCTACCCAATGCTCCTTTCCTTTCATGAAATCAGATATGACCTCTGTATTCATCAGCATAGGAAAAGAGACGAAGAAGAATGCTATCCCATAATGCCAGTAGATGGGCCCTCTTCCCTGGGATTCTGTTATCGCAGTCTTTGCCAGTTCTTCTTTGCTGACTTTATATAATTTATGTATTATCAATTCCTTTGGAGGCTGATGTGTAACCTGCATATCATCACCATTGGCTTTTCTTTCTTAAGTATTAAAACCTTCTCTAGTAAAAGATAAATATCAGTAAATATAATCTTACTCTGTGAGTTTTTGACTGCTTATACTGCCTCTGCAATACAGGGATCATCGTCTCTGTTGGTAATTGCATTTGTTGCGATAATACTTACTTTCAGGGTTTACAGAAATATGAAAGGCACCAAGTTTACGGCAAAGAAGCTCTATATAGCTCCTGCAACATACATACTTCTTGCATTATTCTCATTTGCAATATACAGCTACACGGTTGATGAGATAGTATTGATGTTTGTGCTTATGGCAGCAGGAGTCGGAGCAGGATATGTTCTGGGTTCTGCCGAATTCTTTATAAATGGTGGAGAGACCTTTTACAAGAGATCCCCTGTAATCATAACAATATGGCTCATCTCGTATATTGCGAGGTTTGGGCTTGCTTACGCGTACCCAAATGTGATTATTATTAATATTATAGTAGAGGCTGCGCTATTCTTCACTACGGGATTGATAACAGGAGAGGCAGTCAGCATAAGCAGGAAGTATGAGGAGCATAAAAGAAATTCTTCCGTACAAACTACTTCTCAATGAGCTTCTTTGCAGACTCCGTCACCTTGTCTGCTATCTCGTTTCCAGCAATGCTCAGGGCTTCGAAGGTTGATGCGCCGAGATGCGGAGTAAGAAGGAGATTCTGGTGTTTTATCGCGTAATCTATCAGCATGTCGCGCTTGGCTGTAAAAGGCTCTTTTGGGAAGACATCTATAGCTGCTCCGCCAATCCTCCCTTCCTTGAGCGCTGAGAGGAGCGCGGCTTCATCAATTATCTCAGCTCTTGAGGTATTTATGAAGAGTGCGCTCTTCTTCATCATCCCAAATTCCCTGGCGCTTATCATCTTGTCAGTCTCTTTGGTATGCATAGCATGCAGTGTTATGATATCTGCTTCTTTAAGGAGATCGCTTAAGTTTACCTTCTTGAACTTGTCAGTGCTCACATACGGATCAGCGTAGATGATATTCATGCCTAATGCTTCGGCATACTTTGCAACCTCTGCCCCGATCCGCCCAAGGCCTATTATCCCCAGAGTCTTTCCTCCTAGCTGATGGCCTATGAACTTGTAGCGGTCCCAGCCGCCTTCCTTCATATGCTCAAATGCCCATGGAATATTGCGGGATAGGCTTAGCATAAGAGCCATCGTATGCTCGGCTGTCGATTTAGTATGAACACCATGAAGGTTTATGATCTCTATTCCAAGAGAAGCTGCTTTCTTTAGATCTATATGATCCAATCCGGTTGTTGCAGATCCTATTATCCTGAGGCGTTTGGCTTTCCCAAGAAGAGAGGCGTCTACCGTAGTCTCTATTCTTATTATAAGTATGTCAATCTCTTTTATTGTAGATTCAAGTTCGTCGCGCGTCATCCTCTTGGCTGTAACATTGCCGAGTTTCTTCAGCTTTGCTATGGCAGTCTTGTCAAAATACTCTGGTTCTGTTACAAGAATGTTAAACATATATTCGCCTTAGGCACCTGAAGATTTCTGCATCCTGGGATCTGTAGCCTTTATTATCTTTGTTACTGAGCTCTTATTAAAGCCTTTGAATCCCTGTCTGCGCTCAAGATTCTCCATGTGGCTTCCTATGGCTCCATTCTTTAAGAAAGTCTCGTACTGATCTTTTGTTATAGAGCCTTTTGAGAGAAGAGTATCCAATCTCTTCTTCTCAACTCCCCATCTCTCTCCAACAGTGAATGCCTGCTTAAGAAATTCAAAGTAAGAGAATGGGGGCATGACCTCAACGCCAAAGCCAGGAAGATCTTTACTCAGTTTGTCAAAGTCAAATCTTGCTTCCAGATGATGCATTCCTGCCTGTAAGATGCTTTCCCCATGAAGGCCGACCCATAGGCCAACGGTGCCCAGAGTTGTTCTGTCTTCTAATCCTTCATGTGCAAAATCGATCTTTGTCTCTTCTGGATAAAGATCAACATCTGTAAAGACAACAATATTGCATGTTGGATGTTCTAAAATCTGGGCTCCCCATTTGGCTTCTTCTCCAGCATAGTATCTCTCCCTGCATTTGTAGCCCATGCTCTCAAAGATCTTTATCATTGACAAGAAATTGGCTCTTGATGATCTGTAAGTGTGGTGATCCTGATTGCCCCATCCAAGACCAAGCCTTTCCTGCCTTGATTTTTGTATCTGGCCTGCTTTATTCCTTCTCTCCCAGTAAAGCCGCTCTGCCCTGAAGAAAGCATCTGAGACTCTTGCACTATCCAGATTTTTAACTGCCTTTGCAATTGCTTTCTTTGTTTCTGAAAGGCCCTCCTCATCACTTTCAAAGAAGCGTTTCCGGTTTAAGAAGGAGCTGAGCATGGATATGTATCTATCAATATCTTCACTTTCACTCTGAGAGAAGCCATCGTATCCCCTTCTCTCAATGGCTGAGAGAATAAATCCATTCTCATTATTTATCGATGCTTTCCTGAAATGAGAGAAAGGACTGCCTTCGACCTTTACCCCTTTGCCTAGAATCTGTAGAAATGAGTCTAGCTCTTCGGGTTTTAGCGCGACTTCTGTATCTGCCCTTTTACGGAGAAGTACTGGAAAAAGATAGGAACTTGGATGCACAAATACGGCACTTTCTTCTTTGCTCTTCTTCTCGATAAAGCCCATTCGCTCCAGATCACGAGTCCTGACGCCGCTTTCAGGAATCGCGATGTGGTCTACCCAATTAAAGAAAGGGGTAGAGGTTTCGTCAGACATTCTCTTTGAGAGCTCGTTTGCAAAATGGTTCTTTGAGAGAAATTGTGCAGTTCTTGATTTGACAAATTCCTCTGCTTCTTTATATAATCCCCAATCAAAATCGCTGTTCAATGCGGCATAATCGATATCTTTGTTGTTCTTTACAGAGTCCATGATTTAGGTATTGAAAAATAAGTTTTTATAAGTAAGCTTTTTTTAAGCAAAAAGAAGAATTAGAAAATTAAAGAGAAATTAAAAAGAAAAAGAAAGAGGAGCTTTTCAGCTCTGCTTTACTGATAGGGATGCTATCTGTGCGAATGTAGATGCTTGTCCGGTGTTCGTTGTTGAATAGGCCATCCAGATATGTCCGCTGAATGCAGTTCCTATAGGCACGGAGC
>JAMCSO010000012.1:0-474 GCA_023379075.1 Candidatus Martarchaeota archaeon | reverse complement strand
CTGTTGATGTATCAAGTGAGAAGAATGCGTTTGTTACTGGGGAAACGCTGTTGTATGAAGTTCCTGTTGTTCGAGGAAGTCCTGTGCTGTCAGCAGTTGCAGCACATGAAAGGAAGACATTGTATACCGGGTTTCCTGTATTCTGCCCTAGCTGGAATGTAAGCACTGAAGGGTACATTCCGTTAGAAGAGGCAGCGAGAACCGGACTCTGACATAGATATCCAGATACTGCCACACATGAAGTTCCGAGCAGCGAGCCTCCGCTGAATATTCCCAAGGAGAATAGCACAGCAAGCACTACCGCTATTATCAAAATTGCCCAACCATAAGTCATCAAGTACTCCATTGCGCTTTGGAGCTTTGATTCTCTTCTTTTCTCTATCTTTTTCATCATACCAACCTATCTAATGGTGTTTTATAAGAGAACATAAAGTTATTTAAAGCTTTCGCGATTACTTATTTTCTCTTTTGATT
>JAMCSO010000011.1 GCA_023379075.1 Candidatus Martarchaeota archaeon | reverse complement strand
GGTATGCTTCCGGGAGAGTCTATGAAAACAATGCTAAAGCCAAAAATATGTTATATGGTTGGGCTTTTCTCAAAGAACTTGGGAGAGAACAATGCCATAGGGATTAGAACTAACCTTAAAGAAGTGGAGGAACGCTTCATAGAGATAGCTGTAAAAGATCTCTCTATAGAACCAAGCAAGATCCTTTTCAGGGATGGAGATGTATTTTTCTATCACTCAAGGATCTACAAGCAATTTCTTGATATAATCAAGAGAGAGACTAAGATCTTTAAGACTGAAAACGAGCTTTCAAAGAGCTACGTTGCAGGTCTTTTCGATGCTGCTGGTTCTATTAAAAGAAGCGGAGTCCATATTAAGGGTATGAATCCCAGCGATGAGCTTATGTTAGAGGAGCTCGGAATCCACACGAACGGAGGAAGAGTCTTGAACATAGGCAAGTTTTTCATGCTTATGAAGGGCTATAGCATTTTGTTGGAGATAACACGATTGCCCGGTTACGAACGAGACTCTCACTGACCGTTGCCAGCAGTCTAGAGATAGACTGGGCACTCAGTTGGGACCGCCTGCGTTTAAGCAGGAGGAAGGAGAGAGCAACGGTACGTCAGTATGCCCCAAATCTTCAGGGCCACACGCGGCATACAGAGGTTGGTACAATGGGTTGCAACTCAGAGATGGGAAGCTAATCCCCCAAAACCAACCAAAGTTCGGATTGAGGATTGAAACTCATCCTCATGAAGCTGGAATCCCTAGTAATCGCTTGTCATCATCGAGCGGTGAATACGTCCCTGCTCCTTGCACACACCGCCTGTCAAGTCATCCAAATGAGGCTCTAGTGAGGCAGTATCTATGATATTTTCGAACTAGAGTTTCGTAAGGAGGGCTAAGTCATAACAAGGTATCCGTAGGGGAACCTGCGGATAGATCACCTCACAAACTTCACTTGAAGTATTGTAACCTAATATGATTGTGTGCAAAATGCTGCGTAAGCCTCGCATTATTTCCTCAAGACTATATCCTTATTTTTCATGCTTTTTCTAAATCTTTTATCTCGCAAGAATAGAAAGCTCTTTAAATTTTTCTTAGAAAAAGAGTAATCTTTAAATATGATCATTTACTTTAATATATCGCAATCCTAAATGTGATATAAATGAGTAGTAAAATTATGCAAGAGCCAGAGTATTTAAGGGCTCTCGGAAGGGCAGTTGATACTGAAACCAAACAAAAAGGCTCTTCAAAAGCCGATGGCAAAGGACTGAAGAGTGTTTCAGACTTCGAACAGAAGATGAATGCTCTGAAGCGAGTGGGAGCGAGAGTAATTTCATCTTCCTCACAGACTATAACTGCAACTGCATCCAGCAAAGGCCCAAAAAGAAATTCAGACTTTGGGCAAATGATGAAAGCACTGGATCAGGCCGGGATGTATTGGGACTCAGAAAAACTGGTCTGGGTCAGACCAAATAATACCAACGGTTCTCAGTTTGTTGCAGTTGGGGCATTCTTAACAAAGATTGCCAACAGCACAACAACATATCTGCACAACTCGGTTACCGCTGCAGAGACTATGGTTAAAGTTGGAACTTCTGTGGTTGTGGGGAATGTAAGCAATTCCGTATCATTCATATCTAACCAGGCAAGCAACCTTTATACGGTAACTTCCAGAAAGGTAAATGGTGCTTATTCCTCTATTGTATCTCTCGGATCTGGTACATGGAACAGCGCTTCAGACAACACAATCTCTTCTTATTCCTATGCAGCAAATACGGTGACGCATGCAGTAAATTCGGCTAATAAAACAGCAAAGAATGCAGCAGGCGTCCCTGAAAGCATATATTCTGGAATCGCCAGAGTTGGGATTGTATCTTATAAGGCAACATTATCTGCTGCAGTGAATGTATACTCATACGCTGCTTCATCAAGCTCCGCAGCATGGAAATACGTATCCGGATCAGTTTCATCAGCATATAACAATGTCTCTGGATATGTGCAGAATGCATCCGACAAGGCAAAGACGATTGTTATTGCAGCCGCAGATAAGGCAGCAACTACATATTCTACAGCATCTGCCAATGTAGCAGGCTATTATATGCAAGCTAATACATGGGTAGGAAGCACTGTGAAGAGCACACAGTCAAAGGCTGTAAGCTCGTATGCAAATGTGGCTGTAAGAGTAGCTCAAGCAGTTAAATACACCTCTTCACAGGTTAATCATGCATACACTGTTTCATCAAAAGGTGTGAAGTCTGTAGCAAACTTTGTAGCAAGCGTTCCTGGAAACATTGTGCAGTTTGTAAGCAAAGATGTTAAAAGGATGGGAGAAGAACTCTCGGAGTCACGTGCACGCAGGCTAGAACAAAGATGGATAAAAACAACAGAAGCTTATCTTAACGGCATAAAAAGTACACCTTCAAATGCATCAGCAATCTGGGGATATCAAGACAATTCAGGAACTAGCTCATATCAGGCTATCTCGCCAAGATACGGTCTTAAAACATTTGTGGGAAATAAAGGCACAATAGTATACACCCCTTCAAATAATGAGAGTACAACTTCTGAAAAAAGAAGGCCATCAACAATCGCTTCGGCTTACGATGCAGCCAAAGCTGCAGTATCCGCAGTTCCGAGCTTCTTCTCAAAAGCTCAGTCAGTCGTTGTAGCATTTGGAACCAATACAATAAAGGGTGTTTCATCAACATTGGAAGAGGTTGCAAAGGCAAACATGATGCCTTTCCCAACTGGTTCAAGCACAACTGAGAAGCAGCCTCAATTAAAGGTCGTGCCACCAAAGGTCTCAAAAGCAGATAAGATAAATCAGGAGATTGTGGCTCTAAGGAGCTCAATTCCTGAAAAGTCGCCAAATGGCAGATTCGGTACAAGGGCTGAGCGCCATCAAGCAGAAAGAATGGGTGCAGAATTAGGAGTCCTAGAAGCAAGGCTCGCAAGGATGGATGCTCTTTCCAGCGCATCAAGAAAAAGCGAGGTAAGGAAAACGCCACAACAGAGATTAAGAGCCTAGATCTCTTACAATTTTATTATTTGCCATATTTGCTATACTAACCAACGGATGATTGCAATATGGCTATGGCAAGCAACTAAGGCAAAGTCTGCCTTCAAGTATAAAAGAAGCCAGGATGGAGAATCTCTAACCAGGCTGGTATCATGTGTCAGAAAGGTTAATTGCGGGGTCGACCTTGTCAATAGAACGATTGTTTATAAGATTATCAATAACAATGAAAGGATAAGCAGGGTAAATGGGATCACGGGCAGATGCCCTTAAGAAGCCTCTCCAAGGATCTCAATGCTCTTCTTATGAGTTAGGAAATGGGTAGCTAAATGAATACGGGAAGAAAAGTGACGTCCGAGTTGCGCGCGGCTGCGGAGTCTATAAGTCGACAATTCGGGATAACGATATCTCTAAGTGATCCTTACCATGAGAAGTTCATAAATGCCTTTGCCGAGCGCTCTCTCGCCCTCAGTGGTCGATTGTCAAATCTTGTATCAGTAATAGTGGGTTGCAATGTTACCGGCATCATTGCATTCTTCCAAAGCAATTCTGGTGATGGCTCTGTACTCCTAGCTGAAAGAGACAGGATAACAGGAAAGAGATATCTACACAAAATTACTGTCAATTCTGAAATGATCCTGTTTGTTGATATGCTTGAAATGGCAGAAAAAAGAGATTAACATCAATCTATAACTAATAAAGATTTTTGCATCATCATATACGTTGGTGATATCGTGGTGCAAGCAGATGGGGTTGTTGTAAGGCGAAATATTTTGGATAGGGCTGTCTTTCCAAGTGTTGCTCGTTCGTCAGATGTGGTTGTTAAAAACAGCAGTGAGCTCAGGGCATTGCACAGGGATTCGTTGCAAGCCCAAACGATTGGGGAGTTCGTTGGTCTTGGAACATCTATAATGGGTGCAGCTGTACTCTATTCGCATATAAATGCTGCTGATGATACTATCGGAGCGTTTCTTGCCGTGGTTGGCGTAACCTCCATTTTCATAGCATTATACGCTGCAAAGAGAGATAAGAAGATATCATCTCTTTTAAGAAAAAATACAAATAGTGGCGTGCCGTAGCCCTTCTTCTGTTTTAGGTGACATTAGACTTAGCGGCATTTTGCCTTGCAACTAAAGCATCTCTATAAATGCCTTTATGTCTTTCATCATCATCCTGGCATTTGGCTGATTAGTAACATCCACATACTTCTTATCATAATATTCTACATTCGCCAACATGCCTGCCATCTGGCGATCGGAATATGCAATTATGTCTCTTATTCCCCTTATCTTCGCAATGCCATTCATATAACTAATATATTTTCTCTTGTTTGTCAATAATCTAAAGCCAATCCAAGTATCATATATATCTTTAAGTTCATTTCTGTCCAACATGGCAAAGGTCTTCTCTGCCATAAGGTATTCGATACTATATGATGGAACTATGATTGGCGGCACCAATTGACCATAATAATAAAGCAAGTCCACAAGCTGAAGCTTCTCCGGTTCTTCAAAGATCTTCTTTATAGGCACAAGGTCCAAAACTATCTCTTTATATGTCATTCTGGCAGAGGTTACTTTTCTTCCAGGGAAAGCTCCACTAAAGGTCATCTTTGCCCCAATCTTCTTAAGCACTCTCAATGTCTTCTGATAAGAATACACAAAGATATCCAAATCATACGATAGACGCTGCTTCTTTCCAAAATATATCTTGTTAAGCGCTGTGCCTCCAAACAAGCCAACCCTGCATCCTTCTTTCTCTAGCATTGGGAATATTTCACCCATGGCTTCATATGTAGCTAAGCTTTTTCTAACCTTAGTCGCATCTATTCCCAGTCTTATTGCTAATTCGTTGAGATCTATATCATATTGCATTAAACCACTGCCTGACATTGATGCTATCGTATATCTCCCATCTTGAATTATAATTTATATTTTTATGTTTAAAAAAATACGATATCCTAGAGCCTTCTCTGCTAAGTTTATACAATCTCTTTAAGAACCATGCCGGAGCCAATCCTTCCAATGCGTACCCTGTCCTGCGAATATCTGTAAGGCTAGAATTCGTTGCATAATAAAGCAGCTCTTTCCACTCTTTTTTAGTAAGCTTTCTCTCGTTCAATGCCCTATACATATCAAAATAATTCGCGTACTTTGGCACCGAAAGCATATCAAATATGGTTTTTGGGTATGTAGATACTAATATCTCATCTCCCTCTACAAGTATGAATTCTGCACCGTATTGCTGCTTTGACATATTTACCGGAATTATTATTCTGCCTAATACTCTTCGTTTTTTCTTATGTGAGGATGTGCATACATAGATTTCACTACTTACCTCTGTTTTAAGGCTGTGCAGGTAAAGTGCTGAGGAAAAGCCAATGTAACCCTTATACAAATAAACCCCTATGTAAAATATATTCGCTGTCTTGGAATAAATACTTTTAGATATCTTGAAAAGTTTACCTCTTCTTAACAAATTTTTAATCCTATAATTTATCCTTCTCTTGCTAACTCTCCCGTGGGTTATTCTAACTATCTCTCTTGTCTTAAAGACCTGTGGCAAATCTTCTATGTTGATAATTCTATCCATATGGAACACTTTATGTATCCAAAATAAAATTTATCAACAGATATAAAAAGGTTTCGCGTGTTGAGGCTTTGAGACTTTATTCATTTCTTTCGGCACATTTCGATTTAGCGGTTACCAAATCTACAAATATTACTCCATCAGCCGATCTTATCTCAAAGCTCCGTGTTGATCTGTAAAGACCTTCCAAACAAGCTACTTCTCAGTGGCGTGCCGTAGCCCCTCTTCTGTTTTAGGTGACATTAGACTTAGCGGCATTTTGCCTTGCATGCTCACCGTATGCGCACCGGCGCGTTTCATCCGCACCCGAAGGCTCGTAGCGTCATAGCTTATCTTCGGCAGCGGTCTCGTTTCTGTTCCGGATAAGGCCTTAAGCCGTACATACTCTGCATGGAGAGAGCTTCCTCAGCCAGAAGGCCGTCGGTCACCCGCACGCCACTACTATTATATTACTTTTCTATTATTTAATTATTATGCTAAACGTGCTCCTTTCAGGGACGCTGAATTCAGTTCTCTCTGAAGTTATAGTCATATTCGCCATAGCTCTAGTCTTATTCATAATATTCAAGATTGGCAAGGCGATCCTCAAGTTGATATTCGGGCTCATAATAAACAGCATTTTGGGCATTGTCGCAATATTCGCACTCAACTACATCTTCAATCTTGGATTGCCCCTGAATGCGCCAATCTTAATAGCAACTGCGATATTCGGGCTGCCTGCTGTCGGAACCATACTGATACTCAAGCTTACAGGAGCAGCATTTCTCCTTCTTATATAATGTTTTTATCAGTATAATGCCTGGCTTCCCTTCCCGCTTGGCCTTGTGAATGATATTATAACTGCAATAAAGACCAACGCAGCGAAGATTATGAATATATTGTGGAATGCAGACATGAATGTAAGCCACTTGCTTTGGTAAGCTGCGGAATTTACTACGCTTGATGGAAGGTTGCTAGTAGTGCCAACGAAGAGTGTCACAAAGCTAGATATATTAACTGTTGATCCTATGAAAACAAAAGCTATCGTCATGCTAAGCATCATTGCGATATTCATCAGAGTTGAGTTTATTGCAGATCCTACTCCTCTCTGATGTGGCTCAACGCTGCTCATTATTGACGATACATTTGGCGATGCAAACAAGCCCCCTCCTATCCCTGCAAGCAGCATCACGGTAAGAAGCAGGTAGTAGGATGCGGTCTCAGGAAGGAATATCAGTATCAGCAACGACGCCAATGATAATGTCAGGCCCAAGGTTGTCAGAACCCTGTACCCGTGCCTGTCAGATAAGATTCCGCTTATCGGTCCAACAACAAGGAATCCAAGGCTTAATGGTATTAACATAAGGCCAGCATTAAGTGCACTGAATCCTTTCACCCCTTCAAGGAAGAAGACAAGAAGGAACATCACTCCCCCCCTTCCAACAGCATTGAACGCGCTTGAGAGAACACCTGCAGAATATAATCTGTGCTTAAAGAGCTCAAATCTTATTATCGGCTGCTTAGCAAATCTTATCTCATTTATCAAGAATGCAGCAAGCAAAAGTATGAATCCTATTCCAGCAATGTAACTATACCCTAGATATGGGTAGAACGAGGCCTTGAATGCGCCTGAAGCATGAGCTCCCATAGATCCCAATGTATAAAATGTAGCAGCTAGCAACAATGTCGATATTGTCAATATCAGGAGTATCGTTCCTGATATATCAAGCCTCTGGTCTGGTTTTATCTGGGATACTTCGTGTAGCATCATGTATGCCCAGACTGTGGCTATTATCCCGACAGGCACATTTATCATGAAGATCCATCTCCACGAATAAAACGAGGTTATGATTCCTCCAAGAACAAGCCCAAGGACGCTTCCTCCAACCATTGCTACCATATTGGTCCCAAGAGCCATACCTCTCTCCTTCTGTGGAAAGACGTCTGTTAATATTGCAGCAGTGTTTGACCACATCATAGCAGCTCCGACTCCTTGAAGTAGTCTAAATATTATCAGTTGTAGCCCTTCGGTGATCCACCCATTCGGTATTATAATTGAGGATAATCCAGCAAAGAATGATCCTATTGTAAAGACTGCAAATCCAAGCCGGTATATCTTCACCCTTCCGAACATGTCAGCAAGTCTTCCAAAGAACAGGAGAAGTGTTGCTATTATTAGCATGTAGCCCATCAGGACCCATATCAGGTATGCGAAGCTTGTGGCTGTGGCTGTCTGATATGCAAGGGTCGAAGCAGCAGCGCTTCCCCCTGGCATGTGCAATAGGATGCTCTTCAGGATGAAAGGCAATGATATTATCACTATGCTGGTATCTATGCCTGCCATCAGCATTGCAAGTGTCGTATTTGATAGTACAATCCACTTGTACCACGGCTTGTCTCTATGGTCCTGTTTCTTAAAGATCATTTGCTCACTGAAAACTAGTCTAACTTTATACTATTTGAAGCACAAAGTATAAAAACCTTTAAGAAACCATATCCTGGTTCACTTTGATAGGTCTATATCTATCTTCTGCACGGTCTTCCTCTTTGCGTGCTCTGCAAGTCTGACGGACTTCTTTGCCATGGAATAAGCAAATTTGTTAATAACGTCCGTGAATTCTACGACTGCAGTATCGCTTACGCGAAAAGCTCCCGCCTCCTTAAGGATCTTCCTTGCAGCACTGTGTGTTATTGCCATAAAGATAACCTTCTTTCTTTATGTACAAAAAGTGTTATTGAATATATAAAGCTCTTTCGTAGCAGGTATATCACTGATTGGATGGAATACAGGTCTCTTAGGGAGAGTGATTCGAAAGGCCTTATTGAGCTCATACTCTCTGTTTATCATGATGATCCCTTATCTATGTGGTTTGATTCAGAACCAAGGAAGAATGAGTTGACAGTCCTGATTAAGAACAAGTGCAGGCAGCAGAGCACTGGCAATACTTCAGATATTATAGCATTGGATGGCAAGAAGATAATAGGCGAGTGTGAGATAGTGCGCGTCGGAATAGGCTTTGGTCTTATCGGCGTAATAATACAAAAAAGCCATAGGCGAAAAAATGTCGGAAGCACGCTACTAAAGATTGCACTGAACGATGCTAAGAAGCTTGGGATAATACGAATGTATGCTGAGATCTCATTGAGAAACGACATTGCGATAAAGTTTTTTGAGAAGATGGGTTTCTCAATGGCTTCTACTGTCGAGGCCAATCTGTTAAGGAAAGCCTCGGGCTCAAAAACTACTATACTGGCAAAGGACCTCTAAGATCAGGTCGTGAAATTATACACAGCTTCAACGCTTCCATTCTGCTGGCTTAATATATCATACAAGGATGTTTGCGTAGCGTTTGAAGAATATACAACTACCCATACATTGCTAAAGTTCCTCCCGCTCAGCATCGTTCTGTTCTGGTATGTGGCTCTTACTCTCACGTTTGAAAATCCGTATTTGTGGATATATCTCATCACTCCTGTTGTATTGCTTATGTATGAGAAGGTTATGGCTGCTGGATATGACTCTATCTCATAAGGGCCGCTGCCTCCATATCCATATATCTGGCATGCATATGTGTAACTGTTTTCTGTTCTGTTTACTAGTCCGTATTGCGGATAATCAAAGGAATAAACAGAGTATGATGGGCATGGGCTAGTCGCATTGTAGACTACTGATGCTATGATATGCCAGCTTCCAGAGTAAACCGAAGGAGATACATTTGTTATATTGATGACTGCATTCTGGTTTGAGTTCTTTAAATCTGTAAGGACGATCTGCGCAGCTTCCTGGCTCGTCACAGCCTTCTTGCCAAGGTGAAGTCCAACTACTCCGTAATAAAAAGCAATCATAATTACTATTATTACTGCGGCGACAATAACCGTCTTTGACAACAAATCCATGTTTAACCATCAGATTCAATATATAAAAATCTTGCTAGATAAAGCATTAGAGTCAAGAACATCTAAATCTACTCTCCCCTCGCAGACTCTCTAGACGAAATCTTCAATGATTGCGATATGATCTTCCTCATGCCTGTACTTTTGATTACTTCCTTCAACTTCTCAGGGCTGGTATGTGTCTTCGGATTCTTTGAGTTTATCGAGCAGACATCTTTGTACTCTTTCACCGATTCTTCATATGTGCCTATGGCTCTTGCTATTTTTATTATCTCTTCCTTATCAAAGCCTACCAGCGGTCTGAGAACAGGCAATTTAATCCCAAGCTGCTCAGACCTCAGGTTTGATGCTGTCTGTGACGCAACCTGCCCAAGGCTCTCGCCAGTGAATATAAGCTCTGCATTTTCCTTATCAGCTATCTTCTCAGCTACCCCAAGCATGAATGATTTAAGCAGCACCAGTTCGTACCTTCCTGACTTAAGTGCTGCCATCTGGAAGAGATGCGATGGCACCAGGTAAACTGTCGAATTCTTCCGGTACTTTGAAAGAATATCCAATATATTCAATATTTTTGAATCGTATGCATCCTTGTTATTGCTGAATGCATGCACATGTACATAAATCGGATCCACGCCCCTCTTCATTGCATACCATGCTGCCACTGGCGAGTCTATGCCTCCTGAAAGAAGCACGACTCCTTTCCCGCTTGATCCAACAGGAAGCCCTCCAAGCCCCCTCTCCTTCTTATTTGTTATATATGCCTTCTCCTTAGTAACGCTAACATAAATGTTGCTTTTGTATCCGTGATTTGATGCGTCTATGCCACGCGACTCAGCAAGCGCTACTATCTCCCTTATAATATCAATAGATGTGAAATCGAAGCCCTTATGCGATCTATGTGAATTTATCCTTACAGGAAAGTCAGCAAGTTCATCCATGGCCCTTCCTGCCGCTTCCTTTATTGATTCTAAATCCGGCTCTGTCTCATATGATACCTCAAAAGTGCTTATTCCAAAAAGATTTGAGAGCCTTGATCTTATGCCCTCGAGACTCTCTTCAGAATCTGGCCTTATAAGAAAACGGTCATAAAGAGATTCAAGCCCGAATGCCTCTCCTTCCAACTGCTCAAGCATTCTTTTCTTGAGAATCTTAATATAGGAGCCCCTATTCCTTCCTCTTAGCCACAACTCTCCGAAATGGACTATTATGACTTTCTCACTTGGCATAGTAGAATCAGTTAAAGCAGATGCAGCATTAGGCTACTGCGGGGCTCTGCATTGATCTCTTCTTTAATTCCTTATTGCTTAGCTTTCTGTTGTAAACAATGTTCATCTTGTAGCATCTATTTGCGCAGTAATATCTTATTGCACCGTTTTTCCTTACATACATAAGGCCTGTCCCTTTTTCTATTCCTTTTGAGCAATATGAGCATTTCAAGCGATCATCTCTTACCTCGCATTTATTCTCTTGTCTTCTCTGCTCGTGTCAGGAAGTCTTATTATGTCTCCTACCTTTATTCTTCCTGCTATGTTTCTTCTTATAACTCTTCCATTGTCCCTGCTCTTTTTGTCTATCACTTGGCACATCGCCTGCTTTATCTCGCCATATATGCCAGTCCTTCCTGATTCCAGACCTACAACTCTAGCAAGATAACCTTCAAATTCGTCTTTGACTTCTTCCTCCATCAGGATCATCGTTTAATTATTCTTCTTTCTCTGCCTTCTCTTCTTTTTTCTGCTTTGTCTCTTTTGCCCTCTCTTCCTTCTTCTCAGAGGCAGGCTTTGCTTCCTTCTCAACTCCTGAGCTCTTTCCTGTTATTCTTGAAACAACATCCTTCACTGCACCTTCTCCCTCTCCTGCCTTTTCAATTGAGATTGCAGCGCATGTGACATTCAATCCTATTGCCTTACCAAGCTCCTGCTTTGTAGGAACGTATACAAAAGGTATCTTCTTCTGTTCGCAGAGTGATGGTATATGCATTATAACTTCTTCGGGTTCTATGTCTTCTGCAATCACAACCAGTGATGAAAGTCCTCTCTCAACGCTCTTTGTGACCTCATTGACCCCCTTCTTGACTACTCCTGACTGCTTTGCAAGCCTTACTGCATCAAGAGCCTTCGCTGCAACTTCCTTAGATACTTCAAATTTTACATAAGATTTTGCCATTTAGACACCTCATCTCATTGGTGCATCAAAGATGCAAGCATGATATAGCATAGAGTCAATTTCTTAAAAACCCTGAGACTAATCTCTAGATTATAAGATAAAGAATATACGATGATATGTGTACGAATAAGTATATAAATCTTTTTAGAGCCCAAAGTTCATCGGCTTAGAATGTTTCTGTTCACCTGAGTTGTTCTCGCAGACCCTCCAGAGACTTATACTGAATTATACCAGGCGCTGAACAGGGTAGAGAGAATGGACACACCCGAGACAAGAACCCATCCTGATGTTCGCATATATAGAATCGCGAGCATATATCCAGAAGAGTTCATAGATCTCATGAAAGACACTTATATAAAGAGAGTCGATGGAAGATATGAAGAAGTTGAGAAAAGCGAGGCTCTTGAGAGAGAAGGGAGGCTCAGGAAAGGCTATACTACTGCGTACGACGAATTCTTCAGGCAGGGAACTTATGATGCATTTGTATATAAAAGAGTTGAAAACCAGAGCAAGATATCAGATATGCTTCTCGATGGCATCGTTTCAGAGGAGGAGACAAGAGGTCCTGAATTCCAGGGAGCATAGCCCACATCTCCATGAATGCATGCAGGCGCTATGCCCTAAATATTCGTTATGTTTTACCTTGAAATAATCTCATCCTTATGCAAAAGGTGTTTTGTTCAATCCTGTGAGGAAATCCATGTAAATCTTATCTGCGACGATGATCTCTTTTTCAGATACCGATTCATTTGCCGTATGCGCCTCTTCAAGCCTTCCAGGGCCGAATTTTATTGCAGGTATTCCTCTTTCCCTAAAGAACCTTCCGTCAGTGGCACCGAGTATGATATATGGCCGTGCGCCTTTCGCAAACCTTCTTGCGCTCTCTATTAATGATTTTACATATATATTGTCCTGGCTTGTGTAAGTTGGATCGTTCTCATCTTCTTTGATTATATCGCATCCATCACTGTTCTTGCCTATCCACGAAAGCACTTTATCAGAGGTTGTTCCTGGGGGTATTCTCATGTCAACCGTTGCCTTGCATTCTGCAGGAACAACATTTGCCCTCTCTCCTCCTGATATCATCGCTGCATTGAATGTTATTCTGCCAGCATCTTTTCCATATATCTGCAAGCTTGTTTCCATGGCTTCCTCCAAGCCTTTTGGAACTTCTGTCCTTATCTCTGAGACTTTGGATACATTAGAGAGTGTCTCTGACATCTTCATTATTGCATTCTCTCCTTTCGAAGCAAGGCTGCTGTGCACAGATCTGCCCTTTGCTATCAGGCTAAGCTGAAGAATTCCCTTCTCGCCTATACCTATTAGCTCAGAGTTGGACGGCTCTGCCAGGAAGACAGCATCTGGCTTGTACCTCTCAGATAAATAAAGAGAACCCTTTCCCTCAACTTCCTCGTCTGGAACAGCGACAAAATCAATCCTGTAATCAATCCTGTCTGCGAGTTCCTTAGTTGCATTCATAAGTACTCCCAGACCAGCTTTCATATCTGAGGATCCTCTTCCATATATCCTTCCATTATGCCTCTTTCCGGAAAAAGGATCATATCTCCACTTTTTTCTAGAGCCTTCAGGCACAACATCCATATGTCCATTGAGCATAATCCTTCTCTTGCCTTTGCCTACAGAAGCAATTACCATTGGCAAATCATTTATCTTGATCGTCTTTGCGCTTATTCCATTCTCCTTAAACCAGTCAGAGATAAAGCTTCCAATGTCCCAAAGCTCTCTGCTGTAGCTCACTGAAGGTATCTTTATAAGGCTAGAGATCAGTTCAAGTAATTTATCATCTTCCATGCTTATCATAAACTATAAAAAGCTTAAAATATGAGCTACATTCTCATTGCTCAGTTAACTATAAATATGATTGAACTAAATCTTTTCTTAGAATCAATTCCTTCTATCTTTAGGCTGATTTCATGTTCCGAAGATATCCCAGAAACGCAGAGTTAAGGGAGCTTGCGTACAGCAACCATGTCATAGACAGAGCAAACGCTGCGCGAATGCTGGAAGCAAACAGCCCAATAGCGCTCTTTGATCGTCTCCAGAGGGACAGAACGGAAGAGGTCAGAGCCGCATTATTATCTCCGTCAACGCCTTCAACAATACTAAACCGATTGGCAGATGACGAATCGTTCAGCATCAGGTCTGCAGCTAGTGAGATACTCAAAAATAATACTGATATATTGATAAGCAATATAGCTTCTATGCAGAGAAAATATAAATTAATAGCAGATCTCTCTACAAGAATCATGGTCTCCGCTTTCTCAGCAGGCGCTTCGGCTCTCGGCATAGCTGAGATGCTATATGACCGGCCGCTGCATATGCTTAACCTGCCTCGGTATGTAGAGTATCCACTGATAATCCCATTCGTCATCGGGACTGCATCCATAGCTATCCATGAAGTTTTCGAGGCTGCAGATTCTGCAAAGCAATTGATTGACCATATCGCCAGTCCATTTAGAAGAATACACGAAGGCTTGCTTTCCAAACGTAAAAAGTTTGAAGCTGCCCTTGAACGGGAGCTAAGCAAGAACTTTATTGCAGCAAAGGCTTATCTCTTTCTTAGCCTACTGTCTATAGATCTTCCAAGGGCATCCAGATATGCTGACATTGCAAGAAATCATCTTTCGTATTCGAGAAGGCTTGACAAGGACATGGATTATATGTATGATGAGTGGGATCTGGCTATGGAAAGGACGAAGGCCAAGCCAGAATCAAAGGGCATTCAGGATAAGCAGGTATTCATGATATCGGATCTTGCTGACAAGATTAGCTCATTCATAACGTACTATACTCTCAGGAAGATAAAAGGAGTTGATCCTAGCCAGCCAAACAATCCTAATAAGAAAGATAAAAAGGAAAAGAAGTAGTAGACAGTACAGAGCTAAGCAAAAGCAAGCGCTTAATCTACGAATTGCTCTGGCTTTGGCGGCTCAGGAGGCTGTCCCTTTCTCGTCCTGATCTCCCTTACTATCTTGTCCTGGAGATCCTTTGGAAGCTTCTCGTATCCTGCATACTCTGGATACCAGATCGCCTTTCCGCTCGTAAGCCCTCTCATCTCATTTGAGAAATTCTTTATGACCTCAGAGACAGGCATCTTGGCTATGATTGTAACCTGTTCGTTTTCTTGCTGTATGTCTATTACCTGCCCTCTTCTTCCCTGCACAAAGGTTATTATATCTGACATGTATTCCTGCGGTATGTTTATCGTGAATTTTTGCTTTGGCTCTAGAAGGCTGACTCCTACTGTGAGCAATCCTGCATATATCGGCCTTCTCATAGCAGGAATGATCTGCGCAGGCCCCCTATGAACTGGGTCTTCATGGATCGTTGCATCAGTTATGTATATCTTTATGCCTGTGCATTTCTCCCTTGCCAGCGGCCCATCTTTCATTGCTTCCTCAAATCCCTCTATCAATAACTCCATCACTTCGTTGAGGTACTGGACTCCATGGGTCGCATCTATCAGCATATTGCTTCCTGCAACATCTACAACTCCCTTTGCCTCATCCCTTGGCATTCCAGCTTCTATCAACGTATCTACGTATTGCTTGCCTTTTGGCTTCCCTGCTTTTATCGTACCATTCTCTATCAATTCGACAACTTTAGGCTCGAGAGGAGCTATATCTATATAGAATCGTGAATGCTTGTTAGGGCTCTTTCCCTCAATGTTCTTCGTTCCTTTGTCTATGGTCTCCTTGTAAACGACTATCGGTTCGCTTGTCGTGATCGGTATCTTATATTCATCACGTATCTTGGTCTCTATTACTTCGAGATGAAGCTCTCCCATACCGCTGACAAGATGCTCTCCCGTCTCTTGATTGAGCTCCACACTTATGGTCTGGTCGCTCTTCGATAGATCTCTAAGCGCCTCGATAAGCTTCATAAGGTCACGGGTATCCTTTGCTTCTATGGCCTTTGTTACAACTGGCTGTGAGTAGTGCTTTATCTGATCGAATGGCTCTATAATCGTCTCGCTTATGGTATCTCCAATTGCGACATCCTTCAATCCGACAAGCCCAGCTATGTTTCCTGCAGAGATCGAATCCACAAGCACTCTGTCAGGCCCCATATATATTCCTACTTGTTGTATCTTCTGCTTGTCATTCCTTCCAAG
>JAMCSO010000010.1 GCA_023379075.1 Candidatus Martarchaeota archaeon | reverse complement strand
AGAGGGGGGAGAGACATCGATAGCTCCTTGTTTGATAATACAAGGACAACATTGCCTTCTACAAAAGGTAACAATTTCTTATGGTTCTCATCTTCCAGAACCCTGGCCACAAGCTTCTTCCTTGCGACAACCATCTTGGTATCTGCCTTAAGTCCATTCCTGACTTTCTGAACAAGCCTGTCAGGTATGCCGTTTATCGGCATAACTCCGACTACCTTGTATCTCTTTACCTCCTCTTTGAGATTTTTGACAAATTCTATCTTTTCTGATTTGATCATGATGGCACCTACATTAATCTTAGAGGCTTTGTCATTGTCAATTTGATATAAACTGACTTAATGTGGTTCTGTCCTATTTTCTTCCCAACGCTCTCAATGACTTCCTTGGTATTTTCATAAATATTCTTTGCATCCATATCTTCGTTTCCAATGACGCAGTGCACTGTTGGGAGATATCTACCCTTGCTCTTAAGAACTATCCTCTTGTTCAATTCATTAGCAACGCTTGACATGCTCATGCTTCCTACGAGCGGTCTAGGCATCTTTCCCCTTGGCCCAAGGAATTGACCAAAGCTCTTCGCAATGCTAGGCATAAGGTTTGGCTGTGCGATCAGTTCGTAATCCAATAATGAGTTAAGTCTTGCTTGGTCAGCAGCTATCTTCTCTATATCCTCGCTTCCTATGACTTCGATACCATTCTTCCTAGCTTCCTCTACGAGGTTTCTTTCCGAGGCAAAAAGAGCTATCTTCTTAACCTTGCCTTTTCCATGTGGCAATATAACATCAATGTTGAGCCTATTGTCCTGTTTCGAGAAATCTATCCCTTTGAAATTTATCGCAAGCTCTACTGTCTGCTTAAACTTCCTCTTGCCCTTATTCTCGCTTATGAAATTTATTATCTTATCTAACTCTTCGTCTGCCATCTAAACCCCTCCTGCCAAAATGCAGTGATAACGGGAAAATAAGACACTTAAGTCTTGAATAGTATATCCCATAAAAGTATAAAAAGGTTTTGCACCCATATGCAACGCATATGCCTGAGTAGACCTCTGCTCAAGTAAAAAACCAATTAAAAAATAAAAATTACGGCCTTTAGCTTATTGCTTCTCCTGTATTGCTGCAGAGATCTGCTCTTCACCAAGTCCTGCGCATGCACTGCATGCCTTGATATGTTCATTTGCTTTTCGCACCGCTTCCTCTCTGCTCTCTTCCTCTGCGACGAAGCTGCACTGTTTTCCTGCCCTCCTAGATGCGAATTCGTATTTTGCCATCTTTTCACCTATTCTGTACATGAAAGAAAAAGTATTTAAATTTATATGATTTTATTTCATATGTCATTAATTCATATACTAGATAGCTTTTTAATATATAAATACAATAGTAATCCAGTAACTGCTGGAATCTTTATGAAAGATCCTATAGATATCTTTTCCGATGCAATCGGAAACAAGACAAGGTTCAAGATCCTCGGAGCAATAGTGGACAGGCCCCTCTCCGTGTCAAAAATAGTCAAGAGCACGCGGCTTGAGCAGACAAACGTATCCCACAACCTAAGGTATCTTCTTGACTATAACTTCGTCGGCAAAAGGACAATAGGGAGAGAGCACGAGTACTTCATAAACAAGGAAGTAAGACCTCTAGTGAAGGATCTGATGTCGAACCTAAAGAAGCACGAATCCATACTTAAGAAGAGTGGGATGATGACACTTTCCCTGATGCTTTTCTTAAAATACCAGAATATAGAGTCACTAAGCATACTTCCATACCTTTCAATCAACATGGGCATTCTGTTTCAGGACGTCCATGGAATACTGACCCAACTATTTTAATACTAAACTGCATAATAACCTGCGGGGGGTAAAGTGTCAGATCAGCAGTCTACAGTGCTAGAGCTCGTGAGCAGGCTAAATGGTCGTGTTCTGATAAGTTCTGACATATCTGATGAGGATATGGTTGGGAAAGACCTGGAGTCTCTGACTGCGCAGATACTTAACTTCTTTGGAGATGCGCAATCAATAAACATTCTTAACAAAGAGACCCTACTGAAGCTTTCATCAAATATCGATGAAAAGGCTCCAAAGCAGATAGAGATCAGAAGGTCTAGTGCGTTTGCCTCTCTAGCAAAGGATGTAGACGCTAACTTCAAGGCCAGATCCGTAGAAGTTGAAAAGACCGGTGCGATGGTCTCAGATTTCGCATCTTACTTTAATGACAGATTCAAGAAACTGAGGCAATTCATAGAGGAAGGAAGAAGTTCAACTCTTCTTAGTATGATCAACAATATCGAGAGTCTAAAGCAGTACACCCAAGGAAGGGAAGTAGCGATAGTTGGCATGGTTTACGATAAGATAATAACAAAGAATGGTCATATCCTTATCACATTGGAAGATGAGACTGGAAGTGCGAAAGTCCTCTTTCTGAAGTCGCAATATAGCGTAAGGGGAGAGAGCCTCTTCGATCTAGCATCGAGGATCATTCCCGATGAGGTTATAGCTGTGAGGGGAAAGCTCTCAAGCCCTTTTGTCATGGCTAGCTCTATAGTGTTTCCAGACATAGCAGTCCATTCAAGAAAGAAATCAGAAGAGGATGTAGCAACTGCACTTATTTCTGATGCTCATGTTGGCAGCAAGATGTTCATGGAGAACCACTTCAGCAAGTTCCTGGAATGGCTCAATGGCGGGGTGAATTATCGCAAGGATCTTGCGAGCAAGATAAAATACGTAGTTGTAGGGGGGGATCTGGTCGACGGAATCGGAATCTACCCAAATCAGGATAAAGAACTTAACATAACCGACATATACAAGCAATATTCGGTCTTCTTTGATTTCATGTCAAACATCCCTGATTACATCGAGGTATTCATACTCACCGGAAACCATGATGCTGTCCAGAGGGCCGAGCCACAGCCAATACTACCGAAGGATCTGATAGGGGATTTTGTGCAGAGGAATGTGCATTACATATCTAATCCTGGATACCTGACTTTGCATGGCACAAAGATTCTCTCATATCATGGCACCTCTCTTGACTCTGTGATACAGGGAATGCCTGGCTGCACCTATTCCAAGCCTGAAGTTGCGATGCTCGAGATACTGCGTAGAAGGCACTTATCTCCCATCTATGGTAACAATCCCATAATACCTTCAAAGAAGGATGCACTTGTGATAGATGAGATTCCAGATGTTCTACATATGGGGCACGTCCACAAAAATGGCTATTCTGATTACCATGGAACTCTGATAATAAATAGCGGAACATGGCAGTCAAGAACTGGGTACCAGCTCAAGCTTGGGCATATCCCAACTCCTGCAGTAGTTCCCGTTTATGAGCACAAGATGGCAGACATGTCTGTTGTTGATTTCAATAATGTATAATTGGGTGTGTGTTTGGATACTGAGGAATATTTCAAGAGCTTGTCAGAAGAATTCGAGAAGGCGTTCTCGGTCGCAAAGGATGCAAGATCTAAGGGTTACGATCCAAGGCCTTATGTTGAGGTAAGGCCAGCCCCTGATCTTGCAAGCAGAGTCGAGGGACTTACAGAGGTTGATGGAATTGAAGCAATAATTAGAAAAGCGTACACAGGCCAATCAAGGAGCTCTCTCGCATTTGCAGTAGTGAAGGAAATATGTACAAACAGTGCATTTGACAAGTACGAGACCCTACAAAGGATAGAGGTCGCGGTTAGGGTTGGGGTAGCAATATTCACTGAAGGAATACTGGTTGCACCAACCGAAGGCATACAAAGCGTTAAACGATATAAGAATTATGACAATACTGATTATATAGCTGTGGTTTATGCGGGCCCGATACGTGGTGCAGGAGGAACAGGGGCAGCAATGTCTGTTGCACTTGCAGATTATGCACGGAAACTTTTCAATATAGGTGTATTCAAACCGCAACAGGACGAGATAGAGCGATACGTTGAGGAAGCAGAACTCTACCACACCAGAGCGGCAAGGCTCCAGTACAAGCCTAGCGACGATGATTTAAGAGTAATAGTAAGCAACTGTCCCATATGTGTTGATGGTGTACCTACCGATCCGATAGATGTCGGAGCCCATGCCAACCTTAAACGAATAGGATATGATGGGAAGGAAGTACCAATAACAAACAGAGTGCGTGGAGGTGTCCCACTGGTTTTATGTGAAGGCATAGCGCAGAAGGCCAAAAAGGTAATCAAAGAAACAAAGAATGCAGGTCTAGATTGGGAATGGCTTAACAAGATAATACGCGTGGAAGTGAAAAAATCTGAAGAGAAAAAGGACACATCAAAGTTTCTTGACGAGCTTGTCGCCGGCAGGCCCATCCTCGCATATCCTGGATTCCAGGGCGGTTTTAGATTAAGATATGGCAGGTCACGATTCACCGGCATCGCTGCAAAGGGATTCAACCCTGCTTCTATGATTCTTACTACTGGATTTATTGCAGTGGGCACCCAGGTTAAGATAGAGTTCCCAGGAAAAGGTTGCGTCGCCGTTCCTGTAGACAGCATAGAAGGACCGTTCATAAAGCTTCGTTCAGGCGAGGCTCTGCGTGTAAACGATGCAGAGCTCGCGCTCTCACTAAAGGATGATATTGTTGAGATACTCTCTCTTGGAGATATGCTTGTGACATATGGTGATTTCAAAAAATCAAACAATCCCCTACAGCCTACAAGTTACGTTGAGGAGTACTGGGAGGCAGAGCTGAAGAATGCAGGGTTTGCTGGCGCTCTCCCTAAAAAGGAGATATACTTCAAAGAAGCATTTGATCTATCCGTCAAATATGGTGTTCCGATACACCCAAGGTTCCTTTACGAGTTCCAGTATATAAAAATTGATGCAATCAAATCACTTGCAATGCATATAGCGGCAAGCGGAAATGTCAGGGAAGGAACAAGCATATTCGATCTCAAAGGACTTCTCCTAGAGAACAACCCATCCGAAAAGAGGACTCTCGAGCTGATCAATGTGCCTCACAAGCCTATCGACGGAAAAATTACTATCTTGGAAGATGATGCGCAGAGCATTGTTTCCTCACTTGGATTCGTATCAAAAGAAGGGATTGTGGAGAATCTCGGAGATGTTATGCGAAAGTATGAGGGTGCTTATGAAAATCCGCTGGCTATGCTGAACTGCATAGCTCCATTCAAGATACCAAAGAGATCAACAGTCATAGGCGCAAGAATTGGCAGGCCTGAAAAAGCAAAGGAGCGCCTCATGAAGCCTGCTCCAAATGTTCTTTTCCCGATAGGGAATTATGGTGGAAAGGAAAGAAATCTAACCCGGGCATACTTGCTCGATTCAAAAAGATTCAAATCAGAGTTAGAAGCTGAGATGGCAGTTTATTATTGCAGAAGCTGCAAGAGAACCATATCCACCCAATTTTGCTACGAATGCGGGTCAAGGGCAGTTCTACAAAGGGAGTGCCCTAATTGCAAATCTCTCGTTGATGGAGTCAAGTGTCCCACATGCAACATAGATGCCTTGGCATACACCAGGCGTAAGATGGATCTTGTCAAGGCAGTTTCTGAATCAATGAAACGTGTGCATGTAAGCACGCTTCCACAGACAATAAAAGGGGTCAAAGGAATGATGAACAGGGACAAGGTTATAGAGCCGATAGATAAAGGGATCTTGCGTGCTCTTCATGGCGTCTACATCTTTAAGGACGGCACTTCCCGCTTCGATGCTACTGATGTACCTATAACACATTTCTACCCTAAAGAGGTAGGCACATCTGTTGAAACCCTGCGTTCACTGGGCTACGAGAAGGATTATCTTGGAAACGATCTGGTCTCTGACGATCAATTGCTCGAGCTTAAGCACCAGGACGTAATACTCAATCGAAGAGGCGCAGATTACATACTGAAAGTCTCAAAGTTCATGGATGAGCTTCTTCAGTCATTCTATCATCTGCCTCCTTTCTACGGTGCCGCATCAACAGGCGATCTCGTGGGAAAATTGGTTGTGACGCTATCACCGCACACTTCATGCGGAGTGCTCAATAGAGTGATAGGATTCACTTCTGCAAATGTCGGTTTCGCGCATCCTTACGTAATCTCTGCAAGAAGAAGGAACTGTGATGGCGACGAAGACACTACAATATTGCTACTTGATCTACTGATAAACTTCTCAAAGGAATATCTTCCAACCAGCGTAGGCGGAACCATGGACACTCCTCTCATACTTACTTTGAATGTGATGCCAGAAGAGGTCGATGACGAAGCGCATGCAATGGAAGTGGTATCAGAATATCCTCTTTCCTTCTATGAGAAGACGAAGGACTATCCGTATCCTTCAGATGTGAAAATAGAATTGGTGGAAGACAGGCTTAAGAGCAATACTGCTTTCAACAATCTTCTCTTCACACATCTCTCCTCTGCAGACTCAATAACATATGCTCCAAAGAAGAGTTCATACACGCAATTGAAGACCATGCAAGACAAGGTCGACGCAGAGTTCAAGCTGATGGACACTATCCTTGCTATAGACAAGAGGGATGCAGCGAAGAGACTGATTCTGAGTCACTTCATACCAGATCTTATAGGAAACCTTCATTCATTCTCAAAGCAGATATTCAGGTGCTCAGATTGCAATTCAAAGTACAGGAGGGTACCTCTTTCTGGGAAGTGCACAAAAGATGGTGGCAAGCTTCTCCTCACAATCTCAAAAGGTGGTGTTGAGAAATACCTCTCAATGGCAATGAACTTGGCTGAAAGATATGAGATCGACATGTATATAAGGCAGAGACTTGTCCTGCTGAAAGATGAGATAGACAACGTTTTCCAGACAGATCTTATAGACAACAAGACCGGCCAATTCAACCTTAGCAAGTTCATGTGATCTCATGAAGAAAAGAGATATAATAAAAAAACTTGATACTTGCGGTCTTACTGAATTTCAAAAAAGAGTCTTAATCGAGACGATGAAGATACCTCCTGGGGAAGTAAGAACATACAAGGAAATCGCCAAAGCCGTAGGGAATCCAGGGGCATACCGGGCTGTTGGCAACACACTGAGAATTAACCCTCTCACCATAACAATTCCATGTCACAGAGTGATACGGTCAGATGGAGATCTAGGGAATTATTCTGCGCCAGGAGGAAAGAAAAAGAAGGAGAAGCTCCTAAGAAAAGAAGGAGCTATTTAACCATGGGTAGGTATTGATTATAGATGCGCGATAACGAAGAATACCAAATCCAAAATTATCCCACCTATTATGCCTGCTAACAACACTTTCACTGCTGTTGTCTTGTTTAGATTTGCTATTGCAATAAGCTCTACTATAAAGCTCCCAACAATAGCTATCAGCAACCCAATAACTGGTATCCAGATAAAAGAGAGCCCAGAAGCAGCTCCATAAACAGAGCCCGCAAATGTATCCGCATACTCTCCCTTAAACCACTTGAACAGATATTTCCCAAATACATGAAGCACAAATGAACTTATTAGCAGGCTAATTGGGGTCATTACTAACCACCAGATAACTGCAAATATCGGCAATCCTATTGATAATAGTATGCCAACATATGGGATTGAACCTAGCTGCGCAATACTGAGCAGGTCTGCAAAGATTCTTCCAATTGCTATAATCTCTATTAGAGTTATAACAAAAGGTATCAGGGTTGCTTTCCAGTAATACATCAACGCGTCAACTATTCCCATAGATTTATTTATAGACCGGGGGTGGAACAAATTATTTATTGCTTGCTTGTATTCTTCAACTATTACCATTGAATCATCATATATCTTATAAGCGAAACATCTAAAAAGGCATCACCTAATCTCGACAAGGAAGCCCACACGATTTATCGGTGGGAGGAATTGTCGAGCATTAATATTATGTATCTTTCCAAACATATATGTTTGGTTAATAGTATTAAACGTGCTATTCTTTTGCAGATTGATGGGATTACTGCACATGTAGGAACTTGACATCTATCTCTGCAAAGACATGCAACATTTCCATCCATTATACTTCTAGAGATATTCAAACCTTATCTAAAATGGTGGGATTTCCAGATGTCAACTTGCTACTCAAAAGTCATATAAATATACTATGCCCAAATCTATTGCTGGTTCTATGCTCGAGTACAGAATCAAGTTTGATGAGAATGATGAAGGCGTTCTCGTGGAGGATCTTACCGAAGCCGAAGCCGAAGAACTCAGCAATTATGTCACAAATAACGATTCCAATGTCTTTGCGATAAAGACAAATTCACTCACACAGGAGCAGTCTGGAGCTCTTCTCTCAAGATACAGCAGAACCACTCTGAATGGAAGGCGTCTTCTTTTAAAGGAATTCTTACCAAACAAGGACCGCGGAAGGGAATTCTTCGAATCATGGCTTGTTGATTATGGCGATGATTCAATACAGGAGATGGCAGGCGGTATACCTCTATCATGCGAATTCGTATCAAATGTTGCCGCAAAGGAAATAGAAGACAGCAGGTTCGGTTCGTATATCGAAAAATCAAGCAGGTATGTTTCCTTTGACAAGAAGCTTCCCAACGGCGAATACATGTTCTATAAGGATCCTGAGATAATGCAATCAAGGCACAGCGACGAGTATCTTGAGCTGATGCGAAGCCTCTTTGACTCTTATTCGAGGCATACAGAGCAAATGGCAAAGGAGATACGGGAAGCAAATGCCTTCGAGTCTCAGACATTTAGGATAGGAGATCTTGCCATTAAACCGACAGATCTCACAAAAAGCATTGAAGAGTCTCAGAACGTAACAGAACAGGACCTCAAAAAAGCTTATGAGAATGCGATCAAGGCGAATGCTCTGGACTTCATGCGCGATTATCTTCCAATGGCAACATTAACGCATGTTGGCATAAGTTGCAATGCACGATCCTATGAAAATATAATATTGAAGTTGGAATCCTCTCCGCTCTCTGAATGTGCGTGGATAGGAAAAAGAATACATTTAGAGCTAAGCAAGATTGTACCCTCTCTACTAAAGAGGATTCCAGAGAGGCATGGGAGGTCTCAGCTTTCCTTTCTTAAAGAAAAGAACCTTAAGAGCATAGATGAGGTTAAGGAGATACTCTCAGCAAGCAAAACTAGCATTGACAAAAGCGATGTTCTCCTGGTAGATTATACTGGGGTCAGCAGCAAGGATCCTGATATTAAAGCGCAGACAATTCTGGCTGCTGCGATAATATATCGGTACGGGGAAGGGAACTCATTCAGCCAATCAATGGAAATATCAGGTGCAATGTCATACCAATCTAGAAGTGAGCTGATATCAAACTACTCCGGAAAGCGCGGAAATAGGCGGCAGAGGCTAGGAAGAGCATTTGAAAATATCGATTATTTATTCGATTTTTGCGGCAGGGTTGGCATATACAGGGATCTACAAAGGCATAGAATAGGAACCCAGGAAAGACAGAGATTCTCAGTTAAGCTGGGCTACAATACTCGCGAAGAATATGAACGGGTAGGGATAAAGGACGATTACGAAAGCAAGATGTCAAATGTCATCTCCCTGTTTAATAAGCTCTCAGAAAGAATGCCTTTCCAAGCGCAGTACGTTGTTACATACGGCTTCAATGCGCGATGGTATTATCGGATGAATGCAAGGCAGTTTGCGCATATGGCGGAACTGAGGACGACGCCTGCTGGCCATCCTGATTATCGGAGATTAATGCAGCTAGCTTACCATAAGATTAATGATGTGCATCCCTCCATAGCAAAGCACTTCGACTTTGTGGATCTCTCTGAGAGCAAGCTCGGCAGGCTGAATTCTGAGATAAGGATAGCAATAAAAAAGAAGGCATTCAAGTAAGCAGAGCTAAAGTCCAGGGTAAAGTGGAAAGTCCTTGCATATTTCAAGAACCTCTTCCCTAACTTCTTCTATCTCCGTCTTTCCCTTAAGCTCTTCGCGGAATTTGGCTAGGCATTCGGAACGTTCCGTTTTGCCTTGCGGAAGTTCATAATCCTTAACGCTCTTTATGACCTTTGAAATAAGCGCGCCGATCTTCCGCATCTCCTCTTCTTTCATGCCTCTTGTAGTCACTGCTGGGGTGCCTATCCTAATCCCGCTTGGATAAAATGGTGAAGAAGGCTCATTCGGGATCGTATTCTTGTTAGTGGTTATGCATGCAGCATCAAGGGCTTCCTGTACAAAAACCCCCTTCCCAGGTCCGAATGGAGTGAGGTCAATCAATATAAGGTGGTTATCGCTTCCTCCAGTTACCAACCTTATGCCATTTTTATTCAGCTCTTCAGCAAGCGCTATAGAATTCCTAACTATCTGCTTTGCGTACTCTCTGAAGCTTTCTGAAGAAGCCTCTTTCAATGCAACCGCAATTGCAGCAGTCACATGGTCGTGCGGTCCTCCCTGCATCCCTGGGAATATCGTCTTGTCTATCTTTTCAGGAAGTTCAGGATCTTTTGAAATGCCCTTTTCTGTGACCATGATTATTGCACCTCTCGGTCCCCTGAGCGTTTTGTGCGTAGTTGTTGTTACTATATGTGCATGCTTAACAGGGCTCTCATGCGCTCCCCCTGCAATAAGCCCCGATATATGAGATATATCTGCCGCAAGGTAAGCTCCTGACTCATCCGCTATCTTGCCAAACTCTTCAAACGGAAGCCTTCTTGGATAAGCAGTCGAGCCAACCCAGATAAGCTTTGGCTTATGTTCTAAAGCAAGCTTCCTAACTTCCTCAATATCAAGGTAGCCCTCTTTGTTGACATGGTAAGGCACGCTATTAAAGAGTTTGCCTGTCATGCTCGCTTTCGAACCATGCGTCAGATGCCCCCCATCAGAAAGATTCTGCCCCATTATCGTCTCTCCCGGACTGCAAAGAGCCATATAAACAGCAAAGTTTGCTGGAGATCCAGAATAAGCCTGAACATTCGCATGCACAACTCCAAAAAGGCTTTTTGCCCTATCGATAGCTCTTCTCTCTATCAAATCTATGTTCTGGTTCCCGCCATAATATCTCTTGCCAGGATACCCTTCTGAATATTTGTTGGTAAGTATAGAGCCCAGAGCTTCCATCACCGCAACACTGGTAAAGTTCTCAGATGGTATCATCTCTAATCCTTCCCTCTGCCTCTTAAGTTCACCACTTATATCTCTGGCAAGTTCAGGGTCAACACTCTCAATAGCCTTAAGGTATACCATCCAAACACAACCAATTAAGTGATATAAATCTTGCCAATATATAAATATCATGGAGCTTAGCGGGATCAGCGATGAGGCATTGGATATCGCTTACAAGTATCCTTTCTCGAGCGAAGCCAAAGCGATAATTAACAGCATGGGTCTTAGATTTGAGGAACGATTTTTGAGATACGGAAAGATACGGGTTGAGAAGGACTTGGATGATTCAGAGAAAAGATTTGAAGATACCTCAATGAAAGAGATAAAGTACATGCATCTTCTAAGCTATATCTACTCAAGAATGCTGATTAGTGCTACAGGGAATCGTTCGCTGATATCCAAATACATTAAAGCTGAGGCAGAGAGGGCTTCGGCAGCATTATCCGAAGACTCGGATGGGGCTCTTATGAAGATTGCAGCAAGTTTGGGCATAATACTCCTTCCCGAAGGAAAAGAATTCGGGATAAGCTTCGTAAGTTTTCTCAAGGCCGCCCCGAGAAACGCACAATTTTCTCTTCAAAACCAGGAACTTTCAAAAGGGGTAGTGTATCTTACAAAAGAGCGATGCGCAAGGTTTTTGGAAAGTGCCATTGCGTTAGAGGTAAAGAAGAATCTTCCAATACCCGCAAAAGATCTTCCTAAAGAAGTGTTTCTATATGCCAAAGGGATAAACATTCCAGAGGCTGAGAGGAAGGAAGAAAAGAAAAACAGTAGGACTTACAATTGGATAGAACACCTGATGGAAACTCCTATAGATGATGTCAGGCATCGAACCATTAACCTGATACTTGCACCCTATCTCGTAAATGTGAAAGGGATTGGAGAGGAAGATGCGTCAAAGATGATAAACGAATACATCAACAGGTGCAAGGAGATCAATCCACACACCAATGTTAATGAATCTTACATAAGATATCAATGCAGATATGCTAAGAGCAAAGGCCTCAAACCACTCTCCCTAGATAAGGCCAAGGAGCTCTTAAGAACTCTTGGCGTATTCGAGGAATGATTCAATGTCCGATATTAGTACTCTGTGTCATGCATGCGGCGCCCCAGCCAAACATGTTTGTGCTCTCTGTGGAAAGCATTCCTGTACAAAACACTTCAACCCCAGCTTTGGAATATGTTCCTCTTGCCTTAAAGGAAAGCGCGAAACAGATCTTAAGAATGCGGAATGAGTCAAGGCATTGCATAGCCGCCTTCCTGCCACTAGTTTTCATTCCATACGATGTTGTGAGCTACTCCGTCATCATTATTTCCTGAATAATCGTTAGAGTTATCACTGAATTGCCACCATCCTACAAGGTTCTGCAGGCCTATCGGTAGATTCCAAAGCAGTAAGATTTTGATTTGTTGTACATCCTCCTGCAATGGCTTTCTGAGCAAAAAAGAGGATTTGTTATACCTAGTGAGAATAGCACGACAAGAACCACTGCTATTATCAAAATCGCCCAACCATAAGTCATCAGATATTCCATCGCCGACTGCGCATACTTTTTTTTATTCGCAACGCGAGATAATTTCTCCATCCAACAACCTAAGATAACTCTGAGATATCCCTAAAATCTATGGCACTCGTGCCTCTCGGGAAAGCATGCCCATTAGGTGCTTCTACAGGAAGGCCAATGTCATCGGCTATCTTCTTTAACTCAGATATGTCTACCTGCCTCTCTGTGAATAGTTCTGGATAAGTGATGTTCCCTTCTTTGACTTTTTTTACAAGAAATGTGAGTTGTTGATACATACCACTCCTTACAACCCTTATCTTGACGCTCCCTCTGCCTATTGCTTCCTTTGCTTTCTCAGAGAGCTCCAATATCCACACCCACATTCTTCTCATACATACTACAAATCGCAAATAATATTAAAGTATGTACTATATAAGAAAGTCATGGCGTCAACGTATCTTGCTTTATTAATATTCCTTATATTCGGTGCATTCCTTCCAATATCTATGATACTTACTTCGAAGATGTTAAGGCCTGAACGTAGCGATAATTCTATAAAGAATGCAAATTATGAGAGCGGAGAGGAAAGCGTTGGTGGCAGAATAAGCATAATGAAAGAATATTTACATTACTTCTCACTATTCCTCGCATTCGATATAATAACAGCAATAATACTGATATGGGCATTCGCAGGCAATAATATCGGGAGCATTCCCAGTGGATACGTCCTTGCTTTAGCGGTTCTCGGATTTATTGGAGAGCTCTCTGTTTTGGCTCTTGTCAGGGTGGGATGATTGGAAGAGATAGATTACAACAGTGATAAGTTCATCAATGCCAAGGCAGAAATGGACAAGCTTGTTGAAGAATCGCTGAAAACCAGGGCAGTAAGGCCAAACGTGCTTTTTGGGAAGCTTTCTGAACTAACAAAGGCTACATCATCAAAGGTGATAGAATGGTCAAGGCAGAACTCATTATGGCCAATGCAATTCGGCCTTGCATGCTGCGCAATAGAGCTAATGGACTTCGGTTCTCCACGAATCGATGCCGAAAGGAAGGGTTATCTTCTCTTTAGAGGAACACCACGGCAATGCGATGTCATGATAGTTGCCGGATGGGTTACAAAATCCGTGATTCCAGAGATAAAACGGCTTTATGAGCAGATGGCCAAGCCTAGGTATGTTATTGCTTATGGGGAGTGTGCAACATGCGGGGGGCCGTGGTGGGAAAGCTATAATATTATTCGCGGCATTGATCAGGTCCTTCCAGTCGATGTCTTTGTTGCCGGCTGTCCTCCGAGGCCAGAGAATCTATTCGGTGCATTAATGAAGCTTCAGAAGAAGCTTGGTGGTGAGATTGAAGATTGATAAGAATGAGTTGTTGGCAAAAGTAAGCGAGATGAAGCGCAATGGCTTCGATTATCTTGTCGCAATCACTGCTGTAGATTACATAAAGACCGTGCAGGCCCTATACTTTCTAAGAAATCTGGAAGATAACAAAGATGAGGTATTGGAGATAGAGCTTCTTCCAGACAACCCTTCTCTGCCCACAATAATACACCTTTTCAAGGGGGCTAATTGGTATGAACGGGAACTGAGTGAGATGTTTGGGATAAAGATAGAAGGAAGAAATGCAAAACGCCTCCTTCTGGAGAAATGGGACGGGAAGGCGGCTCCGCTAAGAAAGAGTTTTGCATGGAATGCACCTTATGAGAGTAGTGATTGATGTGCCTGTTAGAATCAATGTCGGACCAATACATCCAAGCACGCACGGAGTGTTGAGGCTTGTTGTTGATGTAGAGGGAGACAAGATAGAGAATATGGAAGCTCACATAGGCTTTTTACACAGGGGGGTGGAGAAACTTCTTGAAAACAGGATGTATATGCAAGCATGCCCGCATATGGAGAAATTAGATTACTTTGCGCCAATGTCTTATGATGAGCTTTATGTTGCAGCAGTAGAACAGGCTTACGGAATCGAGTTAAAGGAAAAGGCGATGTATGTTAGAACGATACTTCTTGAATTGCAAAGGATAGCAAGCCATCTTGCCAGCATAGGGTTCCTATGCAATGACATAGGGCAGCTCTTCACAGCATTTATGTGGTCGTTCAAGGATCGAGATATGGTCCTCAAGCTCCTTGAGGCAGCTACAGGAACCCGCATGTTTTATGTGAATATGAGGATAGGCGGGCTTGTCAGGGATCTCCCTCCTGGATTTGAGGATAGTGCTATCGAGCTGCTTGACTACCTTAGTAAAAGAATACCCGCATATGAAAAGTATCTGGAGAAGAATCCTGTTTTCATGGAGAGGAACAAAGGCATAGGGGTCATCAGCAGGGACGAGGCGAAGAATCTTGGGATTACAGGTCCAGTCCTGAGGGGTTCAGGTGTCTCATATGATATACGAAAGAATAAGCCTTATTATGTCTACGAGAAGCTTAACTTCAGAATACAAGTAAGGAATGAAGGGGATAATTTCGCAAGATATAAGGTGAGGATGCTTGAGCTCAGGGAAAGCATAAGGATAGTGCGTGAAGCATTGAAGAAGATGCCTCCTGAAGGGTCTGCTGTTGGAATGCCAATACGTTTGATAGGCCCCCCAGTCAAGAACAAGATCACAATAACCGAGCGTGAGCTTCCGAGGGGCGAATGCATGATTTACTTGGTAGCAGATCCCCAGAGGCCGTATCGAGCATACATTCGCTCTGCAAATTTCATAAACCTCTCAGCCATAGAGGAGATGTGCAAAGGCCAGAGATTTGCAGACATTTTCTCAATAATTGGCGGATTGGACATGGTGATGGCAGATGTTGATAAGTAGTTCGTATTCACTGATTAGCACATTCAATTCATGGCTTAGCTCTGGCAATATCCTGCTAAACATCCTCGCCTTGATAGCATATGGCATATTCATCTCCATAATACTCTCGGTTTATGATTACCTCTTTGGCTGGGCGGAGAGGAAGATTATTGCAAAAGTGCAATTAAGACATGGGCCTACATATGTTGGTAAGTTTGGAATACTCCAGAATCTTGCAGATGTGATAAAGCTGTTGGCCAAAGAACACATTGTACCGGACACAGCAGACAAGTTTCTTTATGCAATCGGCCTGCCAGCGATGATGGCAATCTCGGTTCTTCTGGTCTTAGTGCTTCCATTCTCTCCTTATCTGCAGGCTACAAATCTCGCACTGGGCCTTCTTTTTGTCCTTGTGCTTCTCTCGTTCATGCCCTTATTCATTTTTGTCTCAGCTTATTCCACAGGGAATAAGTTTGCTGACATAAGCGCCCAAAGATCAGTGCTGATGATGCTTTCTTATGAGCTTCCGATGCTCATCGTACTCGCATCAGTCGCGCTTCTTTCAAAAAGCTTTAATATAGCTGGAATAATAAGTGCACAATCAACGGGATGGTTTGTATGGCTGATGCCTATAGGCTTCATTGTTTTCTTCGTAGCGATGCTTGCTGAGCTGGAGCGACCACCATTCGATTTCCTAGAGGCTGATTCAGAGCTCATAGCCGGATGGCTTACGGATTACAGTGCGCCTTACTATGCTCTTTCATTGTTCCTTGATTACACACGAATGCTCTTTGGAAGCCTGATAATGGCGATACTCTTTTTTGGCGGTTGGAGCGGTCCCTTTCTTCCACCAATAATATGGTTGCTTATAAAAGCTGTAATAATATCACTATTCATAATAATAATCAGGACAACGCTAGTGAGAATGAGGATCGACCGCATGCTTAAGTTTGGATGGGTCTGGATGCTTCCTCTATCACTTGTAAATCTTATAATAACTTATATGGTCTTTATTCATTGAGGGATATCATGGAAAATGTCTTGTCGTCACTTTTCAAGTCAATAAAGGCTCTTGGCGAGAAAAGATTTACTGTAGAATATCCTGAAGAAAGGGAATCGCTGCCTGACAGCTACAGGGGGATGCTTCGCCTCGACATAGATACATGCATAAGCTGTTCCGCATGCGAACGCATATGTCCTAACAAGACAATAACAATGGTAGAAATAATTACCGAGAAGGGCACAAAAATAATGCCTCAGATAGGGATAGAGAGATGTTTGTTCTGCGCGATGTGCTCTGAAGTATGCCCCCCAAAGTGCCTCACACTCACAAAGAATTACGACTTCGAGACCACCGATAAAAGAACACTGATAAAGCGGCCAGAGGAATTGGAATGAGATAATGATATCCATCATAATATTTTATATGGTATTTGCGCTTGCCGCACTATCCGCCATATGTATCTTTCTGCTTAAGAAGCTAAGTTATGCAGTAATAGCACTCTCTCTTGTATTTCTAGGAAGCTCATTTGTCTTCCTTCTAATAAATCAGGATGCGATAGCATTGCTTCAGCTTCTCGTTCTTGTAGGAGGGCTCTCAACCTACTTAATTGTGGCTGTCTCAACAGAAGAACATCAATTGGCCTTATTTAAGCCAGGCTACTTTGTAATAGCCCTGATATCTTTGTTCTTATCATTTTCAATATTGTTCAATCCATCATTCGCGCCACAGATATCGACCGAGCAGGCTTTGGATTTCGCGGCATCTGCGGGAGCCGCGATAGCATCTGGATATGCTCTGCTATACATTGCTGTCGCTATGCTATTCGTTGTCGTTATCGGGGCTGTTGTTGTCTTAAAGGAGTTTACAGAATTGATTGTATGATACCATTTACATATCTACTTGCCATAGGTCTTTCACTTTTCGGGATAGGGCTTGCAGGGATAGCATCAGAGAAGCATCTTGTAGTAATACTTCTTTCCATAGAAGTAATCTTCGCATCAAGCACAATAATCCTAGTAAGCTTCTTCTCCTTTGCAAGTAACGCCGACCCATCCGCACTCATAATGCTTGTTAGCATATGGGCAGTCGCAGCTGCAGAGATAATTGCTCTTATAACATTTTATGTGTACATGAAAAGCAATGGAATAAGCTTTGACATCTCAAAGCTCTCGAAACTTAAATGGTGACTCAATGATCGCGCTTGTATTGCTACTACCTCTTTTCATCGCTCTTATAACAATGGCACTTATCAATGATAAGAGGGCTGGCATAATACGATACATACCATTCTTCGCGAGTATGGCGAGCCTGCTTCTCATACCATTTATCTCTTCTGGTGAATCAAGCCTATCCTGGTTCAGCATTGCGGGTCATACGTTCAGCATAACTACCATTGACTCCCCGTTAAATGCACTCCTGCTGTTAATAGTCTTTTCAATGGCATCGATAATCTTTGTTTACTCTTTCGGGTTCATGGATGCATTGAGTGAGCAAAAGCGCTTCTATATGGAGATGACTGCATTTGAAATAGCAATGGCTGGCTTTGCAATGAGCGGCAACTTCATAATGCTATTTATCTCATGGGAATTCCTGAGCCTGACTAGCTACCTCCTGATAGGGTTTTGGCATTCACGGGAAAGCGCATCAAGAGCTGCGAGGAAGACGGTAACAATAATAATGATAGGCGACATAGCTCTCATCTCTGCAATGGTCATCTTTTATACGATCTTTGGCAGCCTTAACTTCATAACAATTCTTACTTCTATATCCAGTGTTCCCGCATTGTACCATGGTTCTTTCTTAATAGGAGTGTTCTTGCTTATCGTTGCGATATTTACAAAATCCGCACAGTTCCCATTCCAGGAATGGCTCCCAGACGCGATGGAGGGTCCAACCCCCGTCTCTGCCTTCCTGCACTCCACAACAATGGTAAAGGCAGGAGTCTTTGCAACTCTCGCACTTCTTCCTCTTTTTATGGATACAGGGTACTCAAACATACTGCTTTACTTTGGAATATTTACTGCTGCTATAGCTACGCTGAACGCCTCACGCGAGCTCCATGTAAAACGGGTGATAGCATATTCCACAATACAGGAATTATCACTGATGATAGTGGCAATATCAAGCGGAGCGATCTTGGCCGGTATCTATTTCTTCATAATACAGAGCTTTTACAAGGCCCTTCTTTTCTTCAGTTCCGGAGTGATGATGAAAGCAACAGACGATGAAGACCTTAATAAGATAACAGGCCTTCGTGAAAACAAACTACTTTATTTCTCGACGTTGTTTGGTGCCCTATCTCTGGCAGGCTTCTTTCCATTTGCAGGATTCTTCTCAAGCATCTCCATAACCTCAACATTCTCCCTAAGTGAAAATTTCATCATTTATCTCATACTATCTCTCATAAGCATCGGAACAAGTTTTTACATATTCAGATGGCTTCTTCTTGCATCAAAGGATCCTACAGACTCAAAGGTTAAGGTAAAATACAAAACTGCTCCAAGGAGCATGATCTTTACAACAGCACTTCTAGCCGTTTTATCCCTTGCATCTTCCGCGATCTTCTTCATTATGCGTAGAATACTGCCTTCAATCACATTGTCGAGATCGTATCTCGTAGGAACCTTGCCTTTGGGCATATCTACTGGAGAAGGTGTTCTAGAGACTGCACTTATACTGATAGGGCTTGGAATATCCCTGCAGCTATATTCCAAGACAAAAAGAAGCCAGCCAATGGTCATTTACGATTGGATTGTCCACAGCACACTGTTATTCAACAAATTATATGAGTATATTGCAGCTTTCGTTTATTATCTTGCAGAAGGGATAGCAATATTCGACTTGTACTTAAGCGATTTGTTTGACTACCTCGGGCACCTTTCCTATTCTCTTGCAGAGAGGCTTAGATACCTTGCTGTCGGAGACACAAACCTTTACGTGCTGATATTCTCAATCGGAATACTCTTCACTACCGGATGCATATACATAATTGTAATAAAGTGAGAAGATGGATGCCCTTTCATACCTTGTTGTTTTTGCAATTATCTTACTTCCATTATGTTCATTTATCACAAGAGTACTGAAAAAGCGCTCTCTCCAATTATCAATAACACTTCTGCTCCTCTCTGCAATATTGGTCATGTTTATCAGCCTTGGCATGAGCGGAGCCAAAGGAACGATATTTAATGTCATATCCATAAGTCCATTTTCAATATTCTTTGGGATTGTTTTTACTGCAGGATTCCTGCTGATAAATATAATGGCATCGGAGTTCTCAGATAAGTATGAGAACTTCTCTCTCCTTGCAAGCTTTGCGTTGGTGGGCATGTATCTGGTCGCTGCCTCAAACTCCCTAATAACAATCTTCCTTGGCATAGAGTTCACAACCTTGCCATCCATATTTATCATATTACTCTCAAAAAGGAGCATTGAAGCCGCAGCAAAGCTCTTCATCATGGCAGCGATAGCAATTGCGGTGCTCTCATTTGCGATAGTGCTCTCATACGGAGCCACAAATACCTTCTCACTGCCTCAACATTCGACCAGCTACTTCCTTCTCTTCGCAGGGATCTTGTTCATTGCCTCTTTAGGCTTTGAGGCATCGATATTCCCATTCAATGTTCTCATGCCAGATGTCTATTCCGGCTCTCCAGCATTTATAACAGGGATGCTCGGTGGGCTGAACAAGAAGATGGGATTTGCAGCATTTATCCAAGTAATGATACTCCTCCTCATATCTTACCATGAGCTCTTTTATGTGGTAGCAATACTATCGATCCTTACGATGTTTTATGGCAATCTTGTCGCAATCATGCAGAAGAATGTTAAGCGGATGCTCGCATATTCCTCCATATCTCAGTCAGGATACATTCTAATAGGAATAGCTGCTTTCGGAAGTGGAGGCATAGCCGCAGCCCTATTCCAGATCTTCGCACATACCTTCCTTTTTATAGGCCTGCTTGGAATTGTGGCCTGGATGGAATCGAAGGGAAGGACCACGATAGATAATTACATAGGTTTAAATAGCGAGAACCGGTTTGCTGCCTTCTCAATGTCTCTGTTCATGCTCTCACTGGTCGGTCTTCCATTTACGACTGGATTTGTGGGAAAGTTCCTGCTCTTCCTTAGTGCAGTAAATGGAAACCTTATACTGCTTGCAATATTCGGAATAGTAAACAGCATAATCTCTGTGTATTATTATGTGCGCGTGATAATAGCTGCATATACAAAAAGATATGATACAAGGCCGCTCAGGATGAGTCGCCAGCTGTCCGTGATACTTATCTCCTGCATCGCCATAACAATAATACTCGGAGTATACCCTTCCCCTCTCATATACTTTGCAAAGAGCGCCGGAGCATACATTCTGGCTCTTTGAGCCAGCATTATCTATCTGGGAGTAAAACCCACTTCCTTTAGGGGTGTATATAAGTCCACTGCAAAGAATGTAACTTCTTTGTATTGTCCTGAATTAACTTCCTCTCGACAATATGCTTTGCGTATTTTCATTTAATAACCTCTCTTTAAGCGCCTTGTTTTTGAGTACAAATGCCTCGTATGGAGTTACTGGTTTACCATCCCTCTCAAGAGACATATGGGGTCTCTTGAAGTTATAGTACTTTATTGCCTCATCTACATCGTCAAAGTAGTTCAGTAATCTCTCAAATGTATAAAAGAATCTCTCCATCTTGCCGTTACTCTGCGGATGTTTTACCCTTGCAAGAATGTGTTTTGTGCCGTTCTTCTCTA
>JAMCSO010000009.1 GCA_023379075.1 Candidatus Martarchaeota archaeon | reverse complement strand
GTTGTCATACAATCAACTATCATACTAAGGCAATAAATAAAAAGAGTATTGTGAGCTAAACCTGTAGTATTTTATATTATAACATAGTTTATAGTATTAGCTTCTGCAATAGTCAGTTTTCTTTCTCTTGTCAGACAAGCTACAGTGATTTTGTGGAAATTCAATTTTTAGGAGGAGCCAGAGAAGTCGGCAGGTCTTCCTTTTATGTGAAAGGCAGCAAAAACTTTCTGCTCGACTATGGAGTAAAGGTAGGAAGGAAGATAGAGTACCCAATAAGTGCGGGAAAGGTTGATGCGTTCATACTTAGCCATGCACATCTTGATCATTGCGGATTTGCACCAGAATTGTATAGGCACGCATTCCCAATAGCATTTGGGACCGAACCATCACTTAGGCTCGCAGAATTGCTTCTGGAAGACTCTATAAAGATTGGCATGAAGGAACACCTTCCTCCAAAAGTTACCAAGAAGGAGCTGGGGTTCTTTATGAGGAGGTATGTGCCATACGATTATGGAGCTCCTGTAGGTTTTGGAGAGTATGATATCACATTCTATGATGCAGGACATATGTGCGGCAGTGCAATAACCAAAATAGAGAAATCGGGCTCTGGAAGGAAACTGGTATACACTGGCGACTTCAAAATCGAGGAGCAGCTTCTTCAAAGAGGCGCCGAGATAGTGGAGAGCGATATCCTTATGATAGAGACAACATATGCAAACAGAAACCATGAAGATAGAAAGTCAGCAATAAAGAGATTTGTTGAGGAAGTAAGAGAAGTTGTAGATAATAAAGGTACGGCCCTCGTTCCGGTCTTCGCAGTAGGAAGAGCGCAGGAAGTCCTAGCAGCTCCTCCTAAAAATTGAATTTCGGACAAAGTTTACATGGATGGCATGGCAAGGAAAGCGACAGATATAACACTGGAATTTTATAAGTATCTTAATAACGTTGAGTTACTGAGGGATGCTGTGAAGAATATACAGAGAGTGAAAGACAGACGTGACAGGATCGGTGCGCTTGATGGCGGAAACATAATACTGACCCCTGCAGGCATGCTAAATGGTGGGCCTGTGCTAAATTACATAACAAAACTGAGAAAGAATTCGAAGATATTCCTGACAGGATACCAGGCCGAGGCAACTAATGGAAGAATGATTCTTGAAGAAGGAAAGGTAGAGGTGGATGAGAAGATATATAGGATACCTTACCCTGTCTTAAAGTATGATTTTTCGGCCCATGCTGGCAGAGATGATATATTAGAATATATCAGGAAGAGTAATCCTGAGAAAGTTATCTGCGTGCATGGTGATGCTGAGAACAGCACCAGTATTGCCACAGAGCTAAAGGAAGAAGGATTTGAGGCTTTCGCCCCAGAAATCGGAGATAGACTCGAATTCGAGTTCTAGTCTCTTGGATTTAAGTATTAATATTCCTCTTCGGACTCGTCTTCAGACTCAGAGGACTCGGTATTTCCTGAGCCTTTCTCGACAACCTCCATCTTTCCGAACTTACCTACAGAAAGTTGTGGAACGCCTCTGAATTCGCCAACATACCCGTTTGAGATCTTGATCTTGTCCCCAACATTGACTGTATCGATATCCTTACCCCATAGTGAAAGGGTTATGCTTCCGCTCGCGTCTCTGAGAGTAACGTTAGCGACATTTGTTCTCCTCCCGTACTTTGTTATCACTTCCCTTGGTTCGCCTTTTTCTGCAACTTCTGCTTCTACCTCTACGTTCTGCGCTCCTGCCTTTAGTTCGCTTATCTTCATAAGAACACCATAAATAGCAGTATCGATTTAGGATAAGCAACTTATATTAATCTTTGTATAATTATTTAGAGCGGGGGTTGGCAGTTACATCCAATCACCAAATCATGAGAGATACAATTATGAATGAATAGTGGTGGTTGCGCCTTTTTTAAGTCCAATTACCCTGTTTTGGCAAATCAACATACTTTTTGGTCTTGAAGAGATCCTTTCAGTTGCCCGCCTTTTTCCATATTCTGGGGCTTTTGGAACCTCTTCCTCCAAAGAAGTATGGTCTTAGGTGTGGGAGGTGAGAAGAAAGGAACTTTACGAGAGTGCATAGCAGAAAGCCAGCGATTTCCAATCGTAGGATGAATGCGAATGCATATGGGTGTTCTTGGTTAAGTAATGGTGTTGGTCTCGTATGTGTCTGAAATGCGTCCTGAAAAGGACTATCCAGAATTGAGTGCGATATGCCCAGATAGTGCACTACGGCACGAAATCCGTAGTTGGAAATGCGTCTGTCTCCATCCAAAGAAACAGACATAACGACATATCCTGATTGCGTGCAGACAGGTATATATGGAAGTAGAGCATTGATGCCTCCAGAGAGGCAACGCAAGGATCCTCTGCAAGCCTGAACCCAGTAATGGTTCCGAAACCTGCTCCTGTGGCAACAGATGAGGACAGACAAAGACAGAGGCAAAATGCAAGAAGAACCCCACAGAACTTATTCGTGTGAGTATGTCAGGACGCTATCTCTGATATTCTATCCGGGAATAGAGGATATGCCAATCCCGAATCTAGGGTGCCTGTCGGATATCACATGGCCTTTATTCTCAAGCGAGTAAGAGCATATCAGTACTAACCTCGCCCACGTAACACCAGACTGGCTATCCATAAATCCCGCCTTTGGCCGGTGTGCAATACCTTTCTTTCCCATACCTTAGATAATTTTCCATCGTTATCTGTGAAGTGTATCTCGTATGTGCCGGGTTTGACGTCTTGGAAACTTGTCTGTCTATTCATTCCCGTAATAGCTGTGTGGCCGACACCCGTTCCAGACCCGCTAGTGCCTTTAATAGAAACACCGACAAAAGCACTTAGCAATGTCGTGTCCCCATCAATTGTAATAGTTACACATACGCTCGAAGTTTCAGAAGTTCTTCCTGTGAATTCTTGTATCATCAATGCTCCTGGCGGTCTTACTATAATTTCGGATCTTCCTGCCCCTACTTGAAAAGTATGTCCTCCGAAGGAGCCCTCCAGTTTTGGAACAACCGTTCTGCGCGCATTTATAAGTTCATTGATTGCCTCTCTGCTTCTACTATTATTTGCAAACATGTTTGCCATATTATCACTTTGGGTTTGATCTAATATAAAAACAAACCACCATATAAGTATTATTGAATAAAAGTTGGTTTTAATTCAAATATTACCATATGGATTGAATATTATTCAATTACTCTTAAACACCAGAAGCCTTTACGTGTTGATATCTGCATTTTAACCTGCCTTCTGCAAATCGCTGTAAAGAGGCCTTTCCAAAAGTCCTATTTAATGGTTAGAAGGCCGGATCTCTCATTCGAAGACATAGGGAGTATGTGGTGTACTGATACTACACCATTCATCTGTTGCATGGGAGAAGTTTTACCGCGCCTACAGAATTATGCGCCCTGCATCCGGTTTTCCCAGAGAGCTTAAGTACACTGCTGTATTCCGCGTCTTTGTTTGTGGCTGGTATACTAACTACCTAATAGTAGTGTTACACTATTCACATATGAAAACAGGTAGCCTATCATCAAATAGGTTACATCGTAAGAAGTTCAATGTTGTAAACTTAAGAGTCTGACGCCCAGTCAGGATAAGGTCTTCGCGCCACACGACTTATTATATAGGCAAGAAAGGGGCGCGGATTGGGGCTTTTTCAGATTACAGATGGGCTCTCTGCGGTTCCACAGAAAGGAAAGAAGCTCAAAGAGGCACTTCAATATAAAAATATTTGATCTGTCAAGTTCTTGATTTAGACGGCACCTGACCTGCATCTAGGAATATGTGCCTTCTGTAAAATGTGATAAGTTTTTTTGCTGTGCCTGATATCTTCAGGGTGTAGAAGCCGCTCTCCACGCCGCCCGATTTTTTTATTGTGGCAAGCGCGGCCAGGACCTCTCGTTCAAACCCGCGATTTATCCTGAGAAGGAAGACCTTCTCCCCTATCTGCGAGTTTATGTGGGGATTTGCCCTGTAATTTGTCAGCTCACCTAAGAAGAGAATGAGATTTCTAGATAGTTCCTCTGAGACGGCCCTTTTCGTTACATCTATTGGAGCTGAGGACTCAATCAGCAGGTACCGTATCTTTCGCTTAGTTATCAAGGTATTCACCTATTGCTGAGAGTGCTTTCCTTGATTCATCTATGCTAACTCCAAGAAGTTCGCCGAGAGCTATAGCCTGCATGGCAGAGGTTAAATCTGCCTGCCTTGTTGCGAATGTTGCTATTGCTATTTCTGCCCCGAATTTTCTGGCAAAGGCCATTATCGTCCTGATCCTGCTCATATTTCTTGATGTTCGTACGGGATCCTTGTCCATCAGGTCTGACAAAGAAAGAAAAACCAGTTTGTCGTTGTTTCCTGCTTCTTCTATGGCCTTTTTCAATAAGAGGTTGTCTTCGAATAATACTCCGATTGTGTTGTTATTTCTGAGGGCAGACGCTATCTTCTTTGGATCGTTGCTTCTTATTATTGTCTTTCTCTCGCTAGGCTCTGGTTGATTTATGAGGTGTACATCCTTACCTATAACAAATATCTTTTTATAGCCGAGCCGGGTGACGAGGCTCTCTTCGATATTGGATAGGTAGGAGAGATCATAGTATTTCAGGGGATCACCCATTAAGCGCTTTTCTTATTTCTCCAAGCGCCTTTTTAATTGCTTCTTCAGATCGTTCTTTTCCGGGACCGTATGCTCCTGCTGCGCATGGATGGCCACCGCCGTTTCCCGATATCGTCTCGCCAACAACCTGCATTACGGTTCCCAGATGAAAATTCAGGCGTTTGTCTAGAGGAGGCCTGAGTCTGGCAGAGATTGAAAATTCCTTTTTTCCTATTGTCCAGAAAAGCGCTGCGTCGGCCCCTATCCGTATTGCCATGTCTGCAGCGATATTCGCATGGGACTCCGCGATGCCATATATCAAAAGATAGTTCCCAGCTGTTTCCAGCTTTGCTTTCTGAATTTCGTTTATTAAGGAATTCCTTCGTTCCAGAGGAACGCTTTCGTGAAAGAATTCTAGAATCTCTGTGAAGCTCTTGCCAGAATATCCCAACAACTCTGAGATCTGCCTGAAAGTTAGTCTGGTTGCGTTCCTGAACTCCGCAGAGTCTGCTATTATCCCGTCAAGGAGAAGCAGTGCAGCCTGCTGTGTAGGTTCTGCTCCCATTTCCAAGAACAAGTCATAGATTATGCTTGACGTTGAGTTATAGTCTTCATTATTGAAGACCTTAACCTTACCTATATCGCCCCTTGGAAGCAAATGATGGTCTATGAACAGGATCTCGCCAGTGAAGTCTGAGAGAGATTTGGCGAGTTTGCCGAGTTCGTAAAAATTGTTTGTGTCCAGGATTATAAGCACCTCAGTATTTGAGGGGAATTTCGTATCGAGCTTTTCCTTGTAGCCAGCAAGCAGGAGAAGCTCCCGTGCGTTGTGTGTTATGAAGTCTGGAACCATGATTCTTGAATTTTTAAAAAAAGAAGACAGTGCGATTGCGGATCCAACACCATCGCTATCCCCGACAGAGTGGAAGGTTAGGGTTACCTGTTTACCCCTGAATGATTTAATTGTGTTTGCAAGCTCTCTAAAATCGAGAAGCTCCATCAGGACATCAACTGGTTTTGTTTATAAGCCTGCATTATGCGCTCGCTGTATTGCTTCTCCTTGTTCCTTAGTTCAGTGTACTGCTTTGTCATGGATGTTATCCTTGTCTCGGTAAGCTCGCTTCGTTCTTCAATATCCTTCGATGCGCTTTCTTTTGAGGTCTCGACTATCACTCCGCCAACAGTTATGTAGATCTTGCCACTGGCGTTGTCGATCTCTTCTTTTGCCCTTTCCAGATCGCCTTTCTGGTTGTGCAGTTGATCAAGTTGTATCGCAAAGCTTCGGATCTGCTCCTGCAGTATCTGGTAGTCTCTTAACAATTTCTCCATTTCCTGTTCGCTCATTTTATCCTGTCCGGCAGGGTTTGTATTTTGTGACATAGGCTCAGCCCAAGTTAATTATCAGCACTAATAGTTTTGCTTTGTTATTATTTATATATGTTGGGATATAAGGTATTAGTGTTTTTTAATAACAGAGATTCCTGCCTGTTGGTTATGGAGATTGTGATGGCACTTAACGAAGCAAATCTTATCGCGAAGGAAGTCAAGATCAGAAACCTTAGGCTTCCGAAAGAGGTTCTCGAAACGCGGCGCTCTTCTGTCAGGTGGCTGGCACTTTCGCTAGGGATACTAAATCCTGGGGAGAGCAGGCATGGAGCAGTACCTGTTCTTGATGCTCTCGTTTATTTTTATTTCATAAGAAAGAAGGATCCCGAGATAGTGGAGATACTCGAGTATATAGGAAAAAATTGGGGAGGAATAAAAGAGAAGACGCTCAGGTATCATCTACTGCGCATGAAGAAGATGGGGATAGTTCAGAATTCGGGGGGCAGATTTTATTTACGGCCTCCAGATGTTGGTGACAGAGACGATCCTTCGGTGTGGGTAATGTCCCTTCTTGAATCGGATTATAGAGAAATTGCAAGCAAGATAACGGAAATAATAAATAATATGAGAAGCAAGAGTATGGGAGAGGAGCATGAATAAGGAAAACCTTTCGATAATAATGTTGTTTGTAGTAATAGTTGCAGGGGCTCTCGTATTTAGGGCATTTTACGTGCCATCGATAAGTGCGGTTTTAAACTTTAGCAATGGTCTTAACAAGACCGTCGTTATGTATCCGTATCAGAAAATGTACTTCCCGTTTACAGTTAAGAATACCGGAAGCGTTCCAATAAATAATCTGAGCGTTGGAGTATTTGTTGGAGGCAACCTGACAGAGGTATATAGGATTGCATTGCCCCCAGGAAAGAACCTCTCAATAATGTTTAATTATACTGCCTTGAAACCGGGAAATTATCTCCTGTCTGCCGTTTTGGATCCTGGAAAGGTTTATGACATACGTTCAAGGTCTGAGGCACAAGACTCTTTGAATATTCTTGTGCTTGGGCAGTCCAGAGAGGCACCTTATGAATTCATTAACAAGAGCGGCTCTTTGGAATATGGGGCCGTAAACTCAACGATAGAAGGGTATCTGATCCAGAAATATCTTGAGACATCTTATGGGATAGACGCGCCAGAAGCAGTAGGAACGAGCCAGGCGTCTGCCTCGTTCTTCAGCCGGTTGATAAACCTAACGCAAAATTATGTGGTTCGCGTTGTCTCTGCGTATAAAAAATCAGAAAACTCCTCTGAAGTGTATTTGTGGATGCAGGGGTACCTTAGTCCCTCAATAATTGGATATTTTGCTAAGGGATTAAACTTAACCAACACAACCATCAGCGTTGGCAGTAGAAATATAACATTCGTTGAGCTTGGAAACAAGACAACATTATGCAGCTGGTATTCTGGGGGTTGGTTGAAGAGCCTTGTTTATGAAGGGAATAAGAATTGCATTTATGTTTCAGGAAACCTCTCGGCCGGAAACCAGAGTGTCCCGAAGATACCTACAAACACCGCGGAAAATGCCAGCGTGCTTGCATACTATTATGCATCGTACGCAGGTAACGCCAGTTATTCTTCGCTAAGGATAATAAACAATACGATATTGTATACGGTTTTCGAGAATTATTCTGGTAGGAGTTATCCGTGCAGCGGGACAATAGAGAATAGGTCAGGCAGAGAGTATTGCAGCACGTATATGCTGCCGCTATCTGGGGGGTCCTCAAATCTTTCACTGGTTAAGACTGTTGGCATGTTCGGGAACCTCAACATCACGACGTTTGCATTAGTTAACGGTTCACGAACCGGATCTGCAGTAGATCTCTCAATACAGGATATGGGGGGTTTGGGACTCTCTGGAAAGGGAGCAAACTTTACGCAGAGCATTCTGGGGACGTGCCAGACCAAGAGCTTCTCTTGCTATGGCGCTCTTCTTTCCGAGGGGCTTTTGAACGTCTGGATCAGGAACACATTAAACAAGAGCGTGACAATAAAAAGCATTTCTTGCTATATAGGAAACCTGAAGGAAAGCACGCCCCTTGAGATCGCGGTTTCAGCTGGGAACGCTACCAACCTTTCGGTCCCATGCTATAATAACACAAACACCATTAACACCTTTGTCCCCGGCGAGACATTAAATATGAGTATAGGATATTCACTGAACGGAACTCCTCTGAATTCGGAAGGTAAGGTATATGTCGTTGGCTTCGGATAAAAAGAATGCCTTTTCCCTTTTTTTCAGCAAGCATGAGAAGTTGACGGAGATACAAAAATCCGCATTTTCCCCAATCTCCAGAAGAGAGAATGTGCTGATTGTGGCACCAACAGGGAGTGGGAAGACTGAGGCTGCAGTAATACCTGTATTCAATAATTTGATTAAGAGCGAGCAGCCCAAAAAGATACGTGCTATTTATGTTACGCCACTCAGGGCACTTAACAGAGATCTTTTGAGCAGGCTTGAGAGCATAGCCAAGGAGTTAGGGATAGTTGTAGGGGTAAGGCACGGAGATACGAAGCCTAGCGAGAGGGCGAAGCAGGCAGCCAACCCCCCGAGTTTTATGATAACAACCCCAGAAACCCTGCAGAACATAGTATTGTCGGAGAGGCTGAGGGAATCGCTGAATGCCCTTGAGGTTGTAATTATCGATGAGATTCATGAGCTTTGCTACAATAAGAGAGGGGCACAACTCTCGATAATGCTTGAGAGGCTCAGAGAGCTTTCTACCGATTTCCAAAGAATAGGAATAAGCGCCACTGTGGGGAATCCGGAGTTGGCTGCAAACTTTCTTTTTGGGGAGGTTGGAGGGAGGATTGTTGAGCTTAAAGGAAAAAAAGAAAGTATTATCAACATAGAGATGCCACAGAAAGCGAAGAAGAAGCATGAGCGGTTCCTTGAAGATTTCCCGATGGACAAGGAAGCTTTAGCCAGACTGGAGCGCGTTGCTGATCTATCAAGAAGCTCTGCGGGCACGCTGGTGTTTGCCAATACAAGGCAGGTTGTGGAATCGCTGGGCAGCAAGCTCATAAGGTTTGATAAGGAAGAACCTTTTGGAGGAATAGGCATACATCATGGCTCGTTGGATAAGGAAGAGAGAATAAAAACAGAGCGAGCCTTTAGGGAAGGCAAGATCAAGAATATAATAGCAACAAGTTCTCTCGAGCTTGGTATAGATATAGGTAGGATAGACCTTGTTGTGCAGTATGGGTCTCCGAAGCAGGCAGTCAGGCTGGCCCAAAGGATTGGAAGAGCGGGCCATTCAGAGGGCCGCTCTTCTGTTGGAAAGATGATTGTTGGAGGAGAGATGGAGCTCTTTGAGGCTGCAGTAATAGCAGAGCGCGTCAAGAAAGGAAGTATTGAAAGTCAGAGTATAGAGGAAAATGCGCTTGATGTTCTTGCAAACCAGATTGCAGGAATCGTGATGGAGTACAAGAAGATTGAGGCAGATAAGGCCTTTCTTATCGTGAAGAGGTCATTCAATTACCGTACACTGGAAAGATCAAAATTCAACGAGGTTATTGGGCTTCTTTCAGAGCTGCACGTTGTTGTGGAGGATAATGGCATTATAAAAATAGGAGAGAGGACACGCCAATATTTCTTCAGTAACATAAGCGTGATACCAAACAGAGCCAGGTTTTTGGTCAGAGATCTTGCAAAGAACAAGATAATCGCCTCGCTCGATGAAAGGTTTGTCTTTAATTATCTTGAGGACGGAGCCCTTTTCATAACCAAAGGTGTGCCGTGGAAGGTCGTCTCTATTGACGAGAAAGAGATATATGTTGAGCCTTCGCAGGAGATTGGGGCTGCGATCCCGGATTGGGAGGGCGAGGACATACCTGTTGCCTTCGAGGTCGCACAGAGAGTCTTCTCAGTCATTGGCGGGAACGAAAATACCCTAAGCATGTTCGTTGAGAAAAGCGCCGTAGAAAGGGGGGCTGAATTTGTAAGAAGCCAGAGTAAATTTTTCCTCCCAGAGAATAATAAAGTCTCTGTTGAATATTTTGGCGAACATGTTGTTGTACATCTGGCGATGGGAAGGCTCGCCAACGAGTTTCTATCTAAAGTAATAGGAATGCTCATTGTATCTGGAGGCGGCCAGAAGGTGCCAATAAAGGCGACACCATATTCCATAATCATAGAGTGTGGGCAGCTTAACAAAAAACCAGACATGGGAAAGATATTTGAGGTTGTCTCGAGAATGGATCCGCAATCTTTTGGCGATGAGAGAATAATGCTTAACTCAGAAATATTCAGGTATAAGTTTGCTGAGGTATCAAAGCTGTTCGGCGCAATAGACAAAGAGGCCACGATAACGAAAAGCGCCCTGAGCAGGATTGTCTCCTTTTATAAAGGAACGGTTATCTTTGAGGAAGTAATAAGGGACCTTAACAAGAATTATTTTGATATAAAAACCGTTTCGGAGTTTATGGGGCGGTTCCGAAAAGGAGAGATCTTTTTTGAAGCTTTTGAGTCAGAATCGCCTCTCGCAAAGGAAGCAATAAGATCTGCATATAAATATGCAGAATTGATCACGTTTACTCGGCCGGATGAGAGAGCGGTTGAGGCGTTCAGGAACAGGGTTAGGAAGCCGGGAGCTTTGCTCGTGTGCACGTTTTGCGGTACGGGTTTTAGATGGCAGGAAGAAGAGAAAATATTGTGTCCGAACTGTAGGAGCCCGATGGTGGCAACACACAAAGATGAGTATGAATATATAATTGAAAAGAAAAGAGGAGGAGGCAGACTATCTGCAAAAGAAGAGGCCGAGTACAGAGATATGATAAATGAGGCTAGCCTAATTGGGGCATATGGAAGCAGGGCAGTGGTGGCGTTGAAAACATATGGGGTTGGTATAGCAACGGCCGCACGCGTGCTTGCCATGGTAAGGAAAGATGATGAAAAGTTTATAGTAGATCTGATGGAAGCACAGAGAAGTTTTATAAAGAATAGGAAGTTCTGGAAGGAGAGATGAGTGCATGCTTTATAATAGCTTTGCGCATTAAAATAACTAATCAGAATAAAAAGGAAGAGGCCAGCGTGCAAGAGTGCAAGCGCTGGCAATGAGAGCAAAAGACCCTTCCTACGATAGAGAACCCGTAATCAATACTATTGAGAAATATATTTATAAAGCTTTCTGAATAACGGAATTTTTCACGAAAATGGAATTTCTATGCGCTTTTTGAGTCTGGATTTGAAGGGTCTTTTGCTCTCATTGATTATCGGCATGTTGGTGCTGGTGCTTGGAGGAAGCCAGGGACTTTTTCTTCTTGTAGTTCTTGTACTTTTCCTTGTGCTCTCTGCAATTACGACGGAGATAGGGAAGAAGAGAAAGAAGCATATGAAGATTTATGAAAAGGCGAGAGGTTGGAAGAATGTTGCTGCTAATGGAATTGTTCCCATCATGCTTGTATTAGTGCTATTTTTGGAAGCGTCTTTTGGGTATGGCGGTGGAAGCATAATAGTGCTCATGTATGTCGCTTCTGTTAGTGCAATAACTGCAGATAAATTTGCTAGTGAGCTGGGCATATTGGGTGGAGAGCCCAGAGATATCCTTACGTTTAGAAGATTAGATGCTGGGAGATCTGGAGGAATAACATTCTTGGGATCAGGAATGGCGCTTGTTGCTGCTTTCGCAATAAGCTTATCGCTGCTCACACACGGATATATGATGGTCGATGTGCTGATCTCCGGGATTGGGGGTTTTCTTGGAAATGTTATAGATTCGGTTTTTGGGCATTTTGAGGAGAAGGGGATTGGAAATAAATATTCTTCGAATATTCTCTGCGCTCTGTTTGGGGCAATTTTTTCTCTAATGCTTATTATGGTAGTGTAGCAAGAGTTCAGATAAAACCCTTATTAGAGTTAATATTATATACTTGAGCATTTAACGATAAGCAGTTGGGTTTTACACTTAAGATTACGGCTGTGGTTGAATGAGAGCTAGAGTCAAGACAGGTATTGAAGGTATCGATAGGTTGCTTTTTGGAGGTGTGCCTGAAGGGAACCAGGTTGTCCTTGCTGGCGGTCCAGGCTCTGGAAAGACGCTTACTTGTTTTGAGTTTCTGTACAAGAATGCGTTGCTAGGACATACCGGGATCTTTTTCACTCTTGAAGAAAAACCAGAAACAATAATAGAGAATGCCAAAGATGCTTTTACGGATTTCAAGGATATAGATGCACTTATAGCAAGCAAGAAGATAATAATCAACGGAAGCAACGTTATGACAAACCTTAAGGGAAGTGGAGAGGCAGAGCCAAGATATGCATTTACAGAGACAATTGCGGCAATACAATCATTGATAGAAAGTACTGGTGCCACAAGGGTCGTGATAGATTCCATATCCATAGTAAGCCTTCTAATAAAGGACCCATTCATATACAGAACGTTGTCGATATCGTTGGTAACTGTATTGAGGGATCTTAAAGTGACTTCGTTGTTGACAATGGAGATAGAAACACCTGAAAAGAACAAATTGATATTCCTTCCGGAGTTCTTCATTTATGACGGAATAATGACAATGTATGAAAGCGGATCTGGAGGGTCAAGGACCCCAGCACTTGAAATAATCAAGATGAGGGGATCAAAGCACAGTTTTTCTACAGTCCCATACGAAATAACATCAACTGGCATAAACCTATTGACTACAGAAACATACAAAGACGAGTCAGAACAGATATTCTGATAATATAAAGGCATCTTTTTATACTTTAGGTTTTAGTATTCATAATTAGAGGGAGAACTTGGAAGAGGGAGAAATTAGCTCTGAGGGTAAGGTAAGTACAGGGATACTTGGTCTTGACTCACTTCTTTTTGGAGGTGTGCCGCTGAGAAACCAAGTCTTAGTTGCAGGAAGCCCAGGAACGGGCAAGACCCTGATGACCTTTGAGATATTGTATAGAAACGCAAAGGCCAGGATACCTGGCGCTTACATCAGCTTTGATGAGCATAAAAAATCCTTGTTGGAGAATGTTAAGAGTGCTTTCTCGAATTTTGATGATGTTGACGAGCTTATTGAGAAAAACATGCTTGTTGTTTCAGAACAGAGAATATTGACGGCATATGGCTCTAGGGAAAATTTTGAGGCGTTTGTTGCCGGTCTCAACAAGGTTGTTAAGCAGAATTCAGCACAGATTGTTGTGCTGGATTCGTTATCGCCTATGCGCCCATTGTTTGTTAATGATAGAGAATTTACCAGGGCGGTTAACTTTCTTGTAGAAAATTTCAGAAGTCTTGGGGTTACAACATTCATAACGCTAGAAACAGAGAGCAGGGCCATTAACAATTGGTCAATAACAGACCTCCTTGGGACCTATATGTTTGACGGGCTGATAAGGCTTAATACTGTTGGGCGTGAAGGAAGCTTCCAGTTCCTGATAGGCATAGTAAAGATGAGAAGGTCAAACCACAGTAATGTCTCGATGCCTTACGAGATAACATCGAAGGGAATAAATGTCTTTAAGTAGCTTCTTTTTCTTCTGCAAGAATTTGTGCATCAACTACCCGTGAGCCTTCTTCTAATCGCATTAGTCTTACGCCGCTTGCCGCCCTGCCAGTAACCCTGATTGAAGCAATCGGGAAGGATATGCTAATTCCAAGAGAGTTGATTAATATTGCAGTCTTCTCGTCCTTGACAAATAGAGATTTTGCCACCGTTCCTGTCTTCTCAGATACTTTCAAGTTTATGACACCGCTTCCTCCGCGCCCCTGAATGCGATATTTCTCAACGTCGGTGAGTTTGCCATACCCATTTTCAGTCACAGTTAGTATGCTTCCTTCTTCTCCGGCCGCTATTATGTTACATGCAGTATCGTCGCTTGAGAGCCTTATTCCCCGGACACCCATCGAAGTTCTGCCGGTGAAGCGTATGGAATCCTCTGCAAATTTGATGGACTTGCCTTTCTTGGTTGATATTATCAGGTATTTCTCGTTTGTGTATATTATTGCGTCGGCTATCGCGTCGGATTCGTTTAGATTAATTGCCCTTACTCCCGTAGTTCTTGGCCTTGAGAAAAGTGCGCTTTCCGCCCTTTTGATAATGCCTTTCTTTGTTAAGAAGGCTATTTTGGATCCCTCAAAGTTCGTTGTATTGAACATAACAACGATCTTTTCTTCGCCTATATTTAGCATGTTTGCAATTGCTTTTCCCTCAGAGTACCTGCTGCTCTCCGGGATGGCGTATGCTTTCAACCAATAGGCCTTTCCTGCATCGGAAATGCAGAGGAGGAAGTCCTTGTTGTTGCAAGTCTGAATCTGCTTTACATAGTCTCCCTCCTTTAGATTTATTGAGATTATGCCTTTTCCTCCGCGCGACTGGTCGCGATAGTTTGCAATTGCCATTCTTTTGATGTAGCCTCCATTCGTGAGAATTATTGACACCTTCTCGTTTGTAATCAGGTCTTCGTCGGTAAATTCTGATGCCTGGTCACTTTCTATTATCTCTGTTCTCCTTTCACATACGAAAACAAGATCACATACTTCAGCTTCGCCCCGGATTATCTCAATAACCTTGGATTTGTTGTTTATTAGCTCCGTGAAGTATGTGATCTTGTTTTCGTGCTCAGCTTTCTCTTTTAAGAGAGATGTTTCTTCAAGATGTGTGAGGCGGCTGAGCTTCATGTCCAATATCGCGTTTGCCTGTTTTTCGCTTAGGTGGTAGGTGGCGCTGAGCTTTGCCCTTGCTTCTGCAATCTCGCTGCTTTCTTTTATTTCCTTAACAATCTTGTCTATATTGTCTATTGCGATTAGAAGACCTTCCACGATGTGGAGCCGCTCTTTTGAGACATTAAGGTCGAATCTGCTTCGCTTAAGTATCATTTCTTTCCTGTGATTTATGAAGGAATCTATTAGCTGAAGAATGCTCATCGTTCTTAGCTGCTTTCCAAGTATGACAAGATTTATTATAGGGAAAGTCACTTCCAGCTGCGTGTGCTTATACAGCCTGTTAAGTGTCTGCTCTCCACCAAAATCTCCCTTCAACTCAATTACTATCCGTACTCCTGCCTTGTCGCTCTCGTCTCTGATATCTTTTATGCCAAGCACTTTCTTCTCCTTGACAAGATCGACTATTGCACGGATAAGATTGGATTTATTGACGTTGTATGGTATATCCTCTATCACTATTCTATTGTCTTCAACCTTTGCTTTTGCCCGTATGGTAAGCTGCCCCCTCCCATTTTTATAACCATCATAAGAAGATTGGGACATTATGGCTATTCCACCGGTCGGGAAGTCTGGGCCCTTTATTATTTTAAGGATATCTTCTGCAGTGGCTCCGTCGTTGGCGAGCCTGTAGATTATTGCGTCACAGACTTCATTTATGTTATGAGAAGGTATGCTTGTTGCAACCCCTACGGCTATCCCTGATGTCCCATTTATCAATAAGTTAGGTATTTTTGAAGGCAATATTACCGGCTCCTGTTCGGTGTTATCGAAGTTTGGTATGAATTCGACTGTTTCCTTTTCAAGATCTGAAAGCACCTCTCCGGCTAGCTGTGTTAGTCTGACTTCTGTGTACCTCATCGCTGCAGGAGGGTCACCATCAACAGAGCCAAAATTCCCCTGGCCTTCAACAAGAAGATGATTCATTGAAAAGTCCTGGGCCATTCTCACAAGCGAGGAATACACTGCCTGGTCGCCATGGGGGTGAAACTTACCTATAACCTCTCCGACAACTCTTGCGCTTTTCTTTGTTGGAAGATTATGTAAATTTTTGATATTGTACATGGCATAGAGTATTCTTCTCTGAACGGGCTTAAGCCCGTCTCTAACATCAGGGATGGCTCTGCCTATGATAACGCTCATGGCGTAATCAATATAGCTTGTTTGCAATTCTTCTTCTAGAGAAACATCTATTATGTTCATTGTGATCATATGTCTAAGGATTTGACTTCTTCTGCATGCTCTTGGAGAAATCTCCTTCTCTGAGGGATGTCAAGACCCATCAAGATAGTGAATAACCTGTCTGCGGATTCTGCATCAGATATTATAACTTTCTTGATCACCCTGTTGTTTGGATCCATTGTTGTTTCCCATAATTGTTCCGGGTTCATCTCGCCAAGGCCTTTGTAACGCTGAATTTGGGCTTTTTCACCGAACTCTTTCATGCAGGCCTCGAGCTCTTGATCAGTATAACAATAGTGCGTCTCTTTGCCTTTCGTGACTTTGTAGAGGGGTGGTTGAGCTATGAAAATGTTGCCCTGCTCTATTGTCTTTCGTAGATACCTGTATAGAAACGTGAGAAGGAGTGTTCGAATATGACTTCCATCCACATCTGCATCTGTCATTAAGATTATTTTTTTATATCGTATATTTTCGGGATTGTAATCCTCTTTTATTCCTGTTCCTATCGATGCAACAAGTGCCTTTATCTCTGCGTTCTCAAATATCTTGTCGTAGCTCGCTTTTTCTACATTCAAGATCTTGCCTCGGAGAGGCAATATGGCCTGTGTGTTCTTATCTCTGCCTTGCTTGCTTGACCCCCCAGCACTCTCACCCTCAACTATGAAAAGCTCGGTTTTTTCCGGATCTCCTTCTGTGCAGTCTGCAAGCTTTCCTGGAAGAACGGTGTTGTCAAATATACTCTTTTTTCTCACAAGTTCCCTTGCCTTTCTGGCACTTTCCCTAGCCATTGCTGCTGAAACCGTCTTCTCAACGATAGCTTTTGCATCGGCAGGGTTTTCTTCCAGATATCTTGATAGTGTAGAATATACGAGGCTCTCCACTATGCTTTTGACTTTCACATTTCCAAGCTTTTCTTTTGTTTGTCCTTCAAACTCAGGATTTTGCATCAAAACATTAAGGACTGCTGTAAGCCCTTCTCTCACATCATCTCCAGTCAGTTTTGCTTGTTGTTTGAGCTGTATCTTGTTTTTTGAAATATAATTTAATATTGCTCGGGTTAATGCAGAATGAAAACCAGAGACATGCGTTCCTCCTCCCCCCGTCCTTATATTATTGACAAAGGATTCTACTTTCTCTTCATAGGTCGTGTTGTATTGGAGAGCGAATTCCACTTCCATGCCTTCTTCCTCTTTTTTTGAGAACATTGGCTTTGTGATTGTCTGCTCTCCTTTGTTCAGGAAAGAAAGGAAATCAAGCAGGCCTTTCTCAGAGAAGAAGACCTCCTCTTCGGAATCCTCGAATCGTTTATCTATTAATATTATCCTGAGTCCTGGATTCAGAAAACTGGTGTATCTTAACCTGTCCTTAAGGTTGCTAGAGTCAAATGTGAGGGTAGAAAAGATTTCCTTGTCAGGCTTAAAGCGTATAGTTGTTCCATTCTCATTTGTCTCCCCAAGAACCTCGAGAGAAGATGTTGGTGCTCCTTTTGAGAAGGTCTGCTTATAAGAATGTCCTTCTTTTTTGACTATGACTTCCGTAAACTCAGAAAGGGCGTTGACTACAGTGAGACCAACCCCATGAAGGCCGCCAGACACCTTATAGGTATCGCTATTGAATTTGGCTCCTTTGTGCAGAGTGGTCATTATTATTTCGAGGGCGCTCTTGCCATATTTGGGAATTATGCCTGTAGGTATTCCTCTGCCGTCGTCGCTTACTTGTGCTATATCACAGTTATCTTCCCTTGAAAGAGTAATAAATATGTTTTTGCAATATCCAGCCAGCGCTTCGTCTACAGCATTGTCGATAACTTCGAAGAGAAGATGCAGTACACCTGCGCTTCCAGTAGACCCTATATACATCGCGGGCCTCTTCCTGACGCCGAGGGATCCTTCAAGCACGATAATTTTTGAAGCATTATATTCTTCATTTTCCAAAGACATGAGCATCAGCATTTAGATAAGAGCCATGATATTATTATATTAATTCAGGTATTATTAACTTTGGTTGAGAAACAATATATACATTTCGGATTGCATCCTCGTATTATCGACGTAACAATACTTGAGATTTCATGCGGCAAGAAAGACTGTCGGGATGCAGGCGTGATCCACATATTTTAAAAATATTGATGAACATAAATAAATAGTTTAGAATGTTGAATCCTTCTGATAGGAATAAAGAGGACAATAATAAATAACGCTTTCTGGGCCCGTAACTCAGCTTGGTCAGAGTGGTTGGCTCTTAACCAATAAGTCGTGGGTTCAAATCCCACCGGGCCCGCTAAGACATATTTTACTTGAATTGTGCTGTGTCAAACGAATCACCAAACAGTAACAAATAGATTTAGGATATTTGCCTTTGCGATTGCCTCTTTCTTTATATTCTTCCCATTTCTGGCTCTGTAGAAATCCCTCTCTTGTATTATATGTGTAGAGTTGACATCTGGTCTGATGCGCTCTGGAACTTCCACCACCTGGAACAGGAAGCCCTTATTTTCCAATGCCTTCTTAGCATCGCAACAAAGCCTTAAATTTGTATTATCCCGAAATAAGTTCCTCACGACAAAGGAACTTATCTTCTTCAGAGACATACAACTCATGAAGAAGTTAAATTTGAGGCAAATGAGATGGATAATACGAGAAAGAAGGAAAGGGGCGCTATCCGCATACCAGATTGCCAGGCAGCAGCAAATAACACCAAGATAAGTAAGAATGCTCTACAGGAGGTATCAGGCAGTGCCTGACTATCTCGTAGATACCATACGCCTGAAAAGATGCGGAAGGAAACCGAAGGCGATAACAGAATACGAGGAAACTGAGATAATGAAGGCAACAAAGAATGAATATCCGGATATGGGTGCAGGAGCCATAGAGAAGATACTCAAAGGTAGGGGAGTTAGAATATCCCACAACAGAATACATAGATATCTAAAATCAATAACCTCGCAAACACCGAACCTAGGAAAGGGAGAAGGAGGAAATATGTACGATACGAGAAGAAAAGGAGTAATATTCTCTGGTATACCGATTGGCACGAGACTAATCTTGGCCAATTGATTGCATTTATCGATGACCATTCCAGGTTCATAGTATCCTATGGCATATACAAGAATGCGACTACAGACAACCCAATAAAAGTCTATTATGGAGGTATCAAAGTATGGAATACCTAAACTATTGATGTCTGATCACGGGTCACAATTCTGTAAGGATGAAAACGACAACTACCGATTTGGGAAGGAGGTAGAGAAGAATGGCACAAGACACATTCTTGCAAGGGTAAAACATCCGCAGAGTAACGGTAAGATGGAGCGATTCTTTTATACATTTGAGAGATTACTGAACTACTTTGACGATGTAGATGAGGCAATAAAGTATTATAACTTCAAGAGACCCATATGTCTCTTGAGAGGGATGGTAAACCAGTAACTCCATACGAGGCATCTGTACTCAAAGACAAGACGCTTAAAGAGTTATTAAATGAAAATACGCAAAGCATATTGTCATAGGAAGTTAATTCTGGACAATACAGTTACTATAATTATTTTGTTAGCTTAAGTTTTAAATAGTTGTCTATCTTTATAGTATTGGGTAATAGGATGAAATATTCTGGAGGCTATCCGCCGTAAAAATAACAGTGATGGGACTGTTGCTTGCTATGACAGTTTACTCTTTTATTTTACGTTTTGATTTGTTTGGCAGTTCGATGAATACATTCTCTTTCTTCGCTTTCGTTTCTCCGCCATAATATTCTATCTTCTTTTGAGCCTTTTCCTTGTACATATATTCAAGGACATCAGACTGTATCGAATAAGCATTGTCAAATAGCCTATAACAGAACTCGCCTATAAGTGTATTTGTTATTATAGATGTCGTAAATTCGATCCCTGGAAAGGTGTTTAGATCTTCCAGAACTTCATCTACGTCTCCAGTTTTGATTGATGGCATGAAGAAGAGTATGCTGAAAGGTATTGCTATGTCACCAGTAAGTGCATACCTGTTTGTTATTGAGTTGGAATCCTTAATTATATGGTGAAGTAGCCTTGGCCTTTCCTCTTCGAATGCCTTGTAATTTGTAATCTTTCCTATTATCAATGCAGAATACTTTATCGGAAGGGCATGCATCGTTATTGTTGTTCTCTTGATCAGCCCTTTGTCAAGAAGCTTGTAGAAAGAATACTGTGACCTTCCTCTGTCAAAGCCGTACTTCTTATCTATATTCACAAAATCTATGTTGGCATTCTTATTAATCTCTTTGAGTACTGCGAATTCACGCATTAATATTCGTTTCTCTTTGCCTTTGGTTTGCTTGCCTATCTCGATCCTCTCCATTATGCGCCCCCTTAGCGACTCGACAAACTCATCTGTTAAAGGTACAAAGTTGTATGTCTCATCAAATGGGCTCACATACCATTCTGCAGGATAATTTATTAAGAGAGGATCGCGTATGAGATTGAGCCTTATCTTGCTTATCGCGCTGTCGGTTTCTGCCAATGCATATAAAAGCAGATCATATTGACCACCATTGAGAAGCAGTCCAAGCTGAATCCTTGGCTCCTTCCTTGCTGCTTCTGCTATATCTTTTTGTGGAGGTATCCTTCCAGTAAACTTCACTAATATAAGGAACTTAAGGAACCCCAGCTTGTTGATATCGAGTTCTGCAATATAATTTATCTTGTATTTTTCTTCAGCTTTCTTGACTTTCCTGAATGTAGGGTGCTTGCTCAGCCCTATCTGGCTGCCGATGAATTTAAGGGTTGCCCTGCTATTCATGCTCAACGTGGTGAGGATCTTCCTTTCAACATCGTCTTTCGGCATCATTATTCCTTGCTCTAAGTAGCAATATCCTTTTATCTGGAACAAATATTAAAATACATGCCATAATTGGCATATTGTTGCGTAAAAAATGCAACTGCAACCAGATTATATATAAATATAAGCTTGGACAAATTAAATTCAAAGGGGTCCGAGGAAGACTTGTTTTAAATACGATATCCCAATCCAACCGTATTATCCCCACACACCTTCTGAGGACCCTCTTTTCCTTTTAAGTTTAAATCAAGAACTAACCCATATCCCGATTTAGAAGGATTAGTTGATTGAGTAAACCATCAGGCAATGATTCAGGAGCTATTGCCCTTAGTCTCAAACTCTATTTTCTTAACTTCGAGCTTGTTGATGAATGCGATGTTCTTGATTTTGTTCCTGCTCTCGTTCTGAAGCTTATTTTCTATTATAGAAGTTATGAGATCTTCTTTGCTCATGCCTGCTACCAGCTCCTTGAGGAGGGAAGAGATCTCTTTCCTTATGGCCGTCTTCTTTGTGGTTGTTATCTTGCCCCTTGAAACGAGTATTAGCTTCACAACCAAATTATTGTTATCCTTGTCCCTGACATTGTCGATCGTGTATATTACGCTTCCGTGCCTCTTCACCAATGAATGCACATAGCTGTAAGTCTGCTCAAGGTAATTTATCGTTGTATGCGCCACATTGCCTTTTGAATCGTTTACCTTTAGCCCTATTACAAGAAAGGAATGCTCTGGCTTGTGTGTGATCCATGAAAGGCTTACCTTTATCCTCCTCCCGAGAATTTTCTTTTCGTCTGCCGCAGGTATCTCACCTATAACAATGTCGCCGAATATCTTTGGCGCATATACATCAAACCAATTTTTGCTTTTCCACTTTTCTACGCTCTTTTGCAATGCCATCGATATCAGCTCTTTATAATAAGTTCGACCTTTTCAGGCTCATATTTCCAGTCCTTTGGAATGACGCCCCTGCTCTTGTAATATTTTGTAAGCTTCCAGATCTTTGACTCTGTATTGTTGAGTATGCGCTTGTTGCTTGAATCATTGTGGTTCTTTCCGATGTGCTTTCTCATCCTAATTGCCTTTCTCATCAGATCTACAAGATCCTGAGGAAATTCCTGAGTAAAACCTTTGCTTTCGAGCACCTGGCCAAGCCGCTGCCCCATTGCATGTTTTATGTAAGGCACATTGTGCTTCTCCTTCAGAAGCTGTCCTATCATTGGCTGTGGTATTCCTTGTTTAGCATAATTTACAGCTATCTCTCCCACTTCTTCCTTGTTGAAGTTTTCGGGTATCGTAGCAAGGTCAGCCTTTGGCTTCCTTGATTTTGACTTTCCATGTCTTCCTGTATGCATTCTTGCCATTTGACCACTAAGGTTTATCGATTATAGATACGGTACAAAATAAGCCCGCATTACATATTGGTAAATCAAGCTTTATATTCTTTGCCTTTAATCTAATATATGCTTGGCATTTATCAACACATGTAAGTATTCATCAAGAAGGTTTATAACTATTTTGATGTTGATAGCACCCTTTTCTATGTTCGCTGGTAATTATCATGGAGCCAAAGTACGACTCGAAAATTGTGGAAGAAAAGATAATGAGATTCTGGGAAGAGAATGCTTTCTTTGCATTCAGTCCTGATAGCAAAAGAGAAATTTACTCCATAGATACCCCACCCCCTACAGTTTCTGGAGATATCCATATGGGTCATGTCTTCTCATATTCACAGGCAGAATTTGTTGCGAGATATAAGAGAATGAAAGGTTTCGAGGTTTTTTATCCCTTCGGGCTGGACAATAACGGGCTTCCTACCGAGCTCCTGATTGAGAAGAAAATAGGGAAGAGAGCAGAAAGCATGGAAAGGGAACGATTCACAGAGATCGTAAGGAGCGAGATAGAGGTATACAATAAAAAGTATGTTGAGTTGTGGAAGAGGCTTGGACTCTCTGTTGACTGGTCCTTGACGTACCAGACTATAAGTTCTGATGTGCAGAAGATATCACAGAAGTCATTTCTTGAACTTAACAGAATGGGAAGAGTATACAAAAAAGAAGCACCAGTACTTTACTGCCCGAAATGCAAAACCACAGTCTCGCAGATGGAGCTTGCAGACAAGATCCTTCCAAGCAAGATGGTATTTGTCAAGTTTGATGAAGGCGTAGTCATAGCAACAACAAGACCCGAACTTATACCTGCATGCGTTGCAATATTTGTAAATCCTGAAGACGGGAAAAACAAGGAATTGATAGGAAGATCTGTGAAAGTGCCAATTTTT
>JAMCSO010000008.1:2116-2874 GCA_023379075.1 Candidatus Martarchaeota archaeon | reverse complement strand
TAGAGAATGTTGTCAGGGATACGGGAACCGCAGTCATAAGCATAGGAAGCGGAACTGGAAGCGATAGAGTTGAGAGAGTGATAAAATCAACACTTATGCACCCATTGCTGACTGCAGACCTTGATGGAGCAAAAGGAGCATTGATACAGGTAGTTGGAGGAAGCAATCTCACGATAAGCGAGGCCACAAAGATAGGCGCTGGATTGACAGAGGGTCTTGCCTCAGATGCAAATGTCATCTTCGGAGCGAGAATGGTTCCGGAGCTTGGAGATGAGATTAGAGTCATGTCTGTAGTAACGGGAGTGAAGGCCAGATTCGGAGAGAGAAAGAGGGATGAAGCATCCACGCCAAGGCTAAGGATGGAAGCTCTCGAGACGATATATTAAAGGCATTTGGTCGCCTTCTTTTTTCTTTTTTATAATTTTTTCTTTTTTGTATTCAAGAAATGTGATCCTCACTAACCTTTTTATACCTTATATATGTAATGAATACTGCTTGGCTTTTGCTTGGTTTAGGTGATTTTATCTCTGATGAAATAATGTATGCTACTATGAAGGATATAAAAGTTGGAAGATTTATATTAATAGACGGAGTTCCATGTAGGGTTGTGGAGATAGAGACATCGGCTCCCGGCAAGCACGGATCTGCAAAGATGAGAGTGACAGCAGTCAGCATATTTGATGGAGGAAAGAAGACGCTACTTAAGCCAAGCGATGGAGATGTTGAGGTACCTGTAATAACAAAGAGGAAGGCGCAGG
>JAMCSO010000008.1:0-2106 GCA_023379075.1 Candidatus Martarchaeota archaeon | reverse complement strand
TAAATCTTCCAACTTTTATATCCTTCATAGTAGCATACATTATTTCATCAGAGATAAAATCACCTAAACCAAGCAAAAGCCAAGCGATGGAGATGTTGAGGTACCTGTAATAACAAAGAGGAAGGCGCAGGTAGTCTCAGTCTCAGAATCAAGGGCACAGATTATGGATCTTGATACGTATGAGACATTCGAGCTTCCAGTACCTGCTGACATGACCGACAAGATCAAGTCAGGAGAGGAGATAGAAATAATAGAGAGCATGGGAAGGAAAGCCATTTCTAGAGTAATGGGGAGCAACTGAGGAGATGATAAGATGGAGATGAAAGTAATAGGAAACAGGGAAAATAAGATATTTGGAAGGAGAGAGATTCTTATTGAGGCTTCTTATGATGAGAAGACGCCATCAAGAGAGGCAGTGAAGGAAGCAGTCTGTAAGAAGCTAAACCTGGATCCGGACTCGACGCTTATCGTTGAGATAAGCCAGCTCAGTGGATCTAAGAAGAGTTCGATAAAGGTACAGAGCTACTCTGACAAGGAACGCATGAAGTCATTTGAAAAAAAGCGAGGAGAGAAGAAGGCAGCTGGCCCTAAGGCAACTGCGACTGCCTGATCCGGTATGAGTTGATTATTATGGCAAAAAAAGAAAGCAGCAAAGGAAGTTACAAGCCTGCAGCGAAGTTCTGCCCGAAGTGCGGATCCAGGCTGGCAGACCACAAGGACAGACTAACATGCGGCAAGTGCGGATACACAGAATGGAAGCATAAGGGCAAGGGCTGAGTTCTTGAATTGCTGGAAGAGTCTTGATAAAGCTCTTTCGCTATCCAATCTGAGAGGGCTTATCCTCTTTCTCTTTTTGTACATTGCATTTTCTCTCTTATTTCTTGTTGTTGCACATTCTCTATTTCTCAATTCGCCAGATTACGCAGCTTGGCTGTATGCTGCGCTAACATTTCCTTTGTTGATAGCCACAATCGTTTATACTAAACTGGGTAAAGGAAGAGTATCTGAGAGATTATATTTATCAAGAAAGAATCTGACTTTGAGAGGTATGGCTTATGGCTCTCTCCTTCTTGTGATAATGCTGCTTCTCTCAATTTCGCTTACGATCCTCTTCTCGCTCCTTAAGATCAATATAAAGACTAATGCGAGCATACTCCTTGCCGGAGTTCCTGCCTGGTTTTATTTATATATAGTGATCATTGAGCCTATAAATGAAGAATTCTTTTTCAGGGCATTTCTTGTTCCAAGGATCGGAATAATTTTTAGTGCAGTGCTCTTTGGTGCAGCACATGTGGGTTCTGGCTTTACATTCCAGATAGATGCGTTCTTTGCTCTTGTCTTCGGTCTCCTTGGCGGCTATATTCTTAAGAAAACAAGGTCATTATATCCTGTGTTGGCTGCCCATATCCTCTTCAATTTAATTAATGCAGCTATCTATATTCTGTGACATCCTCCCACCCGTAAACGGTGTGGGCTTCTCTGAAATCATGCGCGCTGCATCCCGCAAAGGATGTGTTTTATCGGTTCTCGGTTCCTCGAGGACTGCCTCCTGTCGAGGTCTTGCATCCTCTCCCTGAGCGTGGCTTCCCCTCTGTCAGAGGGTAGCTCTGTTGTGAGTATGTTTATTGATGCGTTTATGTCCCTGTTCATCTGCATGCCACATCTGCTGCAGTTGTATTCTCTAATGGATAGTGGCATCGCTTGGATGATGCCGCAATTACTGCATTCCTTTGACGTGTTTCTTGCATCTACCTTTATTATCCTCAAACCAGCACTTTCAGCCTTGTATGAAAGCATTTGGATAAATCTGTTCCATGAAGCATCATAAATTGATTGTGCAAGATTGTGATTCCTTACCATGTTCTGAATGTGAAGGTCTTCCACTGCAAACGAGGTGTATCCTGGATTTACCAGTTTATCTGACAGTATCTGCAATAGATTTAAAAGGTTTGCTTTCTTATTTAATCACACGATGATTGTATGAAGAGTATAAAAGCGAAGAGAATTGCTGCTGCTGCAGCCAGTTTACTGATGGGTCTTGCTGTTGCAGGACAGGTAACCTTCCAGAGCGTGCCAATAATAAACAGCCTCGGTCAGCCGGTTGTA
>JAMCSO010000007.1 GCA_023379075.1 Candidatus Martarchaeota archaeon | reverse complement strand
TACCGCGTCACTCCTGTCATCCCCCACAATAAAAGATGTCGTTGCGTTGCTGGAAGAAAAGCTTGAGGAAAACACCTACCAATATCCAGCAGAGCTAGAAAATGCAATTTATAGGCTAAGGCAATTCTCAAGGGAGGGCGAAGACTTCTTTGCTAAGAAGAGCACAATAGATCTGGGAAAGCTTTCCACATCTGGCCTTGTATCAATAGATCTTTCAGGTCTTCCTGATGAACAGTTTAGGGCCATGGCAGCATTGTTCATATTGCAAACCTTAAAGGAAAAGATGAGGACCGAGGGCTGGAGTGCATCCAAAGGACTCAAAGCCATAATAGTGCTTGATGAGGCATGGAAGATTGCAGGGGATGACAGGAGTGACGCGGTAATGATTGTAAGGGAAGGGAGAAAATACCAGTTTGGGCTAATAGTAGCATCGCAAAACCCTACTGATATAAACGAAGCGATCTTCTCAAATGTCGGAACTACAATAATGCTTAGGGTAAGGTTTGAAAAGTTCATGAATTACCTTCAAGGATCGCTTAACTTCTCGCAGTTTATAAGGTCAGAGATAAGCAAGTTCGGGGTCGGACAAGCAGCTATAGATATGTCTTTCCACACCAGCGTTCAATTCCCAGATATATTCATACTTGATAAGGTTGTAGGAGAAATACCTCTGGATATGTATACAATAACTGTTGCAGAGATACTCAATCAGGACGAGTTGAACAACACAGCTATACAAAAGGAATACACGTTTAGCAAGATGGAGATGAACTCCAAATTGGTAGAGATAAATCTCGGTTCAGGAATAATTGAGAAGGTATTTAAGGAGATGGACGAGAAGAGCGGTCTTGTTGATATCCGGCTTCTGGTTCAGGAACTGATAAGGAACAATGTCAACAAGGATCTCATACTGGAGTTTCTGAGAAGCATAGGTATCTCAGATATGCTAATCACTAGGATATTCACCTTCATAACATGAGGCGTTATAATTGGGAGAAACCTTCATAATAAGCAGAATTGATATAAAAAAGATACTCACAATGCTTGGAATAAGCGATAAGAGCATAGAAGAGCTCTTGAGCTCTATGAATAAGATGCACCGCCATGTCAATGTTGTATCATTCGCCAGCATGCTTCAAAAGCTAGGGCTCAAACAGCAAGATATAACCAATGTCTTGAGACGTATGGGAATAGAAGATATCGCGATAACAAACGTGCTGAACATACTCGACGAGGAGAAGATACGGGGTACTCTGGGCAGGGTAGTTGATCTCGACATAGAATAAGTGATATCGAATGGCCAAGAGATATTGCATAGTCTGCGGAAAAGAGAAGAAGGGAATAGAGATAGAGCACGATATCATCATAAAGAGTATAAGGTGGTTCAAGAGAAATGTGACAAAGAATGAGAAGAACAATGTTCTAGTCGTATGTTCATCATGCTATCCTCTATACAAAAAGAGCAGGGACAAATTCGAGTTAAGAGAGAGGCTCTACATTGCACTGGGACTGATATTCTTCATATTGATGGTATTCATATCACATACAATAGCCTCATTCATCGCAGGACTGGTTGTGATCGCTTTTCTTTACCTTTTGTCGTTGATGAACTACATGCCAAAGCTCGACCTGGAAAAAGCAAAGAAGATAAGAAAAGGGAAGAGCTCCAGATAATCAGGAATTTTTCTCCAGCATCTTTATGTTTGCATCTATGAACTCAAGCCTTTGCTTAACAGTTCTTTTAATATCCTCACGCATATTCTCCTTCTTGGCAAAGAAAGCGGCAAAATCTCTCCGCGCGTTTACTTCACCAGAGATTCCCAATCCTATAAACTTATCAATCATCAATGTTCCGCTTGAATAAGTCCTCATCAGTTTCTTCCAATTTTTCTTGGTCCATGACCATACAATCTCATTCCCAGGATGGTTAAACGATAGTATTGCTGGTATCCTGAATGCGTCTTGGAATCTCACGCTCGTGCTCATATTGAACTTCAATGCTTTCCTGATCAGTTTTTCATCCGTGAACCTTCCAAGAGCTCCAAGGAGCCTCATCTTTTCATCTACCACTACCTCTTTTTCATACATGTCTGCAATGGCATTGAACGTCTTTTCATCTCCGTGTGTGGCAACAACCCCATAAATGGCCCCTCTTAAGTTCTGGTCAATATCCCTTCTCCTTTCTACAAAATCCCAGAAGATCCTTCGTGACTTCTCTACAACTTCCCTGTCGCCTACTATCCCAAGCGCGCTTATAGCAGAACTTCTCAGCGTGGTATCTATAGCAGACTCGTATTTCTTCCTCTCCCAACCAAGCCTATTTAGTATCTTGGAAGAATATGAGGATATCATGGCATCGATTCTCTCCTTCTTTTTTTTCTTGTAAAAGAGGCTCCTAAGCCAGACGAGGTGATCAATTATGCTTGCATTCAGCGGATAAACATTATCCAGCGCATACTTCTCTATGAACTCTAAATACATATCAAGCATGATCCTTCCAGACCTTGCAAGTGCAAAGAGGTCATTCTCTATGCCCCACGAATCAGCCCCGGACAATTCCCCATTACTAATAAGAAGACCTAACCGCTTCTGTATCACTGAATCATAAAATGTCCTGTAAAGCCCTCCTTGCTTGTGATTCAGTTTTATCCAGTTGACATTGCCGAGATTTACTGTAAGAGAGCCCTTGTCCATCAGGATCATCTTTGATCTCTTGCTTCTATCGGTGATGTAATTAATCGGTATTATCCATTCATCCTTCTTCTTTTTGCCGGATATGGTAAACCTTCTTTGCTCTACAGCCAGCCTTCCATCATAAAACTTTGTATAAAGGGCAGGATAACCTGGTGTGTTAATCCATGATCTCGCAACATCAAGTATCCTCGATTTCTTATTGTTCTTCTTGGCTTTCTCTTCTATACTCTTCCAAAGGTCGTCTTCAGTGGCATTACTATATGCATATCGTCTAACATAATTCCTCAGACCATCCCTGAACAATTCCTCGCCAGCATAATCTTCGATTATCCGCAGGACAGCTCCTCCCTTGCTATAGGTTATTGCCGAATCAAACGCCGAGCTTATCTCATCAGGGGTATTGACTTTTGCCTTTATTGGATGCGTAGCTTCAAGCTGATCCATCGTGAAGGCGTATGCGACATCGCTTAGTAAATACTGTTCCCGTATCTTCCATTCTGGGAAGAGCTCTGATACGGCTTTGGTTTCCATGAACGTCGCGAAGCTTTCATTGAGCCAGAGGTCATCCCACCATTTCATTGTAACAAGATCTCCAAACCACTGGTGTGCAATCTCATGAGCCACAACCTCTGCTATTCTCTGTTTTGTTGATACCGCGCTCTTATCTTCTCCAAGGAGCGCAGTTTCCCTAAATGTTATAGCCCCCCAATTTTCCATGCCACCAACAGCAAAGTCTGGTATCGCGAGCAGGTCGAGCTTTGGCAATGGGAACTTCATCCCGAAATATTCCTCATAAAAGCTTAAGAATCTCTTCGCGTAGTCCAGAGGGAGCTTTGCAAATCTCTTCTTTCCCGGAGTTGTAATAACTCTTATCAATGTGCCATTATGTCTGCTCTCAGTAAATTCAAAGTTGCCTACCCCAAGATATAGTAGGTATGTGGACATCTTCGGAGTCGTCTCAAAGATAACCTTTTTCTTATTGTCCTTCTTCTCCACTCTTTTTATAGGCATGTTAGATACTGCATAAAGGCTTTTTGGTATGATCATTGCTATATCAAACTTTGCCTTAAATTCGGGTTCATCAAAGCATGGAAATGCCTTCCTTGCATCAGTCGCCTCAAATTGCGAGGTCAGCATGAACTCCTCCTTTTTTCCATCGAGATACCTGCTCCTGCAGAATCCATACAGCTTGTCATTGTTCTTGCCTGTGAACTGAACAATAAGCTTAATGTCTCCTCTGACTCCCTCTTCCAGATTGAACACAACACGCTCATTCTTCTTGTCAATGGAAATCCTTGCCTTTTCGCGCTTATCTCCAAAGAGAACTTCTGCCTGAAGGATATCAAGCTCCGCAACATTAAGCACTATCTCTTCTGTTTCCTTCTCTATCTGCAGATCTATTTCTTCATGGCATTTATAAACAAACTTTCCAAGATCTGGCTCTATCTCGAGCTTGTAATGTGTTGGTCTGACATTCTTCCCCAATGTAACGTGTTCTTCCATTATATCATCTATTTCTTGCTCTCCAGAAACTCTATGATCTCATCACTGTGCTCAGATGGATTAACCTTTTCGAATACCTTTGCAATCTTACCTTCCTTGTCTATTACAAAGGTTTTTCTCAATGTTCCCTTCCCAAAGATGCCTCTATCTCCAAAAGCCCCATATTCCTTTATTACCTTACTTTCCGGATCTGAGAGTAGGAGGAACTCAAGCCCATATTTTGACCTGAACTTCTCATGCGACTTTAGATCGTCTTTGCTCACGCCAACGACCTCTGCACCGAGAGCTTTTATCTTCTTAATGTTCTCGTTGAAAGAGCATGCTTCCTTAGTGCATCCGGGAGTATCGTCTTTTGGATAAAAATATAACACAAGATACCTTCCCCTGAATTCGGCAAGCTTGTGTTTCTTTCCATCAGACCCTTCCAGAAGAAAATTCGCAGCCTTAGAACCCTCTGCAATCATAATTTCACCATATTGATAATAAACAGAGACTATAAAATATTAAGCGCATCAAATGCTATATTAGATTATTATATGTGAGTGGATGGTTTCCCCATTTGGCAGGTTTTTCAAGAAAAGAGAGGAGAGAATAAACTTAACCTCAATAAATCTTAAGTTCATGGGAGAGACCCACGGTCTTCCCGGACGGGAGGTTCCACGAGGCGATTTCGAACTGGAGCTTCCTTTCCAGAACAAGATAGGGAGTGACCTGCTTCCAGACAGCATCAAAGGTCCTCCAATAAAGATTAATAAAATAACTGTCTCAAAGCCCTTCTCTCTAGTAAGCATTTCTCCAGAGCTCCCGCAAGAGATTCCTTACATGGAAAGGAAGATGTTTAGACTAAAGCTCAATGCAGACCTGCGTTATAGCGGGCCAATACTGATCGATTTTGGCAATGATCCTAGTGATGCCATCAGTCTCGGCATAAGCAAGATCTCCCTAGTATGTGGTAGCAACCGAACAGATCTAGAAGAGACATCCTCTATACTGAAAGTCCAGAAATCCCAGGTCCTCATGAAAGAGATACAGCTCTATAGGGTTCTGGGTTACAATGAGCATGTTAGCTCAATCTCCGTAAACAAGCCCTTTACTCTTCTATCCTCAGATCCGAAGCCGCCTTTCAATGTCGACAAGAAAGACAGTTTTAGGATTAAGATATTCGTTAAGGCACCCGCCTTCGACTACAGCGGCCCCCTTGAGATCGTGTTTGCGAAGTGATGTGATGAATCATATAATATCCGTGCCTATAGACAAGAACCTTGCAGAGTTCATTGGTAAGAAGAGCTCAGAGAATGGCATAACCTTCTATAACAGGAAAGCTCCAGATGGTTCCGCAATAACTGTCTTAGTTCCTACAAACCCCTCAGAGAAATTCTATTCGGTAGCAGAGTCAATTCTTGTCTCAGATCAGATTCTGCTAAGCACAAAGAATATAGACAAGGAATTTGGAGAGGTTCTGATAGCAGCTTCACTCTCAGAAAAGCATGTAATAATAACAAGAGAGAATGATATAAGCACCCTTCTAACTGGAAATATCCTGAAGGATTTTGAGATAGCAAACAGGGAAGAGATTCTTGAAAGGATCATATCTTACACTCAAGGCAAGAATATCTCTAAGAAGCGTGTCGATATAGACAAGGCATTCCCTGTCAAGGGCATAGGCACGGTTGTCCTGGGGGTTGTGACTGAAGGTACAATATTGCAACATGATAAGCTCTTCCACAGCTCAGGCAAGGAAATCGAGATAAAGTCTATACAGAGCCAGGACATAGACCTCAAGGAAGCCGGAGAAGGGGCGCGCGTCGGATTGGGCCTTAAGGGAATAGAGCATGATGAGATAGAAAAAGGAAGCATACTCTCTTCGAAAAAGCCAGTCCAGATCCAGAAGTTCATTGCAAAGCTCAACAAAAGCAGCTTTGCAAAGGAAGATATCTCCTCCCAGAAATTTTATCTCATCGTGATGAATTTCTCACACTCAAATGCAAGGGTACATGAAAAGGACGGCCTTTACGAGATATCCCTTGAGAAGATGCTTCCAGTCTTCGAAGGGGATAAATTCTTCCTCATACGAAATTCACCGCCCCGCATCTTCGCCTCAGGCGCAGTCGAGGCCCTACTCTGAGAGCGAATCCCACATCTTCCAGAACTCTCTTCTCAGCTCTCCAATTTTCTTTTGATCTTCAGTTACCAAAATATGCTCTATGTTGCTATGTGTTCCCTTGTATGTGAGGTTTGCTGACCCTTCTATTGCCATCTTCTCAGATATGTACATCTTTGCATGGACGAAGCCTCTTGGCTTCATCACAAATATATTCTTCTTCCTGTTCCGGCTAAAGCTCACAAGCACTACCGCAACAATAATCACAGAGAGTGCAACAAGGTATGGTGAGAAGGCGTTTATGTAATACAAAATAGAGTCTACACCGAAGACAATCATCAGTGCCATTGCAAGGTCAATCGGGCTTCTTCCCTTTCTAAGAATATCCATGGCTTCTTTTTCACCAGAAGAGGATATTATATGGAATCTTCTTCGTGAAGAGTAAGCCTTTATCCTTGAAGCATAATATTTATCTATATACGGAGAGACAATGTAAATATTCTTCCCATTCTTAAGCAGCTTTTCAATATATTTATAAGCATCATTCCCATTATAATAACGCTCTTTGCGTCCAAAAGGCAGCATAATTCATAATTATCATTAAAGCTAATAAAAGGTCTACATATGACAAAAGAAGAAAAGGCTACAAAGCTCCGCAGCATGGAAAAGAAATTCTTCAAGAGGGAGAGCTCAAATAGGGATGTTTACCTTCTCCTATCCCAGTTTGAGAAGAAGGAGAAGCTAAGAAGCATGCTAAAGGCTCTTTCAGAGAAAGAGGATAGGCATGCAGAGCTCTGGGGAAACATACTTAAAGAGACAGAGAACGCGAAGCCATCTCTCCTCCTCAGAACAAAGGTAATATTTCTAGCAATGATCGGAAAAGTCCTGGGGATAGCATTTCTGATAAAGCTTCTGGAGAGGTCAGAGGCAGAGACTCTAAACGAGTATTCCTCATTCGTCGAGAACTTCCACTTCGGAAAGGCTGAGAGGATAGAGCTCTCAAGAATGATAAAAGAAGAGGAGGCCCACGAAGCAAAGCTTGCAAAGGAGATACAGCTTTATGAGGGCGATCTCGATTACACACGATCAATAATCCTTGGACTCAACGACGGCCTTGTTGAAGTATTTGCTGTCGTTGCAGGCCTTGCAGTCATAGCAAGCACCTCAATAATAGTTGTTGCAGGGGGCATAATAGTCGGAGTCTCAGGAACACTCTCAATGGCGGGCGGCACATACTTATCTTCAAAGTCCCATGGGCTTGTCGAGAAAGCTCTCGAGAGGAAGGCAAAGGCTACTCTTCCAAGAAAGGATGCATTCTATACTGGCATCTATTATTTTCTGGGAGCAGCTGTTCCAGTGATACCTTTTGTATTCGGAGCTAAAGGATACGAGGGTATCTTTGCATCGCTTGTCTTAGTCTGTCTTGCTCTGTCCACCGCATCAGTAATAGTGGCTGTGATAAGCGGGACCAGCATAAGGAAGAGAATTTTTGAAATGGTGCTAATATCTGTAAGCGCTGCGATAGCCACCATATTCTTGGGGTCTGTAATGAAGGCGTACTTTGGTATAACGATATGATTAATTCTTCTTCGCCTTCACTCTGCCCTTCTTTACATTGATCTTCTTCAGGCTCCTGGCTTTTTTCTTTTTTTTCATGACTACTTTCTTAACTTCTTTTTTCTCTACCTGTTTTCCAGCATCTTTCGCTACTCCCCAATTCTTCTTAGTCTCGCAATTAGGGTCGAGATCCATCTGGAATGGCCTTCTTCCCCTCCTAAAAACCTTTACTATGGGTGTCTTGCATAGCTCGCATACCTTGCCTGTAGGAACTATCGCTGCACCACCGGGCAATGGATAAGCATTATTGCAGTTTGGCCAATTGCTGCATCCAACAAAGAGCTTCCCCGCATTCGACCTCTTTATTATAAGGTTGCCTCCGCATTTATTGCATATGCCTATTATCTTTGATCTCTCGTTTCCCTTCATGCCTTCCCCAAGCTCATTGCTTATTTCCTTCTCATTCTTGATAAATTCCTTGATTATATTGTCTATGATGCCTTTCCCCTCGCCGATCACTCTTTCCTCATTCTCTGTTCCACGCATTATATTCTCCATATCCTTCTCAAGCTTTCGGGTAAGTTCCTCGTTCAGTATGGCTCCGCAATACTTGCTTAGCGCATTGTAAACGCTCATCCCAAGCTCGGTAACTTCTATCCTTGAATTTTTTATGTACTCTCTCCTGAAGAGCGTGTCTATTATCTCTGTCCTCGTTGCCTTTGTTCCAAGATCCTTCTTCTCCAAAAGGGCTATGAGGCTCGATTTGTTGAATCTGCTTGGTGGTTCAGTCTTGAACTCCTTCATGTTCACCTTTTCGGGCCTATGCCTGCTTTTATCCTCGAATTCCGGAAGGATGCTTTCCTTTGGTTTGAAGTATGTATAAAAATCGATCCAACCTCTCTCAAGAACCCTGCTCCCTCTGGCTTCATATATTTCTCCTTCGCACTCCATACTAACAAGCGCGTTCTCGATCGATGCGAACTCTCCGAAGCAGGAGAGGAATCTCCTGACTACAAGATCATAAATCTTACCTTCTTCATCTGTGAGCTTCTTCGGCAGCTCGCCAGTAGGGTATATTGCTGGGTGCGCTTCGTCTTCCTTGGCACCCTCGACAGGCCTGAATCTTGAGTTAGATGCAAGGTAGTCTGCAAAATCCTTGTATTTATCATTCTTCGCAAGCTCTCTTATTATCCTAGGAAGGTTGAGTGAGTATGGCAATTTCTGCGAGGATGTCCTGGGATAGGAGATGTACGATTTTTCATAAAGAGATTGTGCAATTGCAAGAGTCTTTGAAGGATCTATCCCAAAGACCTTGCTTGCCTCTATTTGTATGGACGTAAGGTCGAATGGAGGGAATGGGCTCATCTTCTTAGTCTCTTTCTTCGTCTCTCTCACAATGAACTCTCCATTCTCTACCTTTCTTAGGTGACTCTCTGCATCTTCCTTTTCAAATATTCCGCCAACTGAGTTCTCAAACAGAACTCCGCTTATCGTTGCAAATATCTTCCAATATGGCTTTGAGACAAAATTCTTTATCTCGTTTTCCCTGGATGCGAGTATGGCAAGCGTAGGCCCCTGGACTCTGCCTATGCTCATTATCTTCTTTACTCCACTGGAGGATATGGCTCTCATCAATGCCCTGCTGAGGTTTATACCCCACATCCAATCAAGCATATGTCTGGCCTCTCCAGCATAGAAATTATTGAAATCGAATTCGTTGATCTTCTCATACGCTTCGATAAGGTCCCTGTTTGTTGTGGTTGAGAATCTCATCCTCCCAACATTTCCCTTGATTAACCTCGAGTTCGGATCGCTGTTTATTATCTGTTTTATTATGTTTGTGCCTATCACTGTACCTTCTATGTCATAGTCGCACGCATTTATGAAGAAGTCACACTTCTTCCCAACCTCACTCACAACGTCAAGATATTTCTTGGTAAAGTATGCCTTCTTGTTCACCTTATAAGAAGCCACCCACTCGACATCAAATACAGGTATAGTCCTCTTATCCGACTTCTGCCTTATTGTGAAGAGATGTCCAGCCGCAGGAACTACGTATGTTGATGAAGAGCCACTGCTGATCTCGTAATATCGCACCCCGTTCATGTAAAGGCTGGATGGATGGGAATCTCCAAGAGCCATCGCTATTCTTAGCGCTACGCTTGGCTTCTCAGCTATTATCAGTCTGCTCATCAAGTGACACCCTCCAATCAGCTTATCTGCTTGCTTTTCTCTGCTTTTGCTTGCTTCCTCTCTCCTCCTCCTTAAGAAGGTAAGACATATAGAATCCAAGGCAGATTGCTATAACTGCGATAACATAAAAGGCGATTCCAGCTCCACTTAGAACAAAAGCGATTATCGCAGAGATGCTGAGTATTACGACCCCGAGAGCGACCATTATCGGTCTCATATCTTCGCCAGCGTTTATCAAGCAATCACTCCTATAATTTGCCATGCTCAAGGTTAAATTGCTTTCTGTGCTCTCCATTTCCTTACAATATGCAAAATGCGACCATTTATAGCTTTTATTTGAGTTTAGTAAGCATGCATTCTCCTAATAAAAAGGGGCAGAGCGCGCTTGAGTTCATAACCACATACTCTTGGGCTTTCCTCATACTGACAATATTCCTCGCTGTCGCAGCTTCCCTAATATTATCTAAGAATACATACACCTACACTCCTGCATCATGTTACATAGAACCAGAGCTTCCCTGCACCGACCTTGTAGTTATGTCAAAGCAGTTCTCTTCAGAGGCAGTTCTCATATTCACAAACAATTTGGGGATTCCAATAAGCTTCTCCAGCAATCCTCTTGAGATAACTCCTGAATTCTCCACTTCAGTATACACTGGATCGTGCTATCCAAATATCGCTCCTGTAGGATCAACAGTTTATTGCATAGACAACATTGGCCTTCTCCCATCAATAGGGGCTCAGGTCAACCTCAACTTTAATCTCAGGTACCAGATTTGCGGAGCTTCATCCTGCGGCACAACCATTTACAATACCACTGGAACTGCAACCACCTTTGTATCACCATATAATGCAATAGTGGATAACCTAACATTATATGATTCTCCAGCAGCCGGAAACATATTGGTTTCCGGAGTGCCTTATCCAAGTGCCAATCAGATAGTCCTCTTGGGAAGCAGAACCTATCCTGTATACGCTCTGCCTCCAAGTGGATACTACTTCTCATCATGGTTAACATCAAGCAATGTGTTGGTCTCAAACTCCGTTAGCCAGGCAGCAAACCTCTCAATTCAAGGAGACGGCACAATTACTGCAATCTTCAATCCGATCTCAATTAGCAGTGCATCGGTCTCTGTAACTGGGGACAGCCCCATAAGTTCCTCTCTAAGCACCACAATGCCATACTATACTTTCCTATGTGTGGGTTCTGATGGCGGAGGGCCAATATCAAAGACGAGCTGGTTCTCAAGTGCTGGTTCTCCCGGCGGGAATGCCACCACAGGATACCAGGATGGGAGTTCATGCTCTGCTTCTTCACAATTCTCCAGCATGGCTCTTGGGGAGATTGGCGTTTACAGCACAGCAGCAATGCCTCTGCCGCAAACATATGTTACATCTTCTTCAGGTTCCCTCATAAGCCTGAATTACAAGGTAGCGTCATCAAATTCGTATGTATATATAATGATAGCATGCTCTGGTTCGGAATGTTCTGGAATTAACCTTCCTTCTGGCTGCTCCGAATCTTTTCTCACAAGCGGCCCCGATGCCAGGGAGTCGGTATATGGAGCATCATGTCTTCAAAATGCAGGCGAGTACTATGTGAGAGGTTCGCTCTCAGGAACAGGCGAATACGCGGCATCAGCCTATGTATTCTCCCAATGAATTCATTCATATATGGAGTGGTATACTGTCCCGGAATCATCTGTTATGACTATGCACTCCCCCTCACATTCTATGAGACATGCCTGGCACATTATGCATGAAGAGCCATTTACAGCTACAGATATCCCTCCACTCTTTCCATCATACTTGTCTGCAAAGTGATTATGTCCATCATCTTTGCTTCCCCATTTTGCAACGACATCCTGACGTGTCGTGCCTTTCCATTGCTCTGCCTCAGGAGCAGAATCTGCATTCACATCGTTTCCGCTCCTATCTTTCATCTCAAATACTGAGACCGGGCAATTATCATGGCAGTGTGCGCATCCCGTGCATTTCGTCTTCTCTACATAAACTTGCATATTTACACCTTATTTCTTCGCCTTTTTCCTGAAGACAAGCTCATATCCCTCAAGCTTGCGGTATGTGCCCTCAAGATTCTTTTTATCTACATTTGCAGCTATTCCCTCATGCTCATTTAATTTATCGGCCATCTCTGAATGGAATCTAGCATGCTTCTTAACTCTATCTTCATGCTTCATGTTATCTCCAGACCTACATCTACACGAATAAATAAAAATATTCTCAATGAAAGCGGTAAAGATCAAGGAAAAGCATTGCCTGCCGTAAAAGCTGGCAGGCAATTAAGCTTGGAATTATTTGTATATGGATCTGTACTCATTGGAGCTATCATCTGTTATGACTATGCACTCCCCTTCACACTCCACAAGACATGCCTGGCAGAGTATGCATGCTTCTCCGCTCACAGCAACCGAGAGACCTCCACTACCATTCTCAAATTTCTCATCGAAATGCCTATGCCCGTCCTGTACGCCTGACCATTTCTGAACAAGGCTCTGGTCCGTGCTTCCTTTCCATTTCTGGTCCTCAGGTGCGACATCCTTGTTAGCATCTGGCGAACTCCTATCTTTCATTTCAAATACTGCTACTGGACAGACATCAAAACAGTGTGCGCATCCCGTGCATTTCGGCTTCTCTACATAAACTTGCATATTTA
>JAMCSO010000006.1 GCA_023379075.1 Candidatus Martarchaeota archaeon | reverse complement strand
TGCAAGGATAACTGAGTTGGGCAATGTCAACCTAAAGGCACCTGAGATATATCTTGAGAAAAGCAAGGATGTTGAAGAAGCGAAGTCAAGGATAGAGACTCTTGGATATGAGAGGAACGCAATAATGAGAATGATAGAGGAAATAGACTCAAAGAAGCTCGAGACATTTATGAGCACGTTCACAGCAGTCAACAAAAACTTCTCGGGCCTCTTCAGTTATATATTCACAGGAAAGGCTTCGATAGTACTTAGCAATGAGAGGGATCCGTTCTCAAGCGGGCTTGAGGTCAGAATAATAGAAGGAAAGAAGGAGAAGCTCCTTCACTCGATGTCATACTGCTTTTGACTCCTCGTATCCCTGATACTGCTCTTTGCGATACACATGTGCAAGCCTTCGCAGATTTATGTGTTTGACGAGGTAGACTCTGCCCTTGACAAGGAGAACTCCAAGAAGCTATCCTTCCTGATCAAGGAGATGAGCAAGAACTCACAGTTCATTGTAGTGAGCCATAACGATTCCTTGATAGTGAATGCCGATGCAGCTATAGGCGTAGTTAAATCCAACGAGGAGTCAAAAGCAGTAGGAGTTGAAATAGCAAGCATGGTAAAGAAGGGAAGCACAAGAAAGGCATGAAAAGGTGTTTTATTGAGAAGTAAGTCTAATAAGCCCACTGCGAAGCCAAAGAAGAGCCAGGGGAAGATTACATGGCTGCTTTACGTTCTTCTCTTTCTCTCGATAATAGCGTACGCATTCTACAATAATCCAGTAATAGGAATAATGGCAATAGCTCTACTTGTAGCAGTTTTAATACTCGATTTCGGGGAGAGCGTAAGAGAGGAAGGTACAAAAAAGACGGTTATAGAGATAGGCGTTGCAATAACTGCTGTTGTGATTATATATATAGTGTTGATATTAGTTCTCGGCACTAAGAGCCCCATAGATACTGTTGCAAGCTGCAGCATGCTTCCCATACTGCATAGGGGAGACATGGTCATATTGAAAGGGACTGGAAACATCACAGACTTCCTTAATACAAACCATATCCCTATAGTAAATGTGAGCAGTCAGGCGTTCAATAAGATGGAGAGCAACATGAGCAGTGAGTTCCTTATATTTTATCCATACACTAACAACAAGTCAGACATCAACACCTCGTTCATTGTAACCAATGATAGCAAGATAGCGCTTTACAATCAGCTTTGCCTCGCAAAACTCTCAAGCATTGGAGAGGATTATCTATTCTACAAATGCGCTGTGCCACAATCGCAATATGACAATCTTATCAAGTACAATTACTCGATAGGAAGGATGATGGTCAATAATCTGACCGAGAGGATTGTATACACGTCAAGCATAAGCATAGCCAATACGACAATAGTGGAGAATTACAGCAACCCAATTATAGTATACAGCACGACATCGAACGACCTTGTCCCGCTAGAAGATATAATACACAGGCTCTACGCTGCGATCCGGGTTGGTGGAAATTATTATCTTCTCACAAAGGGAGACAACAACCCCATGCTTGATATCCAGTTTGGAGTCTATCCGACAAGCTCGACAGATGTTGTTGGCTATGTACTTGCCCATATACCCATAATAGGCTACCTTAAGCTCCTTGTGAGCGGGCAGATTGGAGAGGTTGCAGGATGCAACCAGACAATCCTGAGATGAGTATGGCATTGACATTCAGAAGACGAGCTATCAAAACTTGTAGAAGTTGTACCCTATCGTGAGATATATGAGCTTTGCTATCAGATAGTTTGGTGCTACCATCCCAGGGATTGGAGAGAGCTCATTGAAATCGATTGCTACCAGCTCCTTTCTTTTTAGGATCTCGCGAAGAATTGTTGTCAATTCATGGAATGTTAGACCATCAGGCTCGGGAGTCCCTACACTGGGCATTTGGCTTGGATCCAGAACGTCAACATCTATCGTGATGTATATCTTCTTCCTTGTCTTCTTATCTATCGTATTTATTATCTCATTAATACCCATATTATACATATCTTTTCGGTAAAGCATATTCTTAGCGTACTTTCTGCCACATTCATCGTCTGTGCTCCTTATTCCGACACCATAGCAGCTTCCTGAGCTTTCTAAGGCCCTTGCCATTACGCATGCGTGGCTGTACTTACTACCCATATACTCATCTCTATAATCCGAATGGGCATCGAATTGCAAGACGCTGAATTCCTTCTCCTTTTTTGCCACAGCGCGTATTGCGCCTATCGAGACACTGTGCTCCCCACCGAGGACAAGAGGCAGCTTTGAATCTTCCAGCAGCTTTCTGACCTCAGCTTCTATCGAGTCAGACATTGCACTGGCAGAGCTGTAAGTTGGAGCAAGCTCATCCAAAGTGTATATTCCAACATCCCGTATATTCCTATCGAGCTCTTCGCTGTAGTACTCTATGCTCCTGCTTGCCTCCACTATTGCGTGTGGTCCGTCTCTGGTTCCAGCCTTGTAGGAAGTGGTAGAATCGTATGGTACTGGTAGCACGACTACCTTTGCTTTCCCATAATCAGCATCTTCCAGACCGAAGAGGTTGTAAGGAGGCATTGGATTCAGTATTTTCATTAAGACACCATTGAATATTATAATTAGTAAAATAAGAGATCAGAACCCTTCCACTTTGGGCCATTCCACATTAGGATACTTCAATTCTTCCTGGTACTTCCTGTTTGCGGAGCTCATCCTGCTCAATGCGATAGTAGCTATGCTAATAAATGCTACTGCGCTCACAGCAAAAAGGTAGTTGGCATTCGTATTAAGAAGTTCGTAAGTCGTAATTATTATCGTAAATGAATCGACCAGTCCACCTATAGCCACACCCTTCCCAGAGTTCGCAAATAGGAGGATGGCCGAGATAAATCCGAATAATATTATAAAGAGGTTTGATAGATAGACAAGACTAACGTAGTTTATTGTTTTTATGAATTCCAGAGGGCCAGATCTCATGATCTCGTTTATCACAGTCAGAGATTGTGGATTAAAGTACAGTAAGAGTGCCGCGTTTGCGACCAGGAGCACTGCAGATATATAAGCAAATGTATTTATTGGGTTCTGCAGGTGCTCTGCTGTTGTAGCACTAACCTTCCCTATATCCTCGGTGCAATAGAACCCCTTGCCATATGCAACTATATCACTGTAACAGAATGGCCTCTTGCAGTAACTGCAGATTGCATATGCGTCCCTCCATGGATGTGTCATGCATGTCCGACCCTTTGCAAGCCTAAGGCTCTCTTTTTTAGTTATCTGCCCAGAAGGTATCCTTGGTGCTCCAGGCTCCAGCTCATCTTCTATCTTCTGTATCTCATCAAGCTTTTTTGTATTCTCTTCGTCTTCCTTTATCATCTTGGAGATGTATACATCAGTATCGTTCTCTTTTTCAGCAGGCTTGGCTTTGATAAGAGGAGCGACGCTTGGCTTTTCTTCTGGTTTTTCTTCGAGTTTAGGAAGAGTGGATTTTGGTGCAGGAGTTGGTGCTGAAGTTGGGGCTGGAGTTTGAGCTGGAGTTGCTGCAACGTTTTCTTTTGGAACGGGAGCCTTTGCTGCAGCCAGTTTCGCAGCCTTCTTCTTGGCCTCTACCTTAATCCCTCTCTTTTTAAATATCAGGAGTTCATTGGGATTAAGAGCCAACTCCTCACCTTATGATTAATTACTCAAACTTTCTGTTTGAGAGCCTCATTGCGTTTTCTTTCTTTTTCTCGAATATTCCCTTATGCTTTGCACAGCTAATACAGTAGTAGACTTTTCTAGTCTCCCTGAATCTAACAACATTCCCGCTGTGGGGATCTGTGCCGAAGCTTATGTTCTTCTCATAAGAAACTGCCTTGTTTCTTGGAGACTTTCTACCGCAGTTATCGCATGTTACTAGCCCTTCTCTTCCTCTCAATTAAACACCTTTATCGATTATAATGGTGTAACATCCATATTTATATCTTTGCCCCTCTGATTTTTATCAGGTATTTGAGCTTAGTGAACTCGTATGCCTTAAATTGTTTATCGTGCAGAAATATCTTGGGGTTCATATGAAAATATTGCTTATAACTGAATTTGTTGATGGAGGCAGCCTTCTGAAGGGAGTGAAGAAGGATGAGAAGAAAGGCGTGGAAATTGAGCTTCGTGAGGTCGGATTTGGGCTTGATGGACTAACAGACCTGACAATAGGATCCCTTAAGAGCAAGAAGTTTGATATTGTGGCAGTCATTCCTAAAGATCCAATCAAGGCATCGATAGAGATGAATAAGAGAGATGAGCTCAGATGCGCCCTCTGCGTCTCGGATAAGGACATAGACGAAGCCATAATGTGTGATGCAAACGTCTTCATATTTAGGAACGCAGACAGGAAGGCGATACTGTATCTCATGAGAGAGTCAGAGGAGCCGAAAGAACCTGATACGACTATCGAGACTGTGCAGAATGGCAAGAACTCTAAGAAGATTATTAACAATCCGAGGGATGATGAAGAGGAAGCTGTTGATGGGCCATCTGATGAGCAGCATTCTGGTGGCAGGGGCATTATAGGAAAGCTTCGAGACTCGCTTGGTATTGTTGATGTTGAAGGAGAGAAGCACCAGCAAAAAGAGAAGAAATGATCATCTGTTTTCAGATGGATTCCTTACCTGCGCCATTATCTTCTTTGCGAGTTCCGGCCCTAATAGAGATGATACTTTCTCTTCAGTTCCATCTTTCCTGAGGTCTGCGACTTTCTTGAATCCATTCGTATATAGGATTCGTGCTCTTACCCTTCCAACCTGCTCCAATCTCACCAGATCTAGCAGCTCCCCATTTATCCCGTATTTCACCCTTACCCTGACTTCAAGCATCTTCGAAGTTCTGAGCTTTAGCATCCTTGCCAGTTCCATTGTTGAATAAAGAAGCCAGTCAGCATTTGTGATCTTTGAGAATATGGCACCGGGAGTTGTCCTGTACTTTATCGCTATATCCTTCTCACTCTTCTCGCTTATCCAATCTTTAAGCATCATCGAAGTGCTTAGAACCTTTTCAGGATCTTCCGCATACTCAACCTCGCTTGACTGCAATATTGGCATATATGGTATTATCGCGTCCTCGGCCCCTTTTATTACGCCAAGATGAGGCCTCATCTCCAATGTATTTGATATTATAAATAATATCGAGTCCTCATCAAGCGCATGCGGCAATGCATCAACAAGCCACTTTGCTGAGAGTGGATCAAGATATAATTCACTTATCCTTGCTCCGAGCTTTGTGGGCTTGTATCTGCTACCTTCTCGCTCAATGAAATCCCATTTCTCCAGCTCGTCCAGTATCTCCTCTGTTATGTATCTAAGCCTTGAATAATCAGAGTATTGATAGCCATAGAATGTCTCCTCGAGAAATCCGGCTATAGATTCAGTGCTTGTCAGGAAACTTGTGGAGATGAATGCCAGAAGATGAGTCCTTAGCATAGGCAGCGCACCCAGTTTCGAGGTAATCTCATCGAGACTTGCTGTGATATACCTTTTCGTTAGATCGTCTGCCTCACTTTCTGACCTTGCTATGAGAAGGGCTCTCCCATACTTGTCATATTTTGGCCTTCCTGCCCTTCCAAAGAGCTGCACCACCTCGTTTACACTCACTTTCTCACTGCCAAAGCCATCGAATCTATGAGTGTCTCTTACAACCACAGTGTGAGCCGGTAGATTTACCCCAAGAAACTAACCTTGCAAGCTTCTCGCATTGATCCGTAGGCCTTCCGAGAACATTTATGATCTCCTTTGATATCCTCTTGAGATCTTCGGAGTTTTTAGCACTCTTGGACTCAGTCACTTCCGAGAGCTTTTCCGCCCCGGATTCCGCATTCCTCCTTGTACTATAGAATATAATCAGCTGCTTTTCCTTTTCTAATGTGTCCTGGGTTATCCTCAGCTCAGGCAGCTTGTGGCTGCCGAGAAGCTTTTCCTCTTTTTCAGGATAATGCACTATCCCGTTTAGCTCCACCCCTTTTTCCAGTGTGACTGGACGGAAATCGCTCTCAACCAATCCGGCGCCGAGCCAGCTCGCAAGCTCTGCTGAATTTCCTATTGTTGCGCTAAGTGCCACTATCTGCGCGTCTTTGGCAAGCCTTCTAAGCTTTGCCATGAGTATTTCAAGCGTAGGCCCCCTGCCCGCGTCGTCTATCATATGAACTTCATCTATTACAACAGTGCCTATTAAGCTCAGCCAGTCTATTCCGTGCCTTATCAGACTGTCCAGCTTCTCTGTCGATACAAAGATCATATCGTATTTTTCGAGCCACATATCGAGAGAATCCAGATCGCCTATCGAGATCGCTGCTTTGAGGTAGGGGTATGCTTCCTTGAAGTCATTGAACTTTTCCGAGACAAGAGCCCTCATCGGCGCTACGTATATCGCTTTCTTCCTGTCCCAGATTATGCTCTTTATCATTGCCAGCTCTGCTATGAAGGTCTTTCCGCTGGCTGTTGGGGCTGCAATGACTATATTCTTCCTCTTTAGAAGACCAGCATTCACAGCCATCTCCTGTGGAGGCGTTAATGAAGATATCCCTCTTTTTGAAGCGCTTTCTATTAGCTCTTCCGGAATCTTTCCCTTGAGTTCTTGAATAATCATTTCAATCATTTTAGAATTCGTAAAGGTAATATTAGCTTGTGTTTATTCATATTTATAGGTTTCCGACGTTTCTTGGCTCTCTTCTTCACATAGAATATGTAAAAATATGTATAAAAATAAGCTTAAACCAACCATAATATTTTTATATCTGATTATATTTATATCTCAAGAGATAAGAATTTCCTTATCTTTAGGAACCCGATATGCAGGTTGCTTCGACAGACTACGTGAAAATAATAATGTCTAATTTTATTCATACTAAAATATTGTGTTATAAATTGGTGTAAAAATTGTTCGGACCACATCTAACTTTGGATCTGTACGGTTGTGACAAGGATTCTTTGAACGATTACGAGAAGATATACAAGCTTCTCGATGAGCTTCCGGGAATGATAGGCATGCATAAGTTCTCGGACCCAAATGTGACTCAGATCCCAAAAATGGAGAATTCGTTTGATCAGGGAGGCGTTACTGGATTTGTTATCTTAGTTGAAAGCCATATAACAATACATACATTTCCTGCAGATCAATTCGCATCTATAGATATATTCTCGTGTAAGAAGTTTGACGCGAAGTTTGCATCCGAGTACCTGATAGGTTTTTTCAGTGCTGAGAAGGTTGAGAGAAATATGAGGAGGAGAGGAAGGGAATTTGTAAAGCATTACCCTAAGAGCACAGAGACTGCAAAGATCCTTGCATCAAGGGAAAGGGAAAAAGCCATAGTTAAGCAATCCGAATAGCTTTTTCACTTTCTTTTATCTTCACAGTGGGAGATGAGAACATATCTAGGAAGGTTTTTATAATTTAGATATATTATAGTCTATATTCTTGCCCTGGTAGCTCAGTGGTAGAGCGCTTGTCTTGTAAGTAAACTTCTTAGAAAGAAGTTTGACCAAGAATCTGGAAAACAAGAGGTCGAGGGTTCAATTCCCTCTCAGGGCTATCATATCATAGACCACAGCCCTTACCCTAATATTTATATACTTTTCCTTAATTAGAATATCATGCCAGATTTATCCAGATCAGCCAAAAATGTTCTCGAGAGGATCAATGCGGATCCAAAGATAGCTAAGAATAACAAGAAGTACATAGAAGATCTCATAATTTTCTTGCAGGCAAAGGGCGCCAGTCAAGGAACAGTTGAAAAATATATTTACCATTATGAGAAATTCCTCAAGGCAATTGGTGGAAGTATTGATCTCCTGAAGGCAGGAAGGCCAGAACTCGAACGCGCGATTGCAAAAATAAATAATCTTGACCTTTCTCCTGATGAAAGGCGCAAGATAAAGGTCATGATCAAAGTATTTTACAAACACTTCCTTGGAGAAGATCTTTATTATCCGAAGCAGATTGCATGGATTAAGACAAGCGGAGCAAAGAACAGAATGCTTCCGGAAGATTTACTGACTGAAGAAGATATAGTAAAGCTCTTAGATGCAGCAACAAGTTTGAGAGATAAAGCATTGGTAGCACTTCTTTATGACACTGGAATGAGGATAGGGGAGCTTGAAGGACTGAGAAAGAAAGATGTTGATACAGACTCTGAGCCTGCACATGTTACAGTAAATGGGAAAACAGGCATGAGAAGAGTGCCGATATTGTTCAGTGTGCCATACCTGGCACAATACCTGAACTCCATGAAAAGTATGAAGTCTGGTGATTCGCTGTGGTTTGCGGCAGGCACGTGGTCCAATTCAGGAAAGATAATAAGCGGAGATGGAATCAGACAGCAACTAAAGAAAATAGCAAAGAAGGCAGGAATTGACAAACGCATTTATCCCCACTTATTCAGACACAGCAGAGCCAGCAATTATGCAAACAAGTTGACAGAGCAGCAACTGAAAATGTTCTTTGGATGGACTGGCGACAGCAAGATGGCCGCAACATATGTCCATCTTTCTGGAAGAGATATTGACAATGCAGTATTACGGGCAAATGGAAAGAAAGCAAAGGAGACATCAGAAGAAGCGAAGTTGACAGTAAAAGTATGTCCACGATGCAAGTTTGACAACTCATTGAGCTCAACCTTTTGCAATAGGTGCGGCGCTGCACTCGAAATAAAGACTGTAATGCAGCAGGAAAGCGAAGATAAGATGAGAGAAGACATGGAAGACTCCCTGATGGATGATAAGCACATAGAGGATATGGTTCATAAGTATTTGATGAAGAAGAGGGATGGGAGGAAACGCTGAAGAGAAAAGGATTATCAATTCAGACTAAATATTAATATGTTTTAGATGAATTGTATGGCTATGCGAGGAAGGCAGAAAGTATTGTTATATCTTGCATCAAGGCTTAAAGAGCAGAATTAGCAGATTTCAAAGACTCGTCTCAACAAGCTCCTTT
>JAMCSO010000005.1 GCA_023379075.1 Candidatus Martarchaeota archaeon | reverse complement strand
TCTCCTTGTAAGATTTACTGAAGACCAAGGTTTACAAGGGGGACCTCCTACGATAACATCAAAGTCCCCTTTTATCAGGTCTCCTGATAAATCTTCAAGTCTGAACTCTCCAATATCATTATCTTGGTATGTTTCACCTGCCTTTACTGATTTGTCTGCACCTGTAACATCAAAACCTGCTTTCTTGAAGCCTAAAGATAAGCCACCAGCCCCGCAGAACAAATCCAGTACGCTTGTCACAAATTTACCCCCATTAATTTAATGCATGCCTATTAGGTTTATTTAATTCTATGCTTGCTATGCAAATTTCCGGTTTTTTTATGACGTCATGCTCCCATAACCTAATTACTGTAAATCCATTTTTTTTAAATCTTAAGTTTACTGCTCTGTCTCTTCTGACATTTTTGTTTATTTTAGCAATCCAAAATGTTTTATTATTCTCAGGTTGCACATAATGCCGTTTACACTTATGCCAGAAACACCCATCAACAAAAACAACTATCTTCTTTTTCTTATTGATGAAGTCGGGATGCCCAAATTCTTTCGGCTGGTATCCGAAGCCCAAAGCTTCCAATCCATCCTTTATCAGCAATTCAGGCTTTGTTTCTGCACGTCTTATATGAGACATGTTATATTTTCTTTGATTTTTAGTCAAAACGTCCATCAGCCACTCCCTTTATTATAACTACAGTAACACCCAACCCACTCTCCACTCCCATATCAAACCTTCTGTGTTCTGGTTCCTTCTTCCTGTCATACAGCTCCCAGGCCATGGCAGTTGCAATACTGACATTGCCCTTGCACGTATCAAGGATCTTTCCTTCAATGGTAAATGTATTCAGTATGCTGTGTGTTTCAGCCTCCCTGCATACCAGACTGATCCTCACTATATCGCAGATCGGTCCGAGGATATCGGAATTTCCCACAGCTGCGGCATAGGCGGACAGCTGCAACTTGTAATAGAGGGGCATACTGCGGTAAGCAGTCTTTGGATACTTGTCATCTATTATGACTCCCTGGTTTTTACTCCCGGATGTTTTTCCAAGCATGTTCAACTGGTCTATCCTGCCTATAAGTTTAAGTTTTTTGTCGGTAAGAGGCAGCTCTCTCACATAAAACCTGACACCTTCCTTTATCTGCGAGATTACCTGCTCCTGGGTAATCTTAGGCAGGCCTTCCTCAAGTTTCTTATGCATGGCCTTGCCGATCAGCATGGGCTTTGTAACCTTCTGCTTCCCTTCCATTGCCTCCATGAATCTGGTCTCGCAGCTGCCAAGAAGGCTGACGCTGCTTATCGGAAGCAGGCTCCTGTGAAAAGTCTCCCCTGTCATATAATTCACCAACAATCATTTTTTACTGCTCCTCCTTCTGACTATCCGTCTTGAAGTGTCGGCCCTGTGCCTGGAAGGACGGTCCCCTGATTCTGCTATCCTGCTGCCAAGGTTCTTCAGTCTCTCTTCATGTGCCTGTTCGACCATCGCAGTTGATATGTCCATGGCCGATCCGCAGCGGCTGCAGTAAGACGCCTCTGCAGTGTTTACCAGCTTGCATCGCGGGCACTCCCTGGCTGTGAGCTGCGGTCTTTCCTGTACTTCCCTGAACTCAACTCCGTTTGCCCTGGACAATGCATTATCTATGTCCCTTCCGCTCAGATGCACGTATACGCTTGCCAGCTTGCTGTCCCCTGTCCATCCGAAATAAGCTTTCAGCTGCTGCTCAGTCAGCGTGTTGGCATAAAATGAAGCGCGTGAATGCCTGAACAAATGCGGATAGATTCTCTTTTCAATGCCTGCCCTGCCTGCCGCAACCCTGAGCAGCTTCCTTACCGCGCTCTCGTCTACCCTGACCTCGGTGTTGGACCAGCTGCCTATCGCTTTCCAGATAACCTCTTCGGGCTTCATATCGTCAACGGTATTCAGGTATGCGCCAAGGTACGGTGCGCTGAAGAATATAGGTATCTTCCTCATGCCTGTCTTTCCACTCACTATTATATGTGCGGTCCTGCCTTTTATGTCAATATCCTTCTTTCTGAGGCCTATCAGCTCCCCAACGCGTATTCCGCTATCGTACAGCAGCGCAATGATCGCCTTGTCCCTGGGGTTCCTGGCTGCCTTTATTATCCTTATCACTTCATCCTCGGACAGTATGTCTTCGGGAAGGACCTTCTTGTTGAACGGAACAGTAGTCTTCACCCACGCAATCTGCTTCGGATAGTAATAATCCTCTCCTACGAAGTGCTTGTAGAACGACTTCACCACCACCTTTATGTTCCTCTTGGTCTCAGTAGCGTAATCGGAACCTTCTATCCTTGCCATGGCTCTCTCCAGTTCCGTCCTAGTGGCGCTCTTCACATCTACATTCTTATCCATAACATGCAGGAATTTCTCGAAGCAGTAGATGTGCTTCTGCAGAGTGCGCTGCTTGGATCCCTTTGCCTGCATGAAAGAAAGCATGTCCAGCGCAGCCTGCTTGTTCCCCTCGGTAAGCGTATCATCTTTTTTTATTCTATCGACGATAAAATCGGTGGCTCTTTTGCTGTAATCCCTCATGATTGCATTTGCAGGCAAAAATATATAATACTTTACCTAAGTCCACATTGCTTAAAGTGAGATGGACTCGGCGGGATTCGCACCCGCGGCCTCATCGTATTTCGGTGAAGCCTTTTCTAAAAGCTTCTTGCGAACGATGCGCGCTACTCCTGCGCTACGAGCCCCCCTTAACTATTTAAAGAGTTAACTATATATAGAATTACTAATAGAAGGGATTATCTATGGCTTCGTATGCCTCTTCAGCTATGATAATATCTGGAATTCTGATAATTGTATTTGCGCTCTTCCTGGGATATGGGCTATATCAGGCTCAGCAAATCCCTTCAAAAGTGCCATTGCAAAATTCCCAAAGCGCAAGTATTAATTCCTCAATAAGCAGTTTGACAACAGACCTTGGAACCACTCTTAATAACAATATGGGAACATTCATCAGGCTGATCATACTGTACTTATTTGCAAGTATAGGGTACAAGATCGCATATCTTGGGATAGAGATGCGGGATAAGGAACCCAAACCAAAAGATACAAAGAAAAACGAATAATCAAACAAGAAGAAATAGAGAAAGCTTTAAAGGTTAAATTATAATACTATACGAGGATAATGGATAACGAGAGAAAGCTCAATCTAATTTACAAGCAGATAATAAAAGAGATTAAGCCAACAGAACTAGAAGTCAGGGCAGCAACAGCCCAGGCAAACGAGCTAATGGAAAGACTAAAAGAGATAGTGCCAGGGGATGTGGAGTTAAGGATAACTGGATCGATCTCAAGGGGAACGAATCTCAGGGGCAGCACTGACATAGATATCTTCATGCTCTTTCCAAAAGGCACTCCAAGGGAGAAGCTTGTCAATGATGGAGTAAGGTATGGCAAGGCTCTTGCAGACAAAAATAAGGGAGAGTCGTTCGAGATCAAGTATGCTGAGCACCCATATGTAAGATTATTCCTCAACAATACGGGCCTGAGAGCAGACATAGTTCCGGCACTAGCAATAGATTCCTTTGTAGAGAGGATTACGAGCGTTGACAGAACGCCCCTGCACACGAAATTCATAAATGAACGCCTCACAGAAAAGCAGCGCGACGATGTACGAATAATGAAATACCTGCTGAAAAATTACAGGATATATGGGGCAGAGGTAAAGACCGAAGGGTTTCCTGGCTATCTATGCGAATTGCTAATATATCAATTTGGCTCATTGACCTCTCTACTAACTCACTTTTCAAACCTGAAGCTCCCAGCCGTTCTTGATCCAAGCACAAAATCGATTGATATGAAAGATGATAGCACAAAGATCTTCAACTCTGATTTCGTAGTTATAGATCCTGTCGATCCAAGAAGGAATGTTGCTGCCGGAGTCTCAAAAGAGTCTCTCGCAAGATTCGTGCTTATTGCAAGAAAGATATTAGACAACCCAAGGACAGAGTCCTTTTACGGATACAGATTCTCATCTGCGACCTCTCACCGCATGTTAATGGATTTCTTAACCGAAAACAGTTTAGATTCACATCTGCTGATCTGCAAGGTACCAAAGAAGAGCGAAGACATAATATGGCCGCAGCTTAGAAAGTTAAGAATCCTTATATGCAATGAGATAAAGGCTAACGGATTCTCTTATCTTCTAGGAACTCAATGGATCTCAGGCAGGAATGGCTCTATTCTTATTATAACTCAAAAGCAGAAGATGGTCTCTAGAATCCTGAAAGGGCCTCCGGTGTTTATCGGAAAGGCATCATCAGAATTCATATCAAGACACAAAAAGGCTGATGCCCTGATTATATCTGATGACACAATATATGCTCTCGAAAGAACGCGTTTCAGAACGGTCTCTGATCTGCTTAAGCTGGCTGAGAAAGGAACTCTTGTAAAGAAGAGGCCTGATGTATCGACAAAAGGCTGCAAGATTCTTGTAAATAAGATTCCGAAGAGCATGGCAGACGATGCATACTCAGAATTGCTCAGGTGCATAAAGATTTAATCCAGCATTCGAATATCCCGCTTTTCCGAAAGGATTTAATAATATTCAGATTCTATCAAAAATGGTCTCAGACTCTGCGGCCCCGGTGCACTGATGAGTCAGAAAAAAAGATTTCTTTATCTAGAGGACGGCACAGTTCTTGAAGGGTTTGGTTTTGGGTCCTCAGATTATAAGACTGGAGAACTTGTTTTTACAACTGCCATGAATGGATATCCAGAAAGCCTTACAGATCCATCTTACAAAGGCCAGATCCTCTTAATTACACACCCGCTTGTAGGGAACTATGGCGTGCCTGGACTGAAGAGCAAAGATGGCATAATATCAAATTTTGAGTCTGAGTCGATCAAAGCTGAGGGCTTGGTAGTAAGCGAACTAACCCATGGAATGAAATGGAACTCATCAAAGAGCCTGGATGAATGGCTCAGGGAGAACAACATACCTGGAATCTCAGGAATAGACACAAGAGCCTTGACAAAGAAGGTCAGGGAAGAGGGAGTAATGGCATGCATAATAAGCGATGATGAGATAGAAGATGCGGAAGCAAGATTCAAGAGATCTAGAACTTATGATTTCTCCAACCTTGTTGGCATGGTCTCACCAAAAGAGCCGGTAATGCATGGTTCTGGCAACGAAGTGGTAGTAGTTGTCGATTTTGGAGTCAAGCACGGAATCCTTGAAAACCTATCGGATCTTGGATACAGAATAATTCGCGTGCCTTATAATTACTCTGCAGAAGAGATAATGGCATTTAAGCCGAATGGCATAGTTTATAGCAACGGGCCTGGAAATCCCAATCTGCTGCTTAAGGAAGCCGAGACATTCAAGAGCCTTCTTGAGTATAATATACCGACACTTGCCATCTGCCTGGGCCATCAGATAGCGTCTATGGCTTTGGGGGGAGAGGTAAGAAAGATGAAATTCGGGCACAGAGCCATCAACAAGGCAGTAGTTGACCAAATGAGCAAGAGATCCTATATCACAACGCATAATCATGGGTATGAGGTCAGCAAAGATGCGCTTCCTGAAGACTCTGAGATATGGTTCAATAGTCCTGACGATGATGTAGTTGAAGGCCTTCGCTTCAAGAGGATGAATCTTCTCACAGTGCAATTTCATCCAGAAGCCAGGCCTGGAACTAACGACACAAGATTCATATTTAACTTATTTGGGGGTATGGTGCATGGCTCGTTATAAAAAGATCCTTGTTGTGGGATCAGGACCAATTAAGATTGGAGAGGCCGCAGAGTTTGATTACAGCGGAAGCCAGGCATTAAGAGCCCTAAAGGAAGAAGGGATAAGCACAATACTAATAAACTCAAATGTTGCTACAGTACAGACTACCCATTCCTCTGCAGATAAGGTTTACCTATTGCCGGTGACTTCTGAATTCATACGAATAGTGATAGAGCGGGAAAGACCCGAAGCCATAATGATTGGTTTTGGAGGACAGAGCGCGCTGAACGCCGGAATAGACCTATCAAAGGATGGCACATTAGCAAAATACAATGTAGATCTTCTTGGAACAAAGATAATAGATATAGAGAAGGCCTTGGGAAGAAGCGATTTCAGCAAACTGATGAAAGCAGTAAAGATAAGCGTGCCTCCAAGCGCCAGCGCAAGAAGCGAGGATGAAGCATTAAGCGCTGCTGAAAGTTGTAATATCGAGATTTCTGAAAGGGTAAGCTTCAATCTCGGGGGAAGGGGTTCCTCAATAGTAGAAAATGTTGAAGGGCTTAAGGGAATTCTCAAAAAGGCATTTGCCCAAAGCAGAGTCGGAGAAGTTCTGGTAGAGAAGTACTTGGAAGGATGGAAAGAGATAGAGTATGAGGTTGTCCGTGATTCTTTTGGAAACTGCGCAGTTGTTGCATGCATAGAGAATCTGGATCCGATGGGAATCCACACTGGCGACTCTGTAGCAGTGACTCCAAGCCAGACACTGGATGACTATGATTACCAGAGAATGAGGAGCGTCGCGATTCAGGTAGCAGAGGCCATAAATCTGATTGGTGAGTGCAATGTCCAGTTCGCGCTGGATCCGAAAAGCAGCAACTTCTATGTTATAGAGACGAATCCAAGGATGTCAAGGTCAAGCGCATTGGCAAGCAAGGCTACTGGCTATCCTCTCGCATACGTAAGTGCGAAGCTCGCACTCGGATATAAGCTGTATGAGCTGAAGAATGAGATATCAAAGGCAACAACCGCATGTTTCGAGCCAAGCCTTGATTACATAACGATAAAGATGCCGAGATGGGACATTAACAAATTTGAGGGAGCCGAAGAAAGGATAGGGAGTGAGATGAAGAGCATCGGCGAAGTTATGGCAATAGGCAGATCTCTCGAAGAGGCGATGCAGAAAGCAGCAAGGATGTTGGACATAGCCGAGCCTGGGATTGTTGGAGGCACCCTCTATCATTCAGATCTTAGCAAGGAAGAGGCGATCTCTGCAATCAAAGCGAGGAAGCCTTACTGGTTCAGGTATGTTGCAAAAGCGCTAAAAGAAGGCGCGACAACAGAAGAGATCTCCAGAGAATCTGGAATAAGCCAATTCTTTATCGATAAGATAAAAGGCACTGTGGAGCTCTATGAGCATTTCCTAAACAAGGAGATTAGCGCTCCTGATGCAAAGCATCTTCTCTCTTTAGGCTTCAGCCCTCTGCAGCTCAACCTAACTAAAGAAATATCGGTAAAGGAGATAGACACCCTTGCTGCCGAGTGGCCTGCAAGCTCAAGCTACCTATATACTGCTGGCTCAGGAATCGAGGACGATATAAGGCCGAAAGGCTTAAGCAAGCTTCTAGTCCTCGGATCGGGGGTCTTTAGGATAGGAGTATCTGTTGAATTCGACTACTCATCTGTTGCAATAGCTGAGGAAGCCAAGAAGCATTTTGATGAAGTCATATTGCTTAACTGCAATCCAGAGACTGTATCCACTGACTGGAATAAGGTAGGCAGGCTCTACTTTGACGAGATTACTGCAGAGACTGTATCCTCAATCTGCGATAAAGAGCAAGCATCAGACATAGCAATCTTCTCAGCTGGCCAGACGGGAAACAACCTGGCTAAGGCAATAAGCCAGAGAAAGATCAGAATATATGGGTCTGACTCTGAGAGCATTGCACACGCTGAAGACAGAAAGAAGTTCTCCGAGCTTCTCGGGAAGCTTGGGATAGGACAGCCAGAGTGGACAGATGCGACCTCAAGCGCATCAATAAAGAGATTCATCGATGAGATTGGATTTCCTGTGCTTGTAAGGCCCAGCTTCATCCTGAGCGGAGCTGCGATGAAGGTTGCGAACAACATGCACGAGCTGGAAGAATATTTGAGAGAAGCTGCAATTGTCTCAAGGGAGCATCCCGTTGTAATATCGAGATTTCTGAAAGGGTGTATAGAAGCTGAGATGGATTGTGCAAGCGATGGAAAGAGCATACTGGGAGTCATGCTTCAGCACATAGAAGAGACTGGAGTGCACAGCGGCGACTCTACAATCTTCACGCCTGCCAATCTTGAAAACATAATAAGGTCCAGAATGAATGAGATAGCGCTTGAGCTTGCCCGTACTCTTAAGATAAAGGGCCTGTTCAACCTTCAGTTTGCCATAGAAAATGGGGAGCCAAAAGTTATCGAGCTCAATCTCAGGGCGAGCAGGTCCATGCCATTCAGCTCGAAATCTCTTGGAATAAATCTTGTAGAATCTGCGATAAAAGGAATCAATGGAAAATTTAAATGGGATGGCTTTAAAGAGCCAGAGCATCGTTCCATAGCAGTGAAATCGCCCCAATTTTCCTGGTCTCAGCTCAAAGGGGCTTATCCTCACCTCAGCCCGGAGATGAAGAGCACAGGAGAGTCTGCAGCTCTTGGAAGGAATTTCAATGACGCGCTCCTTAAAAGCTGGCTTGGAGTCACTGGAAACAAGATACCTAAAAAAGGAATACTGATTTATGGAAAAGAGAATCGTACAGAACTGCTCAGAAGCACAGAGTCACTCTCAGGCTTTACCATGCTCTACACTCTTGAGTCAAATCCAATTCCTGGCTGCGAGCAATTAACAGAGGCAAAGGCGATGAATATGCTCGCAGGGAACGAGATCGACCTTGTGATTGGAGATGGTTACATGCCAGATAACGACAAAAGGATCAGAAGGCTTGCAGTCGATCTTAACATACCATTAGTGCTAAATGGAAGGCTTGCCGAACGTCTCTCAAATGCATTTGTAAACTCTTCAATAAGCTTCGATGAGCTCAGAGAGTATTGGTAATCACGGAGCAGAGTAATCCTGCCACCAATTTCCAGACCAGATAATACTTGATGCGATGCCGTCATTGTTGTTCCCTGAATAATCGTTTGCGTTGCCGTTGAGCGGCCACCATCCAACCAAATGATTTGTATCTATCGGGTCTCCGCCAATACCTTCACCATAGAGTGTACTCACTGTTGTGTTGCTTAAGGAGTCGTTGTAGACCTGCAGGTTGCTAATAGAACCGTGCACATAGCCATCAACATCATCAGGCCCTCCAAGCCCTAGCGGCGATGTCGAGGTATCAATTCCACCATAGAAAGACACCTCACAATAAAGTTTGCCATTTACATACTCATAAACAGTGTTTCCATCAAACGTAAACCCAACAAAATACCATGTGTTTATTTTAAGGGAAAATGGAAAGCTACTGCAAACTCCATTTGTGCCCCAGACATAACCTGCAAATTGGCCTGGGGATGCTCCTTGAACTCCTACTTTCATGCCATACGATCCTTCTTTCTCAATTATTGCAGATTCCGGAGAATTAATGTAGATCCATGCAAAAACACTAATCTCTTTTATTGGGGAGATATGCGCTGATGATGGAATATTAATATAAGATGTCTGTCCATTGAATTGCGCCACGTACTCCGGTATCTCACTATTGCATACTCCTTCCAAGGAAGAACTTACCTCTGTTTTAATTACTAGGCATCCTCCTGCAACTGCCTTAGGCGCAAAGAAGAAGGGATTTGTTATGCCCATTGAGAATAGCACGACAAGCACTACCGATATTATCAAAATGGCCCAACCATAAGTCATCAGGTACTCCATTGCCGACTGGGCGTTATTTCTACGTGTCTTACAATTGATCTCTTTTCCCATCAACTTATCCTCAAAGCGTAAAAAGTCTTGAGATCTCTTCTCTTTCCTTTTCGAATTTCTTGCTTATCGGTTCCATTATTCTATAGAGTGAATCTGCAACATTCCTTTTAAGGTCTGATGGATGGAGCTTTCCTTCCCCATAATCTTTCTCAAGATGCTGATATGTGTTATACTCGACATCTCCTCCGAATCTGGCATCTCTCTTAACCTCAAATCTTCCGAGATTCGGGAAT
>JAMCSO010000004.1 GCA_023379075.1 Candidatus Martarchaeota archaeon | reverse complement strand
AAATGGGTAAATGAATTGCCTGCAGGAATGGTTGAGGGCAGCGAGGATCCTAAGATTAGGGTAGCTAAGGAGCTCGCGGAGGAGACGGGATTCACTGCAGGAAGCATCAAACCACTGTTTGAATCTTATAGTTCTCCGGGATTCTCTACCGAAAAGGTTCTTTTCTTCACGGCAACCGAACTTAAGAAAGGAAGGCAGATGCTTGAGGAGAATGAGATAATAGAGGTAGAGAGAGTAAAGATAAGCAAGGCAATCGAGATGATAAAAAGCAACAGAGTAGAAAGCGGACACACGATACAGGCAATACTTTTCTATTGCTTCGCGAGGTAAGGAGAGACATTCCTTTTGAGCTCCTCCACAAGGAGGTCGTACTTTCCTGCGCGAGTTTTTAGAATCTTAACCTTGAGGTTCTTTGCCTTGATCTTGCGCTTCACTTTCAATATATTTTTCTTACGCAAGAACTTTAAGAAACTGGACTCATAGTACCTTAGCTCTAACACAAGATCGTCTATCGAACCCGACTCTGAATTAAGCTTGAGGAGATATCCAGACTTTCTCTCCTCAAGTCGCTTTATGAAACTATTGAAATGGCGTCTTATTGAGTGCAGGTCCTTCGCCTTGAGGGTTATCCCTGCAATAATTATGCTCGCAAGGTCATTGTCGAACAATATCTTATAACCATGTGCAAGGTTCTCGACAAAACAGAGATATGCCTTGAGATCTGATCTGGTCATATTCCTCGTATTAGCTATGACGTGTGGCATACTGAGAACTTCATAATCGACGCTTCTGAGCATATGCCTCATGTTTGCTGCGTGCGACTCGAGGGCTTCGGCATTATGCGTGCCACCCTCAGCCTTAAGCCTCGATTCCCAGCCTTCCCTCACAATCTTGTCAAGTATCTGAGTCTCCATCGTATCAGCAGCTCCTGCAGGCTTGAAAGCAGGATTGCTCCTATCCACAATAACATTGCTCAATATTATCAGCCAGCAACAAAGTTTGTCTTAAGCTTCTAATTTATCGAGTTATATCCCAACATGCCGTTAACCAACTGTCCTATTTTATAATATAAAAGGGATAGATTTAAAAGTCTTTGGTAATTAACACATTTAGGATTAGATGGAGACAAAAGAGAAATCCTTCTTATTCTCGAGATTAAAGAATCCTTCCCTCTCAAACTGAATCGATTCCCCTTCATCAAGATTGCTTACGTAGCTCTCAGCGTACCCTTCATACACCCTCATACTCTCTGGATCAAAGTCCTCTCCGTTGAGAAGATCTCCGATGAGCAGAATCCTACACTTGATGTAATTTCCGGAATTTACCCAATGAATCTTTTGGGCTGCATCTCCTGTGGCTATTGCTGCGATAATCCCGTTCTCGCTTTTCTCCTTCACTTCAATAGTTATCGCATCCTTCAGCCTGACTCTCGATCCTACCTTCAATGCAGATGCATCTGCACTACTTATAAGAAAGTCATTGCTCAGTACATACTTTCTTGAATTGAGATTGGAATGTGGATGAAGCTTTAGAGATACCTCTTCTTTTCCATTTAGCCCGTCGACCCTAAGTTTAACAGGATCTCTAACCATGAAGAGGCGCTTTGCATTCGGCTCTATAAACTTCCTGTTCTCTGCAAGAAGCGAGTCAAGCTTTGTTATGCTCTCGGTCTTGCTTATCCCGAACTTCAGCATAAGAGAGGTTATTGCAGCTGGAAGTATGCCTCTCCTCTTCAATGCCATAATGGTTACAAGACGCAGATCGTCGTATCCGGAAACGTCTCCGTCTTTGATCAGCGCATTTATCTTTCGCTTTGATGTCAGATTGTTTGCTATCTTAAATCGTCCTATCTCATGTATTCTTGGCTTCCTGAGGGCGAGAAGGTCAAGTATCTTGTAATATAGCTCGTCCCTGAGCTCGTATTCCTTGCTCCGGATTATGTCAGTAACTCCGTTTATTGAATCCATTATAGGGGTATTTAAATCGTAATTTGGCCATGCAGAATATTTTTGACCTTGTCGGTAGTGGCTGCTTTTCTTGACCCTCACTAGAGAAGGGTCGCGCATAGAGGTGTTGTTTGCTTTCATATCCCCCTTCAGCCTGAGGAGAACCTCTCCCTCACCATATACGCCATTTATCATCTTCTGGAAGAGGGCTCTGTTCTCGTCAGCTCCCCTCTCCCTGTGGCTGCAGGCCTTGCCATCAAACCTGTTCTTCTTTATCTCTTCTGCTGAGCACTCGCAGATGTAAGCATTTCCAGAATCTATCAGGCTGAAGGAATATCCGTACATGCGCTCGATGTTATCACTTGCATAATATTCCTTGTCAAAGGTTATTCCTAGCCATGAGAGATCTTTCTTGAAGGAATCCACATACTCCTGCTTCTCCTTCTCTGGATTTGTATCATCAAAATAAAGGTATATCTTGCCTTCGTAAAGCCTTTTCAGCTCGTTGCTGAGTATCACTGGTTTTGCATGGCCGAGGTGCATATACCCGCTTGGCTCAGGAGCGAATCTTGTTACCATCTTTGTGGGCTCAGCCCCATCGATGTTGAAGTTTGGCCTTGAGCTCTTCTCTGCCTTTTCCAAGTCAAGGCTCTTGAATTCCTCAGAGTACTGTAAGTACTCGGCTTCCAGCTCCCCCCTGGAAAGAGAGTTAACCTCAGCACAAACCTCTCCGGCAACTTTGTAAAGGGCTTTTATCTCAGATCTCAACCCCGGATCTATTGATAAGATTTTATTGACCACAACGCTCTCTTTTGCCTTGCCGTAGTCTATCGCGTTCTTCAGTGCATACTTCCTCGCCATCTTTCTTGTATCTTCCAGATCCATAATACTACCAGACTGCATTCCCACTTAATCTGCACTTACCACAGGCCCACTTAATATCGTCCCATTCAATGTCAGAAGTACTGCAACTCTTACCTTTATCCCGGGACTCATGTTTTTTGTCATGTTGATTGGAAGACTGTAGCTCTGCAAGCTTGATGCTATCGGAAGAAGGAATGATTTTCCTTCCACAGTGAAGTTCATCTGGCTAGGAAGCTTTACTTCCGCATTGGTAGAGAATTGTATGCAAGCCATTGAATCATTCCCCATCTTCCCATAAAGGTAATTGTAAAGGCTTGTAGTATTTGTTGACCCAGTCTGTACCAGTATGCTCTGTGTAGAGCTCTGGTAGAAGTTAGATATGGAGTTGTTTCCTTCCAGAGCTCCGAGAAGGGAGGAAGTCTCATTAGCTATTCTCGATTGGTTCTTGCATTGTATGTTAAGCTTGACTATATTGCTGTACCCGGTTATCGATGCGTTGGTAATCCCTGCAGCGTAAAGTGTCGGCTGTGTTGTATTTGTTGTGTTATTTGAGCTTTGCTGTTGTGGCGCGATGGTCGTTATATAAGCGTAAGAGCTAATAAATATTGCAAGTATAAATATTGATGCAATTAGTTCGATTATCTTTTTGCCATTCATAAGATCACAAGTTAGTCTTTGACTTTATGATTTAGATTAGAGGAAATATATAAAGTATGCAGATGATAGTATGGCTTTCAAGGAAGGAGATTTTGTAAAAGTAGAGTATACAGCAAGGCATGCGGCTGACAACAGCGTTGTTTATACGACAGATGAGTCAATAGCCAAGAAGAACAATATATTTGAAGAGGAGAGAAGATATGGGCCTCAGCTCATGGTTATAGGTAAAAGAAAGCTGATAAAGGGCCTTGACGATGCAATAAAAGATATGAACCTGAACCAGGAGAGGAAGCTTGAGCTGGAGCCAAAGGACGCTTTCGGAGAGAGGAACCCCGACCTTGTCAGAGTCATGTCCCTCTCAGACTTCAAGAAGAGAGATATAGACCCATATCCAGGAATGAGGCTTGATATAGATGGAGGAGTTGCTACAGTAAAGAGCGTGAACTCAGGAAGAGTTGTTGTGGATGCAAACCACCCGCTTGCAGGAGAGAAGCTCATATATGAGATAAGAGTGGTAAGCAAGATCGATGGCACTGAAGAGAAAATTGAGGCCCTGGCTGAAGAAGCGTCGCTTAAGCCGAGTGAAGTCAGGGTTGATGGAAGTACAGCAACAATACTCTTCGGAGCTGAGATCGAGAAGAATTCCGATTATCTTATTAACAAGGCAGGCTTTGCAGAATCAGTGCTGAGGGATATGGATGAGATCAGCAAACTTCATGTAAACGAAGAGTATGTAAGAAAAGAGAAGAAGTAGAGGATTAGGACTCTACGCTTAATGCGTAGGTTCCATTAACCCTGAGGTCGAGCTTCTTTGCAAGCTCCGATTTTTCAAAGTTCATTATGACTATATACCCACTCCACTTTGTAGTAAGGGATGTTGAGCCGCAAAGAGGGCATACCTCTCCCTGTGTTATTATCAACCTGCAATTTTTGCAAACTTTTTCCATTTAATCACTTCCTTTTCTTGCCATGTGGCTGCCTCTCTCTTGTCTTTGGCTTTATTGGCTCCTTTATCCATTCCATCTTTCCGAGACCTTCGGGCCTCATCGTCAATGCTATCTTTGTATCCTTTATGTTGCTTTTTAGGCTTACTGTTGAGACCTTGGCATAAACTACATCTCCCTTTTTCAGGCTCCTTCCGGATGCCCTTAGAACGAAGGCACTGATTTTCCTATCGTAATTTATATAATCGTTTGTTATCTGGGAGAGGTGGACAAGTCCATCTATGGGGCCGAGCCTCACAAAGCACCCGAAGTCAGCTAACTCGGATACTTCGCCAATGACAACTTCTTCAACCTCAAGATTGAAGGAGAGTATGCTGCATGTCACAGTGTGGTATACTGATGGGTCTCCAGGCAGTATTGTCCCATTGCTGATCTCCCTTACATCAAATACAGAAAGTATCACCCCAAGGTCCTTGTCAAGCGTCCTCTCATATTTTGTCCTGAGGAGCTCTTCTGCAGCCTTCTTGATATCTTCTCCGAAATATGATGGAGGTACATTAATCGTATCCTTTATAGTGTATATATAGTACAATGAATCACCATTATCCAGCTAAAACAAAACCTGGCTCGCTAAGATTAAAGCTAATATAATATATGAAAGCGAAATATTTATAACGTAGTGCCTTATCTGGCCATTCCATCTTCAGATATGGTAATTACCCTTACCCCCCTTTTCTTAAGCGCTTCCCTTAATTTTGAGTCATTGGTGCAGACGTATGAATCCTTTTCCTTTGCTGCACCAACAATCCAGGCATCCACTTTGCCCCGTGAATTGATGATTAGGATCTCGCCTTTTGCGTTGTGTTCTTTGATCAGAGAGAGGGCGAATGCCGCATATGTCCATTGCCCTTTCTTTCTTTTTGAGATCATGCGCAATTCGTTTATTACCCCGCTGGATATCGTTATCACTGCATCGCTCAGAAGATCCATTATCGCTTCGAAAGGATCGCTGTTTTTTGAGGCTGCATAGAGTATGGAACTCGTGTCCATGATTACGGTATTTTTCATCTCTTATCTTCTCTAATATCAACGCAAGAGTTTTATATATTATACCACATAGTAAATCCATAATTTATCTCATTGGTAAGCATGTCTTCGATATTAACGGGATTAAATAACTGGGCTTTCCACATAGTGCTTTATTTCGCAAATCCCGCATTGAATTCGTTCATGAGCTTAATGGGAACGAGCTTTCTGGTAGTATTGCCGCTTCTTGCGCTCTACTTATATCTTAAGAAGGACAAGAATGTCTTCTCGTTTGTTTTTGGCATGGTTCTGATCTTCTTGATCACAGAAATTATAAAGGATATTATAAAGGAGCCAAGACCATGCAGCGTTGCAGATCTCCAGTGGATAAATCATGTAGGGTGCGAAGCAAGCTACTCGTTTCCATCAAACCACGCCACGGTGCTCACCGGCTTACTATTCTTCCTTAACAAGTATAATTACGTGAGGGCGCTCTATGGGATTTGGGTGATTCTCATACTTGTTGGCAGGGTCTACCTTGGAGCTCATTACCTTACAGATGTCATCGCTGGCATAGTTATAAGTATTATATTCTATTATATCATATTGTCAAGGAAGGACAAGATAAACAGCTTCTTCGCGAAGATACTTGCCAGAATTGCAAAGCCACTGTGCCCTGACGAGTTTCTTAGGTAATGCAATGCAGGATCCTGAAAGAGATAAAATAAGAAAAATACTGAAGGAATTTAAGGTAATAGCTGTCGTAGGATGCTCGAGAGAACAAGGAAAGCCGAGCCACGATGTCCCTATGTACATGAAGGAGGCTGGATATACAATTATACCAGTCAATCCCTTTGCTGAAGAGATACTTGGGGAGAAGGCTTACAAGTCGCTTCAGGATATTAAGAAGAAGATAGATGTAGTTGATGTATTCAGGCCTGCAAAAGAGGCTCTTGAGATAGCAAAGGCGGCTGTTGAAGTAAACGCGAAAGTCCTTTGGCTCCAGGAAGGAATATTCAGCAAGGAAGCAAGGGAGTATGCTGAGGCACATGGGCTACTCTTTGTAGAGAACAGATGCATGATGAAATCGAAGGTTGCAATTGACGAAGAAGTGGAATAATGTCACTTGATATGTATGCTGAAGAGCTTATTTATAGGTATGAACATCCCCAGAACAAGGGTAAGATAGAGGGATCCGAAGCAACAACCCATGAGGAGAACATCTCCTGTGGAGACAAGATAGATGTATATCTCAAGGTAAGTGACGGCAAGATAGATGAGATAAAGTTCGAAGGAAATGGCTGCGTTATAGCGATGGGGACTGCTGATATAGTGGCTGAGAATCTGAAGGGAAAGAAGATCGAAGATATTGAAAGAATGGGAAAGGAAGATGTACTTAAAATGATAAGTATTGACCCTGGTCCTGTAAGGATGCACTGCGCAACTCTTGCAATGCGAGCAATAAAGAAAGCGATCCTTGCATATGAGAATAAGCCGATAGATACAAAGACAAAGGAACTCTGATCATACAAGAACGAACTCTATTCGCTTGTTGTGAGATCCCTTATTCTCAAACTTTGACAATTTGATTGTACCTACTTCTTTGGTGTTTGAAACATGAGTGCCGCCATCTGCCTGCATATCAAAGCCTTCTATCTCTACAATGCGCACTTCCTCAAGCCTTTGTATTAATTCCCTTCCCGGCTCTGTTCTTGAAAGGTTTGGAATTTTTAACGCTTCCTCTCGCAGTATATTCTTTGCTAAGACACGATGGCTTTCAGAAACCACTGAATTTGAGGTAGAGATTATCTTTTCTGCCAACTCCCTGTTTAGCATCGGCATATCCCAATCGATTCTTGCCTTGTCCTCGTATATCTGGCCGCCTTTGCTGAAGCTCTCAGCGTAGCCATTCTCTATTACACCGCTTATTATGTGTATTGCAGTATGATAGCGCATGTATGAGTAACGCTTTCTCCAGTCTATGTAGCCCTTGACAACCGCACCTTCCTCAGAATTAATATTTGATGATGCTATATGAATCACATCGTCCCCACTCTTCCTCGCTTCTGTTATATGATATTCTTTGCCTTCGGCTATTATCCTTCCCGTATCAAATGGTTGGCCTCCGCCACCTGGATAGAATGCTGTCCTATCCAAGATAAGCTCGTTTTCCCTTAATCTCTCAATTCTAGCATCAAACTCTTTAATATATGGATCCTTCCAGTAGATCTTCTCTGACATATCGCATCAGTTAAATATTTAGAGCAACAAATTAATAAGTATGGATAATAGTCCCGTCATCTAGCGGCCAAGGATAGTGGGCTTTGGACCCACACACGCCAGTTCGAATCTGGCCGGGACTATGTTCATTAAAGATATAACCAAAACAAAGACTGCTTCATAGATAGTGGCATCGGGATAGATTCTGAACCTGTAGGCTCTCGTCAGTTCCATTACATTCCTTTTTCCTCTATTTTTATCTCAATTTATCGTTATGTACTTATCTGTGGTTCGCTTTCGTCACACCACTGAAGCATGTGGGATTTCCCGCTCACAGCGTTAAGAATTGCAGATAAATCTAACAGTGAGGATTATGGCCGTTTGTGGGTGGTTGAGATCTACACAAGTAGTGATCATGCATTGATTGTCTCTGTACGCAAAAAGGCCAGATATTTGAGAGAAAACAATGTGGTAGTTGAACATTCGCTACTTAGTGCAACAAGAGAAGCAATTAGAGGAAGGTCTGACAGAGTACGCGCTCATGTTTCTGGGAGGGAGTAGATCAATAGAAGGAATTTTGCAGCAGTTGAAGGGGAGGTCTGTAACGCCATTGTCTGGGAAATGGTTGGGTGGGGTGCTGGCTTGCATAGTTGAGATCAATTCAGCCATAGAGTGGCTTAGAGTGCATATGCAATCACTATGATTCCTGCGATTACTCTGACAATCCTACCAGCTTCGTAAAGTCTGCTATGATAATTCTTCCTTGATGCTATGCTCAATATTCCATCTATTATCACATAGATTCCTGCTGCCGCTAAAAGTAAGTACATGCGATCACTAATTGGGTGGAATTATCTTTTATTATGTTTTTCGATAAGTTGTTGGCACTCTAATGAAGCAAAAGTTATTAGAATGCTTAAGTTATAATTTTTAATTAGGGAGAATTACGCAGAGCAATGTAACGGATATGACAGTCTCGAAATGGAAAAGTTCATTTAGTGAGACAATAGTATCATCATCAAAGTTCATGGCATACATGCTCGCAAGAGAGATAAACGGAGCAATACAGAAAGCAGGAATTATAGAAAAGATTGGCATGAAGTTTGCGGGTGGCATTCTGGAAAGAAGAATGGCTCCATACATTGCAGCCGTTGTTGTTCTGGCGTTCGCAAGCAAGGAGATCAGCACTGAGAACGTTGAAAGATTGATAAATGCAATAGGAGTCTCGCCTAACAAAAGGCTTCTTAAATTTGTAGCATCCTTGAATCTTAAGAATAATTTTGTATGCATTCCTGCGATATATTTCATAAAGCTTGTTGAGAAAGAGCCTACACCACAGATGATAATTGATGTGGTCTCATCACTTGGAATGATATCTGATATTCAAAGCGCAAGGCATGTCCTCGACATTTACTCTGAGTTTCTTGAACATGAGGGAGGCAAAGTCAATAATGCGGCTGAAGAAGATTTGGTTATTAAATTCAGCGGGCCGATAAACAGGCTCTCTTCACTTATCTCCAAGATTCTCTTCTTTGAGCTCCAGAGGACATTCGAGGACAGGTACATCATCGCGAATATAGAAAGGGCTGTACCTTATCTGTCTGCATTGGGTGTGCTAATATTCACGGGAAGGGACACTGGAGAAGGCGACGAAATCATCAAAGGACTATCAGACATAGTCAAGTCTGTTGGCATAATTCTGGATGAAGATATGCTTAACCATATTAAAGGCATGGAATATGGCAAGGCAACCAGCATTGTCTATGTCCCATCAATTTATCTGATAACCTCGGCTGGAAAGCAGCCAACTCTCGATCTGCTTATTAAAGTCATAAGCGCCTTGTCAATAAAGCCAGATGAGGCCGTAGCAGGATACGTACTTACGATATATCAGGAAAGTGCAAAAGGACAATGACTCTCCAACCCACTAAATCTATATAATTTACTCTTTAATTATTATGGAAGTGATTAGAATGCCTGTGAAATTTGGCGAGTATAAAGGACATAAGACAGTAAGCCTCATGAAGGATGAGAACGACCAGCGCCCATTCACCTTTGGATTGGGAAAAGCTCGCCTGATCCTGGAGAACCTTGATGAGATCAAAAAGTTTGTAGATGAAAGCGAGAGTTCGGAATCGGAGTGATTTAATCCAGAGTGCGGAGTTCCGCACCATCTCGGATGTGATGAGACGAGGTATTTCTGATTAGTGATGATATCTAGTCGCTGATGAATCCCATTAACTGGGCTTCTTGCTGCTTTTAATATTGATGTTTGGTGTTAAACTGAATCTTCTTGCCGGAATACTTTTTGGAATCCTTTCCTTGATCTGCTTTGGAGTGCAGGATATTCTTGTATCTGTAGCTTCAAGAAAGATAGGACCGTTGAAAGCCTCTTTCTGGATTGCTGCTCCGATATTTACCCTTCCGGCAATAGTATTCTTTTTGATTTATGGCTCTCTTTCAATTCCTTCCATCTTGCTGATAATTATAATAGGACCGGTAGCTGCAGGAGGGCTTCTTGCTTTCACCAAAGGAATGGAAATAGGCGATGTCTCTGTTATAGCGACAATTGGGGGAACATGGGGGGCCATTACGGCAACACTCGGCTTTCTCTTTTTGGGGGAGTCCATAACGCACGTACAGCTCTTTGATATTATTCTTATAGTGATTGGCACTATGCTTGTCTCATTCAATGCAAAAGAAGTATTTAGAAAGAAAGCAGCACTGGGAACTGGGATAGGATATGGATTCATTGCAGCGCTCTCTTTTGGAGTCTACTTCTTTTTTATCACAATACTCACTAAGGAGATAGGGTGGCCTGCAGCCACCGTCCTTGTCGGATTGCCGATCTCGCTATGCTTGTTCGTATACATGAGATACAAGAAAGTAGGGATGGCAATCAGGAAGAAGGACCTTCCCCTTCTGCTCACCGCAGGCCTGCTCGGGCTTGGAGGTACAATCTTTTACAATCTTGGTGTGACATACAATTATGCAGCTGTTGTTGCGCCCATAAGCGGCGCTTCTCCACTTGTAACAATGCTTATCGCATTCCTGATATTTGGAGATAGCCTGAGAAGAAGCCAAAAAGTGGGAATAGTGATGGTTGTTGTCGGGCTTGTCTTTCTCTCAGTCTAAAGATCAGTAAGATCTTGCGAAATTGGCCATTGCTTTCGCCTTTCTCTTGCAATATATGCACTTCTCCCCTTTTTCTCCCTGATCAAATGGCATATTTGTTATCTTAGCTCCTGTCTCTTCCTTGATCTTATTCTCGCAGTTGATATCGCCACACCATGGGGCGTGTATCATGCCCTTGCTGCTTTCGAGAATCTTCTTCATCTCTTCATAATCTGTAGCTGTATGTATGCTTGCATTCATCATCTCTTCAGCCTTCTTATAAAGGTCATGCTGGATTGAATCGAGAGTCTCTGCAACCTTTGCAGCCAGATCTGAGAGAGCTACTTCTATCTTCTCCCCGGTATCTCTCCTCACCAGGACCGCAGTATTCTTCTCTGCTTCCCTGGACCCGACCTCTATTCTTAGAGGTACTCCCTTCAGTTCCCACTCATTGAATTTATATCCTGGAGAATATCCTTCCCTGTAGTCAATCCTTGCTCTCTGCTTGTCTAGAACCCCCAAGGCATTCTCGCATGCTTCCTTAACCTTTGCAAAGTTATCCTTCTTTGTTATTGGTACTATTATTACCTGTATTCTTGCAACTCTTGGAGGTATTATCAATCCCTTGTCGTCACCATGCATTGCTACCATGACCCCAAGCATTCTGGTAGTTATGGCATATGTGTTCTGCCATGCATACTCCATTTTACCATCCTTGTCAAGGAATTTTATATCGAATGCTTTTGCAAAGTTCTGGCCATCGGAGTGAAAGTCTGGCCCTTGTATCGCCCATCCGTCAGGCAGTATGTGCTCTATGCTGTAGCTGTTGACTCCGCCTGCAAACTTCTCCTTGTCCGTTTTCTGGCCTGGGATTCCGGGAAGCGCTAGGTGATCCTTCAGTGTTTTCAGATAAAGGTTTAGTATGAAATCCCTTTCCTTATCTGCTTCCTCGCTTGTTGCATATACTGTATGACCCTCATTCCATAGGAATTCCCTGCTCCTTATGAAAGGAGTTGGATGCTTGAATTCCCATCTCACGACATTATTCCATTGATTGTATCTTAACGGAAGATCCCTCCAGGATCTTATCCATTTGGAATAGCTTGGATACATTATTGTCTCTGAGGTAGGCCTTACTGCCAACCTCTCAGACAGTTTCGAATTTCCTGCTTCTGTGACCCATGCAACCTCTGGGCTAAACCCCTCTACATGCTCCTTCTCTTTGTTTAGGAATCTCTCAGGTATGAATATTGGAAAGTAGACGTCCTCAACACCATCTCTCTTCAGCTCTGCATCAACCACATTGGTTATTGATTGCCAGACGAAATATGCATCCGGCTTTAGGATTATTATTCCGGAAACATCGCTGTAGTCTGCGAAGCCAGACTTTATTATTGCCTGTGTGTACCACTCTGAGAAGTTTTCTGACTTTTTTACGGTTATTCCCTTTTCGTCCTCATTTTTCACATCTTCCAGATTATC
>JAMCSO010000003.1 GCA_023379075.1 Candidatus Martarchaeota archaeon | reverse complement strand
ATTACAAATGCATTCTTGCTTTTCTCTGGAAGTATGCGCATCTTGCTGTAAGCATTCTTCACAGCTTCCTTCCACGCTTGATCGCCATAATTTATGAACCATTGATTCTCAACTGTCTTTATCACTATCCTCGAGCCGCATCTGCAGAATACTGGACTGCTATTGACAAGAGTATAAACATCAAATGCTTCTCCTGCTGCGATGAGCTCTTTTCGTATGCTCTCCCTTGCCTCGGGCTCACTCATGCCTTCGTATCCCTTTACGATCATCCTGCCCCAGTGCGATTCTTCTTTATATTGGAGTTTTGTAGCTGCTTCCAAGAGATCATCGAGAGAATTCTCGTCTGCATTTGTAAGTTTAAGATAAGCCAAAGCAGGCATTTCGAGTTCTGATGGAACTAGATCTTTGCCTTCGGTTATCTTCCCAGCCTTCACCTCAATCAACTTCACTGGCTTAACCATGCTGATATCATATCCCTGGCCTTTAAGTCTTTGAAGAGCAACATAGTCGAAAGGAGCATGAGAAGGCACACTCATAACAATACCGCTTCCCAGATCTTCCTTTACAAAGAATCCAGGGAATATTGGAAGTATCATCTGATTTATTCCTTTCTTATTTATGCATCGCTTTTGCAGCATCTCCTTTCCGGCCACTTCATTGATTATTGTTATGTCAAATTGATGCCTTAGGGCTTCTGCGCTTGCCTTGGATAAGTAACAATTCCCATCCATCCCCTTTATCTTGCACAAGATATATTGTGCATTTTCAGCAACAAAGAGGTTTGTAACTCCAAATATTGTCTCTGGCCTATAAGTTACACATAGTACATATGCTTCTTCCCCTTCTACTTTGAATCTGAGAATTGTCTCTTTTTCTATCTCTGGCTCGAGATCATGTTTTGTATCATGCATTCCGACCGCATTATTCTCATTAGGACACCATCCTACAGGATGCTTTCCTTGAGTAAGAAGGCCTTTTTCATTGAGAATCCCGAATTGCCACTCTATAAACTTGCTGAAGAATGGATCTATTGAGGTGAATTTTCTCCTCCAGTCTATGCTGTATCCGGCTTTATGCATTCCCTTCTCGAGCTCCTTTGTGAAATAATTTGCTATATATACAGGATCGGTCATCTTCTCCAGGTCTTCATCTGGAATGTGAAATAGTTTCATCTCTTCTATCAGATCCTTATCCTTCTCTATGAATCTTTTTGCAAATGCAAGAACCGGAGTGCCTGTTGCATGAAACCCCATAGGATAGAGGACGTTGTAGCCCCGCATGCGCTTGTACCTTGCAAGGACATCGGCAGTCCCATAAGTCCTTAAGTGACCTATGTGCTGAGGAGCATTGGCATATGGGAATGCCGCAGTTACCATATAGGGTTCCTTTCCGCCTATCTCTCCCTCAAATATCCTGGCTTCTCGCCATGCATCCTGCCATTTCTTCTCAATACCTTCGTAATCAATCATAAGTACCTATCCCAGAATTAAATGGATTGGAAAAATACTTATACTATGAGTGCGTTCAGCCCAGATAGCAAAGCTTTTTGTTCCATGTATCTACTTTCATATTTTGAGTATGAATGATTTTTAAGCCTTTTGATTGAATCAATATCGGGATTCTATGGCCAAAGAGAAAGCAGGTTCAGTTGTTATGAAGAACCTCGCGAGAAGAAAGGTATATCTAATGCTTGGATTGTTTTATCTCTTGGCACTTTATACAGACATACCTGAGGAATATGGTTTCAGGCACATTTTTGCGCTAGATGACATTGGGATAACATCGATGATGCTGATAATGATTTTATTTATTGTCTTCACTTGGAAGAGGAAAGATGCAAGGCATCTTAAGTTCACAGTCAATGTTGCTACAGTTCTTGTATGCATAGCAATAATATTTCAGATTGCTGGCATAATATTTGAATATGGCACTCCTTTCTTTGCTGATGAACCGGTAATTTATGGCTTGATAATACTCTTCATTAACAGGTTCGTATAACAGGTAATATGATGAAAAATGCCAAGAAAAGCTCTTCCATGGAAGGGAAAAATGAGAAAGACTTGATGAGAAGAAGGGTCTTCCTCTTCTTTGCAATCACATTTGTAGTATTGTCATTAGCAACGATGTGGGACGAAGTATCTAATCTCTATTATTTCATAGACGAGCTTGGGCTCCTTGTAGGATCACTCCTGATAATTATAATGTTTGCAGCGATGTGGAAGAAGAATTCTGGAAAGGATCTTGAGAAACAGCTAGATGCTGCGCTATTTATTACAACAGTAATGATAATCCTAAAGATGTACGGCTACATAATAGAGCTACACAATCCGATAGCGGTTGGTGACGAGATTCCTTTCCTGATAGGAGTAATAATAATGCTATTCAGCAGATTCATATGATTCTGCTCTTTATTTGTAAACGAGAATACTCATTCGGGTGCAGTGACGCCCTTCTTCGATAACTTGTCTTCAAGCATACCTCAAACCTTAAAATATTACCTTTGTTCCTTCTTTGCATCTTCCTTAACTGTGGTTCTATTGCTTGATGGGCTTTTGGCGTATGTCACGTATGCAAAAAATGATAATGCCGCAAAGAGACAGATGCCTCCAATCAGGGTTATTAACAGCGCATAGAATCCCGTTGTGGAATTGACCAGGTAATTATCCGCGTTTATCTTTCCGCCGAAAAAGTAGGGGTATTCCAATGAGCCGAAAAAGAGGATGGAAAGGAAGACCAGTGCTATTGCAATGCCCTTTGCCCTGCTCCTTTTCGGATCTCCAAGTATCAGCGCTGTGGAAAGCAGAAGAAGCAGCGCCAGCAGGAGCATGTTTCCCGCAGATAAGATGCTTGAAAGAATGTATGGAAGATAAATCATTATTGCTATTCCCATCAGGGGATAAGGCAGCAATGAAAATACTGCCCTGAATCGTAAGAGTTCCTCCACCCCAATCACCACGCTTGCTAGCAGTATTGCCATAGATACTATTGACAAGAATACGAGAATCGAGAAGAGATTTATGAAAGATAATGTTAAGCTCCAGTCTACAGTGTTAACCCCGATCCCGCTTGTCCCAGAGGCCAAGACGAATGTCACTATCAATGCTATCAACAGTGCTGATACAGAATAGATCTTTGTATAAAGGCTCTTGTTTCGCTGATCTCCTGTATATTCGCTGTACGCAAGCATTGCATTTCTGCTTATGAAAAAAAGAAGCGCTATAAACAGGGGCAGTGCATAAGCAGTTCCAATTAAGGGAAGTAGCGGTGGATATGTGGCTTCGAAATTGACAACATAGAATATTGCAAATGTTCCAGTTATGCCCCAAAGAGGCATTAGAATGGCCCTGAGCTTCTCATTGTATTCCTTGAATAGAGGGAATAGTGTAGCTATGCCAACTTCGAGTATAAACATTGTTAAGAATGCTGCGAAGATTATGTAATTCAGAAAGTATAGCAAGTTCATTAATAACCAGCCTCGCTCGATATGGGTCTATTCCTGAATATCTTTCTGAGGAATATTACAGTTAATGGAAGTATTGTCAGATAAAATGCCGCGAAGATTATCGCGATTGGTATCAGAGAAGGAGATGTGTTTGCAGCTTGGCTTACCAGCATAACATTATAAATTATCCACGGCTGCCTTCCTATCTCAGCCATCGCCCACCCATCTTCAAGCATAAATACAGAGAGCACCGCAGCCAGAATGAAAGATTTGAGTATGAGTCTGTTTTGGAATGGATCCTTCTTTAATAGGCAGAGCAGTAGAATGACGATAACGAAAAATGCGAACAGGAAACCTAGGCCGACAAGAGTGTCAAACATAAGGTGTATGAAAAGCGGTGGCCAGGTAGACTGTGGATATTGAGAAAGGCCAGGCACAACGCCAGAGGCATTCCCAAACTCGAGAATGCTTTGAAGGTTAGGGATGGAGATAAAGTAATGATACGCTCCTGAGGAGAATATCCCTCCGATGATCTCTGCTGCGTGGCTATGTGGATAAAGATCCGCTTCTATAGCAGCATACTTCTCTGGCTGTGTGTGCTCAAGGCTTGAGATTGTCAGGATGCCAGTGTACACAGATAACAGAGTTGCTATGAGTGCTATGGAGAACGCTATCTTTATGCCTTTTTTGTAATATCTTTTTTCATCCTGGCTCGACCTGATAAGCATGTATGCCATGTACCCTGCAAAGACGAACGCGCCTGCAAAGTATGTCGTTACCAATACATGTATGATCTCGATCTGTGCTGGTGGAGAAGTCAATACTGAAACGGGATTGATCCCGGTTATTATCCCACTCTTTAGATATGCGGATATGTCAAATCCAGTAGGATTGTTCATGAATGCGTTTAGCATCGTTATCAATACTGCAGACAATGCTGCCCCAATACACACGAATACACCTGCGAGCAGATGCACATATTTATTCGTGAACCTGTTCCATGAGTATACATATATTGCAAGGAATATGGCTTCCATGAAGAATGCAAAGACCTCTATGTATAGGGGAAGTATGGAAACTTGTCCAACAAGAGCCATGAATTTTGGCCAGAGTAGAAGAAGCTCCATGGCGACCACTGTTCCTGAAGCGGTGCCTATGGCAAAGAAGACAACAAGGATCTTTGTGAGTCTCTTTGCCAATGCGAGGTAATCCTCGTCATTTCTCCTTATTCCTAGAAACTCCGATAGGACTATGATCAGGGGCAGTGCCATTCCTATCATTACAATGCCAATGTGAACTGCAAGAGAGAATCCCATTAGAAATCTATCAAAACCCACAATAAGCATCAAGCATTACCGAGCAGTAAGGGAATGGAAATTATAAATTACTTTTGAATCACTTGAAATACCTGCCAAGTAGTTTTGGATAAAGAAACCCAGAAGCCAGTTGAAGTGCGCCACCAACAAATAGCGGCATTGGTAGTGCATATTCTATCAGGTAACCGCCTGCGCCTATCGAAGACTGAGAGATGGTGCCGGAAAGTCCCTGTATGCTTGAAGCTGTTCCATAATCCTCAACATGCACGCCTTTTATATTGACCGTGATTACTGAGGGGCTTCCTATCCCTGCAATGAACGACCTTATTGAATAGAGCAAGGCGGCTATTCCCAAAAGAGGCAGAAAGACAAATATCCTGGTGTACTGCATTGCAAATACGGTGCCCATTGCTATAAGCAGGAATCCGCCCAGCATCCTTGTGCGCGATGCTATTGCCAATATGCCAGACTTGAAGTGAACCTTGTGTGCGATATGCGAGCCCAGAGCCGTTGCTATGTATGAAGGTATGTAAATCAACCCTATGTACAATGCTGTTGTATCGTTTGGCAAGCCGAATGCCAGAGAAAAGAGAAGAGGAAGTAGAGGAAGTGATATTCCAAGACCACTCCCGTTTAGGGCATTAAGGGCAGCTATCCTCAGGACATACATGCTGCTCTCTTTCTTCATAACTCTTGTTGACTTCTTGGGCCTTGCATTCTCCTGGACAAAATACAAAGATATCAGCGAGAAGAGCATGAGGATAGCCGCAAGGAGGAATAATAATCTGTAAGCATACACTCCGCCGAAGAAAGATTGGAGAAGTGAATGTGACATGAGCAGAATTGCCCCTATTATGCTGCCTATAGAGGATGCCCTGTTAAGTAAGCTTAATTTTTTTACGCGCTCTTTCTCATCCTTGTAGTTGTTTGCCGTGAATGCGGAGAGTCCCGGTGAGAAGGAACCCCTAAGGCCTCCGGCAAGACCGCCTATCCCGCCTATTATCACTGCAAAGGTTATTAAGTAAACATTTGTTGTCAACCAAAGTATTAAGAGGCCGAGTATTGGTGGAAGCTCGCTTATCATTAGGGCCTTTCTAAATCCGATGCGGTCCCCCATTACGCCCAGAGACAGTGAGAGGACCGAACTGAATACCATTATTCCCAGGTATATGAGACCTATATTTGGAAGGCTTATGTTAATTAGGCTCAGATACAACGGAGAAGCTAGCGTCATGTATATTATTGCCATGCTTCTTGAGATCCGCGAGTACAGAAGGAATTTGAACCCTAGGTCATTTTTCATTTTGAATTACCTGAAATGTTAGGAAAGGAATAGATAACAATATAAAACAAGAGAATTAATAAATCGTTTTGAGGATCTAACTCTTGAGCTCAGATGCGAAGATCTCACCGAACGCTCTGCAGAAATATCTGACAGACTCTTTGAGAGATGCCTTGCCCAGAGTTGTCAGCGAGTAGATAATCTCTTTCCCATTCTTCTTTCCAGAGATCATACCTCTCTCCTTCAGTTCTTTTAATGCAGGATATATCGTACCGGCTTTTGGTTTCTCACCCCTCCTTGCCATTATCTCCTCTGCAAGCTTCTCCCCACTCAACTCATTTTTCGAGAGAAGCCATAATATCTGGAAGGAGAGCATGCCCCTCATGTCGCAACCGCCTTTTCTTGATGCATTCAATTAAAACGCCTATTTATTTTGTTATATATAGGGTAACCTATATATTTAATAATTGTTATGTATATGATGTCCTATATGACTTGGTGATATGAATGTGCGAGTACGCAAACAGCCTGAGGAATTTTCTGACAAGGGAAGAAAAGATAGAGATTCTCACAGCATACAAAAAGAACCTGGAACAGGAAGCGAAAGCTGTAGATGAAAGGATAAAAGACCTTCAGAAGAACAACTGAGTTGCCTTATCGAGACCTTCGTTATTTTTTTCGTTTTCTTTTTATAAGCGCCTTGCAGCACAATTATTAAATTATTGATTATTAGTATCATATCAAGGTTTTGGCAATGTCATCTGGTGCTCTCAAGATAGGTAGCGTGAAAGGCATAAATATAACATTGCACTGGACTTTCTTGATAATGATACTTATATCTATATTTCTCAGCCCATTCATTTTCCTTATCATAATACTTTTATTCGTATGCGTATTGTTCCATGAGTTTTCACACTCGATCACTGCGCTTAGGAATAAGATAGGAGTGAGCGAGATAATATTGACACCGCTGGGAGGAGCATCGATCATTGACGAGCTCGAAGTGAAGCCGAAGACTGAGTTCAATATATCGATAGCCGGACCGGTAATGAGCTTATTCCTTGGAGGGCTCTTTGGCATACTCTCGGTTCTCTCTCCAATAGGTATTATAGCATTGATAACACAATCCCTGTTTGAGATAAATATATTGCTTGGCTTGCTAAACCTGCTGCCCGCATTTCCGATGGACGGTGGGCGTGTCTTTAGGAGCTACCTGCAGAGAAAAAGGAACTTTTACGATGCTACAATTAGGACAATAACAATAAGCAATTATGTCTTTGCAGCACTTATTTTCGGCACTCTTGCTTACCTTCTGATCATCAACCAAAGCTTTCTCTATAAAGAATTCTTCTTCTTTATAGTGATGATCACAGTGATCTACCTATACGGAGGAGCCCAGGCTGAGAAACAGAGCACTATAATCAAGAGAGATACTGAAGGGGAAACGATACGCAGCATTGTCAGCAAGCATTTCATACTTGTCGATGGAAATGAGAAGATATCTGCGCTTTTTAATAAGATGAAGAAGAATGGAGAACACGTTATAATAGCAAAGACAGGGAATGGATACGGATCTGCTGACCTTTTCAGGAGAGATACCTTTAACAAGATGGCTGAGTCTGTCGAAGAGATCATAACACCAATTCCAACAATAAGTGAGAATTCCAGCCTAATGGATGCAATGGCAGCCACGGAGAGGGGAGGCCTTGGAGTTGCGGCTGTGACAAGAAGAGGGAAGTTGGTAGGAATCGTAAGTTCACAGCAGCTACAAACAATAATAGCATTGCATATAATTAATAAGTATAAAAGAAAAGAATAAAATCATAATGTAAAATGTATAAGTTGGTCAAGAATGCTTTACATTAAGTCGATAGCCATATCAAGGTTCAAATCGTTCAGGCATGCGGAGCTACTCTTCAGCAACGGCTTCACTTGTGTTGTAGGACCTAATGGAAGCGGGAAGAGCAACATCTGCGATGCACTCCTTTTCGGTCTTGGGGAGAACTCATTGAGAAGACTTAGAGTTAGCAAGCTTGACTTCTTAATTAATTCAGGAATGAAGAGAAAAGCTGGCGAGCTCGCAAAGGCAAACGTGAAGATGGATTTCGATGGAGATGATAAGATCTCCATAACGAGATTCGTGAGATCTGATGGGAAGACGGCATATAAGGTCAATGGAAAGAATATGCGAAGGCACGAGGTCCTGGAGCTACTGAAGAAGCATAATATACATGTTGATGAGACAAGCACAATAGCGCAGGGAGAGATCAACAAAATAATAGACTTGAACTCAAAGGAGAGAAGAGAATTAATTGACATCGCATCTGGGATAAAGGAGTTTGAGGTCAAAAAAGGAGAATCAATGAAAGAGCTTGAGAAAGTCAGCCAGAGGATCGGAGAAGCCCAGATAGTGCTTAACGAGAGGCTGGGATTCCTCAGGGAGCTGGAGAAGGAGAAGAATTCTGCTGAGAAGTATGCATCCATGAATGCGAGGATGAAGGCCCTTAATTATAGTGTTGTTGTGAAGAGAGCAAAGGTGCTCCAGGGAAGATATGATGAACTCTCCGGCAAATTGGCTTCTCTGGAATCTAAGAAGAATGAGGCTGCATCAAAGCTAGATAGGTTGTCCTTGAACATCTCAAAGCTTAGTGAGAGCAGGCAGCGCCTTTCACTTTCCCTTAACGAGAGCAGTAAGAAGATGAGTGAGAAGAATGCGATGCTTGAATCAATAAGAAGGGAGCTTGCGGCAATAGAGGTCGAATTGTCGAATAAAGAAACCACAGTCAGGGATGCGGAGAGGAGATTATCCGAACTTGAGATAGAGGAGTTCACAGCAGAAGACAAGACTAGGAAAAATAATGAAGAGATCGCCTTCCTGGCATCCAAGATTCACGAACTTGAATCTGAGAGCTCAGGAATAGCTGTTGATGAGGGCGAAGCCAAGAATTACGAAGATGACATAAAGAGGCTAAATATCTCAATAGAAGATGGGGAGTTGAGGCTTTCATCTATAGCTGACAGCATAGCTGCCGTGCATGCTGAGGAATCGTCGATTAACTCGAGAATAGAAGAGATAAGAGAAGAGATAAAGAATGCACAGGCAGAAGCATTGGCTTCAAGTGGAAGGAGGGGCGAGAGGGCGGCGCAACTGGATGAGGCAAGCAGAAAGTACAATGAGATGCTTATAGATGAGAAGGCGCTTTCTTCCGAATTGTCAATTATGAACAATGAGAGCGGAAGAATAGACGAGGAGCTGCTAAAGCTGAAAGAGCAGAAGGCAATACATCAGCCTCGCGGAGACGAGCTGGCAGACAAGCTCGCAATGAGATTTGGAAGAAAGGATGGATTCCATGGAAAGGCATCCAGGCTTTGCAGATATGACTCAAAATATGCACTTGCAATAGAGACTGCTGCTGGCAGCAGGTTTGATTATCTGGTAGTGGATTCGATAAGCAGTGCTAAGATTATAATAGAGCACATGAAAAAGAACAGTCTTGGCAGGGCAACGTTCATACCGATAAACGAGCTTAGTGTAGATACCAGAAAGGAAAGAATCGATGAGCGCTCGATAATAGGAATGGTCTCCTTTGATAAATATTATGAAAAAGTATTCAATTATATCTTTGGCAACACCTCGCTGATAGACAATATAGAAGATTCAAAAAAGATGGGCATTGGCAAAAAGAGGTATGTGACGCTTGAAGGAGAGCTTGTAGAGCAATCAGGAGTCGTTTCTGGAGGTTCCCAAAGAAGAAGAGTCTCGATAGCAGCAATAGAATCCGATATAATGCATCTCTCTGATGAGAAAGAGAGAGTGAGGAAGAGGATCTCTGAAGCCGAGGGACGCCTTCTATCAGTAAGGAAGAGCATAGCCACACTTGAGATGGAGATCACTTCCTGCAGGAGGGAAGTCAATTACCTTGAGTCAGAAACCAAAAGGCATGAGGAAAATGCGGATAGGATGGAAACAGGAATCAAGTCCCTTGAGGCCAAGCTTAGAAGCATAGGAGACAGGAGGGATTCCCTTCTTGGAGAAAGAAGGATGCTGAACGAGAAAATGGAGAATTCAAAGAAGGCTTTGCAAAGGCTCTACAATGAGATGCTTGAGAGCTCCAGAGAACTTAACAAAAAAGGGGCCAGGAAGGAATTGATAGAGAAAGAGAAGAAGC
>JAMCSO010000002.1 GCA_023379075.1 Candidatus Martarchaeota archaeon | reverse complement strand
GCTGCGATTGGCCATAGTCAATTGTTACAGGTGAGGATGGCGCAATATAAGATGTCTGCAGTGCAGGATTGACTACGACCGAGACTGTCGAAGAGCTTGATGTTTGTAAAGCTGGGGAGCTATCTGTTATCTTTATATAGAAATCATATGTTCCTGTGCTAATCGTATTGCCTGCATTGAAAGAGCACTGAACCTGCTGAGAAGCAGTTGCTGATCCTGAAGGCTGAGAACATTCTGATGCTGATCCGTAAGTACTGCCATTAAAATTGGCAAGCCATGTATAACTGTATGGTGTGATACCAGTATCAGGCATTGTTGCAGTTATTGTTGCAGTCTGGCCTTTATCTATTGTCTGAGTTGAAGGAGATAATGTTGGTTGAGTGAGCACAGAGTAGAAGTAAGCTGTTTCTGTAGTAGGGCTTGATATTGAGATTGTTGCAGACTCAGATGTGCCGGAATAGCAATCAGTTCCAGTACAGGACCATCTGTCAAATATCCAATTAGGCGCTAGTGTGTTTGAAGCGAGGATTTTGGCCTGTGAACCAGAATTGTACCAATAAGAACCAGGAGTAGGCGTAGTTGTCGCCCCAGAAGGCTGTGATGTTGGAGATAGTGATCCTGACGCCATAGTCAGAGTGTATTGGGTTGTATAAACTGCAAAGAGAGTGCAATTATACTCTGCGGTGACTGTTCCGCTCTGAGAAGATCCACCGCAACCGTTTATTGTATCATAAATATAGTTTGTGCCAGTAGAGCCAGAGACGGGAGAGGAGTATGCGTAAGTATGTGAGCTTCCCATAGCGTACTCAAAAGTCTTTGGAAGCTGTGAATAAGTGTATTGGATGCCATCTACAGTAAGTACATCAGAGGTGCTGCCTATCAAATTACTTGAATAATAAGTCACGTAGGCTGGCTTCTCGAAGGTTATTGTATTGGAAGCAATAACGTTGCCATACTGCGCATAGACTGTTACAACCCCGTTCTCTGTAGTTGAGATCGTGCTATATGCATTCCCGTTTGTATCTGTAGTGCTAAGTACAGGCTTTATTGTAGCAGTTATTGGGGAAGAGTATGTGAAGTTGACAGTTGCTCCGGCTATAGGCACGCCAAAGAACGTTACTACTGCAGTAAGATTGTCCCCTGCACCCGTAGCCAATTGGGAAGCATTGCCAACTAGAAGAGATAAGCTTATTTTTGGCTTTGTGAATGTTTGCGTAGAATGTGTCTGGAATCTGCCTGATGTACTTTGTACAGGAGATGCAATGCAATTCTTTTCAGTAGGATTTAAGTTAGTACAGATTGTAGCGTTTATAGTCAGCGAACCGCTCACCAGAACGCCCGGATTTACCACAGTATTTGAAAATGTTGCATTGCAGATAACAGTACCCCCAGGAAGAACAAAGTTTGGTGTACATGGTATTGGAAATAGGCCTACAGAAGTATTAAGGGATAATGAAGGGTCTTTTATTGCATACTGCCTGGAATTTGTTAATACAACACCTATGCTAGAGAATGAGGAATTAGAACCGAAAACGAATGATTGGCAGTAGAAGTCTTGAGAGGATATTAAACATACTTCAGGAGCACTTGTGGAAGGCGCTAAGACGAAGAAGTATAGCACTGCTATCATTATGACAATAATCAAAACAGCCCAGCCGTATGTCGCTATGTACTCAGTGGCAGATTGTGCTTTGTGGCTTCTTGCCTCTCTGTGTACCTTGAGTTTTGTAAAACTGGCATCTCTTTTGTTTGAAGACCGTTTATCCCGCATGAATTTATATGCTATGATATATTTATAAATATACAGATATTGATATCACGTATTAGTGAAATGCTTAGTTATAAACAAAGTTAATCTAAAGGTGGTTGTATGAATAAGCTAGATGCAGGGAAAGATGCACCAAACAAAGTAAATGCGTTTATAGAGATACCGAAAGAGAGCAACGTCAAGTATGAGCTTGACGAAGAGGCAGGCATATTGAGAGTTGACAGGATACTGCATACTGCGATGGTTTACCCATACAATTATGGCTTTATTGCAGGGACGAAGGGAGAAGATGGTGATCCTCTGGATATCATGGTCATAAGCAAGGGGAAATTTCTTCCAAATACAATCATTTCTGTAAGGCCGATAGGCTTGCTGCTTATGAAGGATGAGGAAGGGATTGATACAAAGATAATGGCCGTGCCTTCTGAGAAGATAGATCCCGATTACAAAAATATAACAGACATATCGGATCTTACTGAGCATGATAGGAATATGATAGCGCATTTCTTCTCTTATTATAAGAGCCTCGAGCCTGGCAAGTGGGCAGAAGTCTCGGGATGGGAAGGTTCTGAAAAAGCTTATAGAGAGATAGAGAAGGCCATAAAAAGAGCAAAAAGTGGCTAATCCAGAACCCTTTTTATAGAGAAGGATCCTGGAGGAAGGTGCTGCATGATATAATCTAGATCATCATACTTAAAGGCTTTTGATATTTCCTTTGCGGCATCGGATTTCTTCATCCGGCCAGGTTTTAGCAGAAGATACTTTTTAGTCCCAAGAGCCTTGCAGGTACTTAAGGGGGTCACGCTTACTTTCTCTGCTTTACCCTCATGCCCTTCCTGAGAGCCAAACGCAGCTAATTCAAGAGACATGTGCCTATGCCATTCCCTTTCCCCACTTAACAGGAAGCTTCCGGTGCCTAACGAGCCCTTCTCCTTTGATTTGCTAACCTGGTCGCGCTTTAATGAGTATACATCCACAGATGAAGATCCCCCATCCCACGCTCTTGAGAAACAAGCAGCAAATTGTGCAGCCTCATTGCGTATGTCCATGCTGGCATCAACCCCACCCTTGAGGAGTACCAATGAAGCACCGAATATGTCTGCATGGAAGAAAAGATCCTTTTCAATAAAATATTTGCTATTGATCTCTTCATTCTGCTGCGCGCTTCTTCCGCCTATGACAAGCATGCTGTTGCTGGTAAGAAACCAGTTGAATCGCTCATACCATTCTTTTTTCACAAGCTTGCGGAGTTCTTTTTCAGGAGCCTTTGATTCCATCTCCTTGCTAAGCCTCGACTCAAGGTCCTTTATTGCGGCCTCTGCGCCTTCTGCTTTCTTCCTTGATCGCTTTGCCGACTCGAAGTAATGATTTGCATTCTCCTGGGCAGTTTTCGTAAAATCTATGCTGAACTCCATCAGGATACTTTTTGAAGCTCAGAAGCTATATATTTAGTGTTTGATATACAGTTTGGCAGTGAGGCAATGAAAACCGAGACTATCGCGATCATATCGCATTCTGGAGATATTGATGGAATTGCAAGCGCATTCCTGCTTAAAGAAGCATTTAAAGTGCAATTAAAGAATATCTTTTTTGTCAATTATGGTGAGGAAGATCTCGCATATGTTGAGAAGGAGATAAGAAAACTGGCTAAAAAGGGAAAGCTTTCAGTACTGATATCAGATCTTAGTGCTGACGGGAAGAGCATGGAGACTTTCTCTAGGATATTAGAGATCGCTAATAGATCTGGAGGGAATCTTTCGTGGTTTGACCACCATCCATGGGGAGTAGATGCAATAAGAAAGATAGCCTCAAGATGCAAGATTGCCATAATCGGAGAGAATTCCAAATTCTGCGCGACTGAAATTGTTTATAGGAAGTTCTTCAAGGAAGATGCATTTTTGGATATGCTTGCTGAGATGGTTCATTATTCAGACTTCAATATAAGGCCTGATGATGAAGGAACACGAAAGATAGTAGGGTATTACGCTCTAGGGATCACATACTACAATACTGCATCTTCGAGAAGTGTCGTAGATAGTAAGATGAGAAGCATAGTTGCTACCCTTGAAAAGAAAAAGTTATATGACAAAAAGATTTCAGATGCAGCAAGAACTTTTGAAAGAGTTAACAGTAAGAGGATTAAAAAAATGAGCAGAGAGCTTTATTTGGTAGGAAGTAAGCTCGCAGTTGGATTCTCAACAGATATACAATCCACACAGGCATGCGCCTCAGTAATAGAAGCGAGCGGAAGGGATGTTGGTGTATATATAAACACTAGGAATGGAAAGGGACATATACGAAGCATAAAAAGCAATACATCCATGTTGGCTAGGTCTCTTGGAGGTAATGGACATCCGCATGCGTCCGGATTCAAGCTGAATCTTAAAGAATACAATAATTTCAGATCTGAAAGCGATAAAAAAAGAGTGATTGAACTCATCACAGAAAGATCCAAGAAAGTTTTGTAAGTTTGGCAGATTATTCTTTATCAAGACTGATTATTATGGCTCTGTAGAAATTCTTTTCCTGCATTGTGCATGGTGTTGACCAACAATTGCTGATCTCGGAAGCGTCCATATCCCTTGAACACGCAAACCATGCATATCAGATAGGCTCTTGGCATTTCTACAGAACCAAAAAAAGAAGGACTTTTGAATGAAGCGATGTGCATAGATTTTTAACAGGAATGTCTGGCTGTATTGTTCATAGTAGAAGATAGAGATTCATTGATACGCATTGGACATAGTCGTTTTTGCGTAGTCTTTATAGATGGTCAGTATGTATCCTGCAAGAGCCTCGTCTGTTTTGATTCCTAGGGCAGTTACAACGGACATTAGATTTGTGCTTGTAAGCTCCTTTCCTACAGAAATAAGGTAGTATATTCCAGATACGTATGGAAAACCAGAATTACCATAATTGAATGAAGAGATGTAGTCAAGCATTGTTTTATTAAGAATAAAGCCTACTGCAGTTACCATCTTGCTTATGTATTCATCAAATTTCTCAGTTCCTATTATGTTGACATCTTTGCCCGCATATACGAGTGTTCCTACAGCAGCCAGATATGGAATGAATCCATTTTTGATATGTTCGTCTATATCGCCATGCTCAAATGTCCTATCTAGCTCTGTTATCATAATCTTGCCCATTAGTAATGCTGCGGATTGCGTCGTTTTCATTAATTTCTCCTCCATTTTTGTGCTTGGCATTCCTTCCGCTCTTTTTTCAGAATCAGAATATATCTTAAGAACATGCTTACCTATCTCTTCGTCAGGCTCTATGTCCATTGCACTTATGACCTTTAGCACATTCTCGAGGGTGACCTCTTTCCGTACCACCTTCAGATAGTAAACTACTGGAGCATATGCTATTATATTGTTCTTGAGATTTAGGGAAGAGATAAAATTAAGGTAATTATTGTTGGGCTCTATCCCTATTGCTCGGATTATTTTTATCACATTTTCACGCGTAACTTCTTTGCCATTAAAGGAAAGAAACATTACAGCTCCGATATAAGGAGTTACTTCGCGCTCAATCTTTGTGCTCTCAAGTTTCATGTAAACTTTAGTAAGGACGCCTTGACTCTTTACTACAATATCAAGTTCAAAAAGGATTAGATAAGAGATAAGATTTGCTGTCTTTATTATTACATCTGCTATCTCCTCTCTCCAATTATTATTCGCATCCAATACCGTGAAACCACCACAAATAATATAGATTTAACTATGAGACTAAACTATGAGAACATATGACTATGAAACTATAAAATGTCTTCTTAATTTAATTGCTTTCAGTATAAATGTTGCTGATCTTTAGCCTTTGAGACAAGATTAGTCCTTTAGGGAACCATATAAACCCCAAGTCAGGTAGATTTCTTGGAGCATTCTATTGTGCACCATCGTAGATTGGTATTGCTTTTCTTCTAAATGGTCCAGCCCCCGTGCTATGGTAGAAGTGAATAAATGCTCCTAGTCGTAACTGCTACGTACAAGACAAGTGGTGTTTTATATGAAATATAAATATGATCTGGAGACCCTTGATTCTGGAGAAGATGTGTCCTATTACTTTAACTTAGCCACTTTGAGTAGCGAAGTTATATATTTCTTTGAGGGTTTCATAGATGTCAACGTCTGGCAATGCAACCAAACCCCTAGGAGAGTCTGTGTTAACCTATTTACGACGATAGAGAGAGAAGATAACCATAAAGATAGATTCAACCAAAAAACTTAAGATTTGTCAACTTCTTAACGTTAGCGTATGGAAACGGAGTCTGTGCAGGATTGGAAGGAGATCTTACGAAAAACCATAATAGATATATCGCAGCTTATGGCAATGCTTGTAACAGAGGATATAGAGAGAATCAAGAGCAACCAAGGCTTGCTGGAGAGATTTTTCATAAAGGTTGCGGGAAAGAGAGCTGAAGAAGCAATAACTCCATACATATCCGCTGCGCTTCTCCTCGTATCTATTGGTAAGCCCATATCCCGTGAGTCAGTACGTTCAGTTCTTCTCTCAGTAAGTATAGAACCAGAAGAACGCCTTCTAGACTTTGCAGCTTCATTGAATATAGGGATGGCTGCACCATGCATACCTGTGATATATTTCCTCAAGATTCTTGGAAAGGAAATCAGTCCAGAGAATATAATAAATGTTCTAAGGTCAGTAAACATTGAGGTGGACAGGACCACGGTCTTGCATATAATTTCTGTATACTACAAATTTAGCTCTTCTCGAGAGGGAACTGGGAAAGCTTCCATGATCGGAAATGAAATCAGCGAGAGGCTTTCTGGAGCTGCTTTGATTACGGCAAAGGAGCTCCTTCTGCAACTCAAGAGGACTTTCGAGTTTAAAGACATTGGGGAAGCGATGAAAAAAGATCTTATTTATTATATATCTGCGTTAGGAGTACTTGCATTCTTAGGAAAAGATATTGATGATAATGGAGAGAGGAACATGGAAGGGGTTGTGAATATGCTAGAGGCCATAGGTTTCAAGCCGAATGTAGAGATGATAACGTATATTAAGTCACGGTTTGAATATGGCTTTGCTCCAGCAATTTACGGATCTGCAATACGTTTCCTAGAAGCTCTTGGAAAGCCAGTTAATACAGAATCCGTACTAAGAATCTTGGGTAGTGTTGGAATAAATGGAAAAGAAGATGTTGCAGGATACGTAATAACTTTGTGGAAAGAGATCTCTTAGCGCTTTGGTTCTCACTGCTTCTTCGAGATTCCGACAATCAGCTTCTTGCCCATGTACTCTTGAAGCACTTCAGGAACTTCTATTGTTCCGTTGTCTTTGTAGTAATTTTCAACTATAGCCACAAGAGCCCTGTTTGTTGCTATTGCTGTAGAATTAAGTGTATGAACATACTTGCGCTCCCCTCCCTCATCATAGCGTATATCGAGCCGTAATGACTGCCAATCTGTGCAGTTGGAGCATGAGACGACTTCCCTGTATGCATCCTGGCTAGGCATGTATGCTTCAATATCGAATTTCTTTGCAGCAACTACGCCGATGTCTCCTGTGCAGATATTTACAACCCTGTATGGAAGCCCAAGCTTCTGGAAGAGCTCTTCAGAGTTGGAGAGCAATTCATTTATTATATGCCAGGAGTCTTCCTTCTTTGAAAAGACAAATTGCTCCACTTTATAAAATTGATGCGTTCTAAATATTCCTTTTGTATCCTTACCGTGGGATCCGGCCTCTCTCCTAAATGACGGGCTTATGCCAATATATCTCTTTGGAAGCTCTTTCTGAGAGAATATTGTATCTGCATGCATTGCAGCTATAGCATGCTCTGATGTCGATATTAAAAATAAGCCTTTGTCAGATTTTTGCATGCTCTTTTCTTCTGACTCATAATCCTCCTCAACTTTGTAAAGCGCGTCTTCGAAGTCGCCGAGAGCTGTAACGCCTTTGTAGTAGTCCTTGCGCATCATCAATGGTGGAGCTATTAAGGTGTATCCTTTTTTAGATAGTTCATTTATCGCAAAGCGTATCAACGCCTGCTCAAGAAGTGCAAGGTCGCCTTTGAGATAGAAGAACCTCGCGCCTGCGACCTTCGCGGCCTGGGAGATATCTAACAAACCCATGCCAGCAAGTATCTCTTCGTGGTCAGGAATCTTCCTCTTTTTTGTTTCACCAACCTTCTTAACTTCCAGATTTCCAGAATCGTCCTCTCCATAGGGAACTGAATCATGCAATATATTTGGAAGATTCCAGAGAAGCATCTCTATTTCCTGCTCGTAACTTGGAAGTCTGGCTTCGAGCTCTGCTATCTTCTCCTTGATCTTTGCGAGCTCTTCAGACTTCTCCTTTATCTTTTCCCTTGAACTATGATCGTTTTTCCCCTTTTTGGTTTCAGCCGCTATCTCTAAACTGCCCTTGTTCTTCAATGCCTGAAGCTGCTGGAGCTCTGTTTTAAGTTTTCTTGATTCCTCATCCAAAGAGAGCAGCTTATCTATTGGATAATCGCTTTTTCTCTTCTTGAGCGATGCTCTTATAGCAACTATATTGTCGCGCACGTACTTTGTAGTAAGCATGAAACCAACATTTATTAATGTCCAATATAATATATAAAAGAATTCTCTTTTGGCTTATGCAGGGGTGGCAGAGCTTGGCCAAATGCGACGGGCTTAGGACCCGTTTCCATAGCGGATGCGAGAGTTCAAATCTCTCCCCCTGCAAATAAGAATTAAGACATCAAAACTGGAGTCCGAATCCGAAACAGATTTTTGCTACTTTTTGCAAAAAGTAGAGGAAAAGTGCAACTCTCTATCATTTCATCAGATGATAGAGCTGAAATCCAGAGTTTGAATATGTGTCTTTGGAAAAGTGTGGTTTGATGAAAAATACTAACAAAACCAGAGTTCCTGAAAATCAATCTTACGACAGATTTTCTAGTTCGAATCCTTTGATATTTGACTCTCATCACCAGAGGGTTTGGGAGTTCAGATCCCCCTAAGAGTTAAGTCTGATTTTGTAGGATCGAAACCGGAAGCTCGGCACCTTATTTTACATAGTTGCAGGCTTACAATCAATTGAAGCGATCTCCAGAAGGTATTTGCGCAACCAAAACAACCTTCAGAGCTGGTTGAGGTGAGACAGTTTGTAAGCATCTACTTTTGGTTCTGAGCAAAATAAATATAAACTTTGATATTAGATAGAAGTTGATCATGTGTGGTGTTAATGAAGATATCTAGTCCTACACGCCAGATAATGGGAAACAAGATTATTTACAACAAAGACCACAATATCGTAATCGCATCGTATAACAAATATGAAATAATAAACAGCTTGGTGGAGAAGAATACTTTCAACTTCGAAATGGCTGAAATATCAATAGGATGATGTTTTCATGTCAAAAGAGCAAGATTCTTCAACAAATTCGGGCAGCTCTATACCAAGCACTGCTAAGATATTGGCTGCCCAACATGCTGGAGCAGAACCAGGCGGTTTCCCTGCTTACACACACCGCCTTCTATTGCAGAGTTTCCTGCTTGGACTTATACCACCCATTGTTCTATTAGTAGCAATCGCCTTGAAAAGTCTTGTCCTGTTGACTTACACACATGTCATGTCTGCAGTGATGTGGACTGGTTTTGACCTATTCATGGCTTTGATACTTGGGCGGGTGCTGGGATCTCTTGACATAGGAGGCAGAGTAGAAGTTGCGAAAAGGCTCACTCCGTCTACCTTCTTTATATTGCCTTCCCTTTCAGCAACAACCATAACTGCAGGCATATATCTTGCAATGTCGCTCGGAATCTTTAATTTTTCATACTTCTGGATAATAGCTGCGTTGTTAATAGTCACCATATTGACTATACAGGGATTTGTAATTCTAATGCCGAACAGCATGAGGATATTCATAGAGCTAGCGAAGTTAGATCCCAAAAAGGAGAGAATAGCTAAGCTCAATGGCATAAACATAAAGATTGCAGGTCTACAGGGTGCATTCCAGATCGCGATAATCTTCATAATGGTTAACATCTCAAATTTACCTAGTGCTGCATCTCAGCTAAACCTTCCAGAAATCTTTTACGCCCTAGTTGTCTTCGCAGCAATGTTCTTTGGCATCTATTTATCAATATATCGCAGCGCCATGAAAGGTTACAGGAATGGCGAACTGGACAAAAAAGCAATTAGCACGCTTAGGTTTGGATTGTTAGGTCACATAATCATCTTCCTTATATTAGGATTTACTCTGCTCTTTGCATGACATTATCTGAGTTCATTGTTCAGATTAGGTTCTAAGGAGATCTAAACACTGGCTGCTTACATGCATTGCTTACTATAAAGTTACCTACGAAACGATCTTCTTTGGCTTGGGATTTTATCTTATTTTCAGTGTTTGAAGCGAGGCTAAAAGTATGGGATCTAAGTGTGCAGAAGCCAAAGTAATATAAATATGATTGGTTATTCATATATTATGAATAAAGGATTTGGAGTAATAAACGCGGTTCGCTTTGTGTTAAACTCCAGAGCATACTTTGTTGCGTTTTTAGTTATTGCTCTGCTATCCTTTCTTGGATACTCTTATCTGCTTTATGGCTCTTCATTAAATTTAGCACTTCCAAAGATAGCATTTGGACTAAACATTTACTCATTAATTGTATCTTTGGCTATTAGTGTGCTTCTTGGACTATCATTGATTATGAATGCCTTCGCGTTTGTAAATGGAGCCTCGCTTAGCGGAAAAACAGGCTTGGGAGCAGTGATTGCAGCAATAATCCCAAGTAGTCTTTGCTGTACTTCTGTTATACCAGCTATCTTAGCTGCCTTTGGTGCGTCCACCACTACAATAATAAATGTAACTGGCGATTTCCAGGGCCCATTTGTTACCTACGAAACGATCTTAATTGCGTTCTCTATGAGTATTCTCTTTCTGAGCGTTTTATTAGTTTCAAGAAACATTGTAAGATGCTGTATGGTGAAAAGATGAGAAGGAAATTGATGGTTGGAATTGTAGTGCTCGCAGCCCTGATTGTTGTGATTTTGTTGTTTATGAGATATGATTCTTACAGTGAGAATGCTGTGCAGCAGAATATTACTGTTGGTTCAATCGCTCCAGATTATGGATTTTTTCTAAGCAACGGTTCATATGCGAATTTGTCTGCATACAAAGGGCACACTGTGGTGCTTTGGTTCGTAGCTACCTGGTGCCCTTCTTGCGCACAAGGTAATGAAGTGATAAACCAGAACTATGAATTTTTTAAGAAGCGTGGAATTAAGCTTGTTGAGTTGGAACTTTATAAGGACTTGGGATATAGCGGTCAGCCCGTAGGGGGCTTCGTTAATTCATATGCTCCTAGCGCATACTCGAACGGTACAATAATACCAGCATTTGCAGGTTATAACATGACTGCAGCCTATGACCCAAAAGGCTATTTGGATATATATTACCTCATCTCTCCAAATGGTACGGTATTATATATAAACGGTTCTCCGGAATCGACTCTCGAGCAGTTGGAGGGGGCCATAAACAACACCTTATAGTGATTGAATGGATAAACTTGAGTTCAAGGCATTCTTCTATGCAATAGGTGATTACAGCAGGTTCAGCATACTGGGATATCTTGCAGAGAGAGATCTGAACGTAAGCGAGATAGTGAGTATGACTGGAATCGAACAAAGCAATGTCTCTCACCACCTGCATTGCCTTTTGAATTGCGGATTTGTTAACGTAAGAAGAGCAGGTAAGGAGAGAATATATGCAATCAATCCAGAAGTAAGGCAGGCAGTAAACAGTATAATAAGCCACTATCTCGC
>JAMCSO010000001.1 GCA_023379075.1 Candidatus Martarchaeota archaeon | reverse complement strand
GGAAATTCGCAAAGAAGCTCACAGACAAGGAAGTAAACATACACATAAACACCGGAGACTCTCTAGAAGGGGCGGAGGTCTACCTTACAAAGTCTGGGCTAAGCTGCGAAGCTGGAGACGATGGATCTGTAGGGAGAGGCAACAGAGTCAACGGGCTGATAACGCCTTTCAGGCATATGAGCCTTGAGGCCGCCGCAGGAAAGAATCCTGTGAGCCATATAGGAAAGATATATAATATATTGGCAACAGAGCTATCTAAGGATATTGTTAATGAGGTCGAAGGGATAACTGAATGCGACGTTGCGATACTCTCGCAGATCGGAAAGAGAATAGACGAGCCATTAAACCTCAATATGAACCTTAAGATAGGAAAAGGAGCTAGTTTTGAGAGCATAGAGACTAAGGCGAAGAAGATAGCAGATAGATGGCTTGAAGATATAGGAAAGCTTACAATAGATATATCTCTTGGAAAGTATAAGACGTTCTGAAGAGCTATAATATGATAGTTTTGTGCGGAGGTGACTCTCCGCGCAGAGCTACAAATCTTTTTATGTCTTTTTGTGTTAATATCAGTAACTGATTTATTATATTTGGTTTAGGGATTTTATGGCTGAAAATATACTCTCTCCTGACGATGAAGAACTTTTGAGATTTATAGAGGCTGCCAGGCCTAAGATATATATAGTTGGGGCCGGAGGCAGCGGATCAAACACAGTTACAAGGATGTCTGAGTTCAATATAGAAGGCGCTACATACATAGCCATGAATACTGACGCTCCGCACCTTGCTAGGGCCAGAGCACATAGAAAGGTATTGCTGGGAAAGAAGCTAACCAGAGGTCTCGGAGCAGGCAGCGACCCTAAACTCGGCGAGGAATCGGCAGTCGAGAGCAGGGATCAGGTAAAGCACCTTATAAACGACGCGCAGCTTGTATTTGTAACATGCGGTTTGGGTGGTGGGACAGGAACAGGATCTGCTCCAATAATAGCGCATGAGGCTAAGGAAGCTGGGGCACTTACTATAGCGATAGTTACGCTTCCATTCTCAAGTGAAGGTAAGATCAGGATGAGGAACGCGCTCGAAGGCCTTGCAAAACTTAAGAGAGCTACAGACACAACAATAATAATACCAAACGATAAGCTGCTCTCCGTGGCTCCGGATCTACCTCTAAACATGGCATTCAGAATTAGTGATGAGGTTCTCTCAAATGCAACAAAAGGCATAATAGAGATGGTAACAAAGCCAGGAATGGTCAACCTTGATTTCGCAGATCTAAGGAGTGTGCTGAAGGACTCCGGCTATGCAGTCATAGGCATAGGCGAGGCAAATTCTACGCAGAATGCGGATAGAGCCGCTGTGGCTGTTGAAAACACCCTAAAGAGCCCACTGCTCGATGTTGACATGTCAACTGCAAAGAGAGCATTAGTAAACATAGTGGGTGGAGAGGACCTGACGCTGAGAGAGGCTGAGAATGTATTCCAGGAAGTCGCTAGCAGGATCAGCGAGGATGCAATGCTTAAATGGGGAGCAAGAATAGACCCGTCAATGCAAAAGAGCGCAATCAAAGTTATGGTTGTGATGGGCGGAGTCGAATTCGCGGAATATACTGAACGCGGAATAAAGAAGAGGCTTGAGGAAAGCAGGGATGTGAACATAGACGGTATATTTGACTGAATGGCTGAGGCCTGATTTTTATGAAGCTTGACATAATTGGCTCTTTGAAGAGATTCTATTCTGATTCTAGGCATGTTATGAGCGTAAGCTATAGACCAGATGTTGATACATTTACCAGAACACTCAAAATAGTGCTTCTTGGAGCTCTTGCTCTAGGGATAATGGGATTTATAATAGCAATTATTATAGGAGCAATAACATCCTGAGATGTTATCGCCCCAATTTAAAACCCTTTTGAAAAAGGGAGAACTGGCACGCTTATTTTTAGAAGGAGGATGCCTGCCTTTTGGGGGAAAAGGCAGGTATACCAGATGTCTCTATTCTGGTGGTGAGATTATAAGCGTATTAGTCGCCTTGCCAGCATCATACTTGTAAAAGACTTTGTGACCTAATTGAAACTTGTCCAGAAGCCCGTCTTTGCAGAGCTTATTCAGCCGTGCGCAGGCTGCATTCTTTCCATTGTATCTCATATAAACCTTTACATCTTCTGCGCAGGCCATTCCCTTGGCTTGCACATAGCCGAGGATCTTGGCATCAAGGCCTGATATTGGGATCTCCCTGTTTTCTATTACAGAATAGGAGTTGCTCTCTTCGTAAGTAGCATTTCCAAGCTCTTCTTCCAATTTCTTTATCCTTTCAGTAATTCCTACAAGGAGCTTGTTAGTCTTCTCCCTCTCTTCCATCATATACTTTATAATGTTTGATAAATCAGCATCTAGTGGCGGATTCTCTTTCTTTACGCTGAGAAGCTTGAGCTCTTCCTTGAGCTTTTCAAGTTCTCTCTCCATTTGGTCAGAAGGTCTTGCCATAAGATCAACAATCACGCAATTCCATGATTCTTTTATTCACATCATGATTCTCATATGGTCCATGCATGAAAGAATCACGATTGAATCATATTATAATTAGAAAGATATTTAAATCTTACTTAGATAGGTGTAACTTCCCCTTTTATCGTATAAGGAATAGCATGGACCCGAGAAGCCCGCATCAAAGAAGAATTCTACAAATAAATATAAAAAGATTGGCGACAATCATTATTCTGCCTACTAGATAGAGAGCGGAGCGGGAAGGAAGATTGAGTATGGAGCAGATATCGATACCACAAAAAAGATTCGAGACAATGGATAGGGCGTTCATAAAGAAGCTTGAAGAAGAGCTTAAATGCAAGATAGCCAAAGGAGAGGACAACGAGATTACCATAGAAGGAGAGGCGTATGACGAGTATAATGCAAGGGCAGTGATAGAGGCATTTGGGAGGGGCTTTGAGATAAGAATTGCTAGGAAGCTCTTGGATGAGGATTACTTTATGAAGAGCATAAGCTTAAAGGAGCTATTCAAGAACAGAGACCAGGTCAGGAGAATAAAGGCCAGGCTTATAGGGAAAGAGGGCAAGACAAAGATATATATCGAATCAGTGAGCGGATCTGACATTGCGGTGTATGGGAGCAGGATAAGCCTGATTGGAACCATACAGGAGATAGAAATAGCAATGGCTGCTGTGCAGGTTCTTATAAATGGAGGCACGCATAAAAAGGCGTACAGGCTTATGGAAAATGAGCGAAGAAAGAGCAAAGAAGGTGTTTATAATGCCGGAATCTAATGTTAGCGCTGAGGAGATATTTTCAGAATTCAAGGAGCATTCCATATCGGAGTTTTTCAGGAAGAACAGTCAGATGCTTGGCTACTCTGGAAAGGTAAAATCGCTTACAACCATAGTGCATGAATACGTGACAAATTCCCTTGATGCATGCGAAGAAGCGGGCATACTTCCCGATATATCAGTCGAGATAAAGCAGCTCTCTGAGAGCAAGTACGGTGTCCTTGTGAAGGACAATGGTCCTGGAATTCCAATAAAGATGGTCGGAAAGGCTCTTGCGAGAGTTCTTGCGGGAACGAAGTTCCACAGATACATACAGCAGAGAGGCCAGCAGGGTATCGGAGCTGCAGGATGTACTCTATTCGCGCTTATAACTACAGGAAAGCCGATCCACGTCATATCATCTACGGGGAAGCAGAGCTTTGAATGTGATATTAGCATTGATATAAAAACCAATTCTCCAGTTGTAGATAATGTTAAGAGTCTTGGTGACGGAAGCAGGGGCCTGTCAATATATGGTGAATTCGGTGAAGTGAAGTATGAACGAAGCGACCATGGGGTTTACGAATATCTTAAGAGGACTGCCCTGTCTAACCCGCATATCAGCCTGAGGCTTGTTGAGCCAGATGGAAAGGATGTTGTATTTCCAAGGGCTGTTGACGAAATGCCGAAGAAGCCGAAGCTTATAAAGCCACACCCTCTCGGAGTAGGTACGAATGATCTCCTTGAATTTGCACATAGGAGCACTGGAAGGAAGATATCACAATTCTTGATTGATACATTCTCAAGAGTTTCACAGGGAAAGATCGCAGAGATTAAGGAACTTGTCCCATCCCTGGATCTTGACAAAGAACCCAGGAATCTTAGATGGGAAGATGCAGAGAGCATAGTTGATGCATTCAAAAAAATCAAATGGATGGCCCCAGAGCTTGATTCGGTTTCTCCAATAGGCGAGGAGCAGATTAAGGTCGCAATAAAGAATATATTAAATCCTGAATTCATAAGCGTGATAGAGAGAAAGCCAAGAGTCTTCCGTGGAGGCATACCATTCGTAGTCGAGGCAGGCATAGCTTATGGAGGAGGAGCGGGAAAGATGGGCAGCGATGGGGGCGCTGGCGGTAACGTTCTTAGGTTTGCAAACAAGGTTCCATTGCTATTCGATGGATCGAGCTGCGCAATAACAGAGGCAGTGAAGGGAATACAATGGAAAAGATATGGCATAAGCAATTTTGACGAGGAGCCTGTCAGTGTATTCGTTAATGTCTCTGGCGTTTACATACCTTATTCCGGAGTTGGGAAACAAGCGATAGCGCAAGAAGAAGAGATAATAGATGAGATCAAACTTGCAGTTATGGACTGCGCCAGAAACATAAACAAGTACATACGCGGAATTAGGAATAGGAACCTCCAGGAATCAAAGTACAAGACGATAATGAGGTATGTCAATCAGCTCTCTTCGGATCTTAGCGATATAACAGGAAGAGAAAAGGAAGAGATTAAGAGATCCCTTGAGAAGATCATTGAAGGAAGGTATGAAAGCCTATTCAGGGAAGAGGAAAGGGAGGATGAACAGCAGCCTGTAGAAAGAGAAGTTACAGAGGAGTAGCATACAAAACATTTTATATGTTTATATGGATTCTATATCAAATTAGATGCTAGTTGGTTTGGGATGAAAGAAAAATGGGTTGCATTATCTAACACCATCCTTTCCACACTCTTAAGCACAATGAATATCACAATGATAATAGTGGCGATGCCAGCCATATTCAACGCATTCCAATTCAACGCTGGAGCTCCTGACGCTATTTCTTACATAATATGGTTGATAACTGGTTACCTTATAGTGACTGCAACTATGGTAGTGACATTCGGAAGATTGTCAGATATGCTGGGAAGAGTAAAGCTCTACAATGTGGGTTTCGTAATATTCACTATAGCATCTGTGCTCTTGTCGGCTGTAACAATAAAGGGAGATGCAGGCATCCTTGAGATTATAATATATAGAATGGTGCAGGCTGTCGGAGGAGGGCTGCTTATGGTGAATGGTCCGGCAATATTAACAGATTACTTCCCGATCAGGGAAAGAGGAAAGGCCATGGGTCTCAACCAGATATCAAGCGTTGCAGGTACAATACTTGGATTGTTTTTGGGAGGGCTCTTTGCAAGCATAAGCTGGAACCTTATATTCATAATCAATATTCCATTTGGGATGATAGGAATAATCTGGTCATATATCTCGTTAAAGGAGACTATGAAAAGATCCAAGATACACATAGACTGGATAGGCAACCTTGTCTTCGTTATAAGTCTGCTGCTTATATTAATAGGTATAACATATGGCCTTGTGCCTTATGGAACCTCTAATGAGGGGTGGACAAATCCTTTTGTCATAGGAAGCATAATAATCGGGATTCTGGCTCTTGGTATATTTGTACTGATTGAGAAGAGGGTTAAGGAACCAATGTTTGACATCTCGTTATTTAAGATAAGGGACTTTTGGACAGGCAACTTCTCACTTTTCATTGTCTCTTTGACAAGGCAGGGTCTGATTCTTGTCCTGATTATGCTCTTCCAGGGCATCTGGCTCCCTCTCAATGGCTACTCGTATGCATCTACCCCCTTCTGGTCTGGCATTTATACAATGCCTTTCATGCTTGCATTTATTGCAATGGGCCCTGTGAGCGGCTATCTCTCAGACAAATATGGTGGCAGGATATTCACAATTGGCGGGCTACTGGCCACAGCTTTTGGATTTCTATTGCTGATTATAATGCCATACAATTTCAATTATATATGGTTTGTCCCGGCTCTCTTTATAATAGGAGCAGGGATGGCCCTCTTCTCTTCACCTAACACTGCTGACATAATGAGCTCTGTCCCAAGAAAGAGGAGAAGCGCCGCATCTGGGATGAGAACCACGATAACTAATTGCGCCATGGCAGTAAGCTTTCCTCTTTACTTTGCAATAATATTCACAACGATGGGAGGAGCCCTCCCCAGTGCTTTGTCATCTACACTACACGCTTCTGGAGCGCCAAGTAGCATTATACCATATGTATCTTCAATCAGCCCCACAGAAGCCCTATTCTCAGCTCTTCTCGGATATAACCCAGTATCATCAATACTTTCAGGTCTTCCAGAGGTAACAGCCAAACTTTCAGGAAGCACAATAAGCAAAATAACGAGCCTGACATTCTTCCCTGAGGCAATAGGCAATGCATACATGCAGGGATTTAGGGAAGTCGTCATGATGTCTGCAATACTTTTAATAATATCAGCAGTTGTATCTTACTTTAAGAAAGGTGGAAGGAGATCCTGAGGGCATCGCAATGCAACTTTGTGGGACTATTGGGTTGGTATAAGTATGGCAAAACGTACGAAGGATTCTGAGATAGCTACAAGGTATGTCTTCCTCTTTTTGGGATTGCTATTGATCCTTGCAACATTTCTAAGCAATTGGTGGGGAGAATCTGGAATAAGTTCATATCTTATCTATGATGTTGGAGCACTTTTGATATCAATAATAGCAGTGATACTGATAATAATGAATTGGAAGGACCAGAGGCTGGATAGCCTTGTCAGGCAGAACGATATCCTGCTGGTTATAGTTGTCATAGGATTAGTAATAGAAGCGATAGGTTTTTACGTCAAGAAAGATACTGCTTATGTTGGCAGCAACATCCAGGTAATGTTCGGGCTGATAATGGCAATGGTAAACAGGTACTTGTGAGGGGATTCTTTGAAGAGCATGATTCCAGAGGCGGCACGCCTCAAGATGTGGATGTTTTTCTCTATTATATTGTTTGTTATAGAGCTTCAGAACATAAATAACAATGTCTTAAATGCAAGAGAGATAATAGACTCGATTGGAGTCGCGATCTTTGTCGCTCTGATAATAATCGCAGTAATGTTTACAAGAAAGAGCAGGAAGAAAGGTACTGTCAGCCTTAGGAACAACCTCATACTCCTCTTCTCATTATTGGCATTTCTCTTTGAGATTATAGGAGTGGTGATGAGGACGCAGAACGTCAATTATACGATGGCAGGGATGGCCGCAGTAGTTCTCATGATAATAAACAGGTTTGTTTGATGATTGTATGAAAGGCGTTGAGCTTGAGGTTGAGAGAAGGTATGTCTTCTTTTCCCTCTCAATGCTTTTCGTAATAGCTACAATCTTCACTGATTTCTGGGGGATAGGTACATCTGATTTTAGCATGCTTGTCGGAGATGTCGGGACCCTGCTTATAACCATATTGATAATTTATTTCATACTCATCAATTGGAATGAGAAGAACGCAAGGAAACTTTCGCGTCAGAATGATGCAGTTGTAGTTATGATGGCTATGGCTGTCGCGTTCCAGCTGTACGGCTATTACAGGGATCTGAATACGCAATACGCAGTCGGCAATGTCCAGGTGATACTTGGACTTGCCTTAGCAATACTAAACAGGTATGTTTGATGGGAAGGAGGATTTTATCATATGGAGCTGCCAGGAGAGCCATAATCTTCTTCTCGTTCATACTCTTACTGGCGCAGGCAGAGGACATTAACGCAGACATACAGAGCCTTGGGCTTCTTATTGTAGATTTCCTTGTAGCAGTATCCCTGCTCTTTGTGGTGGGACTTCTCACCAAGGCAAAGAAGAAGCCAGAAAGAATCATTATTGATGCAGTAATAGTATTGCTTGCATTCGGCCTCTCTCTCGAGATTTTTGTGATCTTTGTCATGGATGCGAATATTAATTATCCTGCTGTCGCACTGCTGATGTTCGCGATAATGATGATAAATGCATTCTTGGGGAGATGAGTTGAATTCTGAAAGACTTAGGAGGAAGGAGCTTGGCAGGAGATTCATACCTTTCGCCCTCTCAGTATTTTTCATATGCGCAACTCTTGCGACGGATTTCTGGGGAGAGGGTATTGCAGACCCAATTTCCATCATTGATTATATTGGAACCATGGTTGTATGCATCATTATAATATATGTAGTTGTAGTCCGATGGAATGATGTCTCGCTGAATAGGCTTAAGAGACAAAACAATGTCATCATTGTACTCCTTCTCGCAAGCTTCATGCTCCAGCTATACGGATATGTGACAAAGCTCGGCACCCCCTACGCAACCAATAACGTGCACATAATTTTCGGCACGATACTTGCGATATTAAACAGGTTCGCATGATTATGAAGAAGATTATCCCAGAATATGTCAAGAAACGCGCAATATTATTCTTCTCTGCGATTTTTTTTGTTGTATCGCTGAGCAACATAAACTACGACATACTCAACCCATTATATCTTGTGAATGGAATTGGAGGAGCGATCATGTTCTTCTACATAATGCTGATGGTGGCTTTATCAAAGGAAAATGAAGCTAAGAAAAAGGCAAGGAAGAGAGATCTCATCATAACGTTTGTGCTGTTTATTGCCCTGGTGTATTATGTCTCTGAGATAGTGGTAAGAACGCTTGTGCTGAGCATACCTTACGAGGCTTCCCAGTCTTATGCTGCTGCAGTCATAATGCTTATGATAATGATAGTTATTGCCAATATATGAATTATTTGCTTTTCCTTATCGTTCCATTCTTTGCAAGCATTACTGAACCGATCACTCCTGCCCAGAGAAGAAGAGGATATATTGCCATACGCTCCATGCCGCCATTGCCTATTCCGAGGTATGTTCCTGTTATGAAAAACAGGAGGCCGGTGAGGCTTGTGATGCCTGTGGCGATGCTGTAATATGCAAGCGGCTTGCCCAGATTCCTGGAAAGGATTATTGCAGCCATTGCGCCGAAAGTCAGGGCTATGCCAGAGAAGAGTATGTGTAGCGATCCAAAGTACTCTGTGACTATCCCTATTGCACATGTTCCTATCCCTGCTATAGAAAGGGCGAGGGAAAAGGGAATGCTTCTCGTCTTTTTGTATATGAAGTATGAAGCGATGATCCCTGCAATGCCATACATGATTATTGAGAGGTTGAACAGACCTGAGAAGTTGCCCACTCCGAGATCGCTAACTGGCATTTGCAAGACATCGTATCCCGGATTAAGCATTTCTGTTATTGCAATTGCAAGAAGGAACTGCACAGAGCCTATGAAAAATGCTGCGCCACCGAGCTTCTCATAAAATCTTTCAGCGATCATTTTATTCACGCATTATTACATATCAGCTGCCAATTTTTAGAACTATGCTGCTGCACCCGAATCATTTTATTCTTTGAGAGGCATTGATTATTATGCGAGATGAGAACTCTGACAGGATGATCTCTTCCCTGATAAGGGATTATTACAGGAGAGCAGTCCTTAGCGTTGACCGAGTTGATAAGAGAGAATTTGCTTATGGAACGTTTGAGTCAAAGATAAAGGTGAGGCATCTTTCATTCAGGAGCATTCAGGAGCTATCGAGATATCTTGTAGATAATGCTCCGCCGTATCTCTCTTATTCCTCTGCATACTATGAATTTCCTGCAGGAAGGCCGATGGAAAAAAAGAACTGGCAGGGGTCCGAACTGGTATTTGATCTTGATGCTACAGATATGGATATTCCTTGTAAGAAAGAGCACGGTAAGGGATGGATATGCAAGATCTGCCTTGAGGCAGTGAAAGGCGAAGCGATAAAATTAATAGAAGACTTCCTGATTCCAGATTTTGGATTCTCAGAGAGCGAGATGATAATAAATTTTAGCGGGAACAGGGGATACCACATACACATAAATAGAGAGGACGTACTGGGCCTTGATAAGAATGAACGGAAACAGATAAGCGATTACATATCTGGAAATGGAATTGATTCAGAAGAGATCTTCCCAGATTCAGGAAAGAGGGGGAAGAGGCTTATAGGGCCGAGGCCAGAGGAGAAAGGGTGGCCTGGAAAGATAGCCAAGAACTTCATATCGAAGCTCAATAAGGGACCTGAGGCGATGCAGGCTCTCGGTATGAGCAAGCAGATGGCTGAGAAGCTTTACAAAAACAGATCGCTCGTTGAGATGGGCATACGCTCCGGGAACTGGGATATGATAAGCATAAAGAACAAGTCGGAATTTTGGAAGGATGTGCTTAAGAAAGAGGCAGTCATACAGAGTGATAGGATAGACGGAAATGTGACAAATGACACCTCACACCTCATAAGACTTCCAGATACAATACATGGAGAGACAGGGTTCATAGCTAAAAGGATAGGCTCTTTGTCTGAGCTCTCCTTTCTCGA